>DASQLF010000157.1:0-24049 GCA_035630135.1 Gaiellaceae bacterium
GCCGTGACCTCGAAGGGCACCTCCGCGGCGATGTTCGTATCGGCATAGGTCTTGCCGAGTGCCGAGCGGACGCCGAGCAGGTAGTCCTTGCCGTAGTCGTCGTTCTGGTACAGCACGGCGATCTTCTTGCCATTGTGGTTCGCCTTGATGTGGGCCCCGTAGATGCGCCCTTCGGCAACGTAGTCGGGCTGCCAACCGGTCGTCCACGGGTACTCCTTGGTCTGGAGACCCCAGTTCGAGGCGCCGGTCGACACGAGCGACTGCGGAACGCGCTGCTGGTTGAGATAGCTACGGACGGCGAGGTTGTGCTCCGTCCCGAGCTGGCCCACCGTCGCGAAGACACGATCCTGCTCGACGAGCCGGCGCGTGAGCTGGACGGTGTTCGCGGGGTTGTAGCCGTCGTCGTAGTACTTCCAGACGATCTGGCGCCCGTTCACGCCGCGCTTGCCGTTGAGTCGCCGTGCGTTGATGTAACTGAAGTAGGCCCGCATCCCGAGCGGGATCGGCGCATACGCCGCCGCAGGGCCGGTGAGCGGGAAGGTGCCGCCGATGGTGACCGTCCTGGCTGTAAGACCCGGTGTCTGGGCCGCGCCACCAAACGCCCCCGGCACCGTCAGTGCGAGGGCAGCTACGAGCCCGACCCCGCACACGATGAGCTTTCGCACCGATCTCCTCCTTGTGAACCCCTCCGAGTTCCTGCCTGTCAGCCGCGAGCGTACAGCGGTCGCGCCGCAGCCGCTAGAGGTCGAGACGCCGATCCTGGCCGGGAGTTAGGCGGCGCTAGAGCCCGACATCCGCGGCAAGCGCCTCGGCCTCGTCGAGCTCGACAGCGAGCGCCTCGATGCCTGCCTCCCAGATCCTCGGATCAGTGAGGTCGAGTCCAACCATCTCGGCGAGCTCGGCGGGCTGCTTCGAGCCTCCGGCCCGCAGCACGTCGAGATACGGCCCGACCATCGAGTCTCCCTCGAGCTCGTACTTGCGGAAGATCGAGAGCGCGAACAGGAAGCCGTAGGAGTAGGCGTAGACGTAGCCGGGCGTCCCGATGAAGTGAGGGATGTAGCTCCACCACGTCCCGTACCCGTCGATGTCGACGGAGTCGGCGAACATGTCCGTCTGCGTGCCCAGCCAGAGCTCCTGGAACTTCTCAGGGGAGAGCTCGCCCTCGTCGCGACGCCACGTGTGCACGTCGTTCTCGAAGCGGTTCATGGCTATCTGGCGGTAGACCGTCGCGATCGCGTCCTCGATCCTCCCGGCGAGCAGGTTGAGGCGGCGCCTCGGGTCTTCCTCGATCGCGAGCAGGCGCTTGAAGGTCAGCGCCTCGCCGAAGACGGATGCGGTCTCGGCCGTGGTGAGCGGCGTCGAGGCGTTGAAGAGGCCGAGCGGCTCGGCGAGGTACCCGTGCAGGCCATGGCCGAGCTCGTGCGCGAGCGTCAGCACGGAGCGGCGGTCGCCCGTGTAGTTCATGAAGACGTAGGGATGCACGCCAGGCACGTTGGTCGCGCAGTAGGCGCCGGGGCGCTTTCCGTCGCGCGGCGGCGCGTCGATCCAGCCGTCGCGGAAGAAGCGGCCGACGATGTCTCCCGTCTCCGAGGAGAAGTCGCCGAACGCGTCCGTCACGAGCTCGCGTGCCTCGTCCCAACCCACCTGCGTCGGGTCGTCGGCGAGCGGCGCCATCCGGTCGTAGAAGGAGAGCCGGTCGAGACCGAGCAGCCGCGCCTTGAGGGTGTAGTAGCGCTGCACGACGTCGTAGCGGTTGACGACGGCGTCGACCAGCGCCTGCACGGCCTCGTCGGTCGTGTCGTTCGAGAGGTTGCGCGCCGAGATCCAGCTGTCGTAGCCGCGTAGGCGATCGTCGATCGAGCGGTCGACCATGATCGTGTTGAACACGAATGCACGGGTCTTGAGACCGGGCTCGAGCGCCACCGTGACGGCCTCGGACGCGCGCCGACGCAGGTCGCGGTCGGGCGAGTACAGCTTGGACATCGCGTCCTCGAAACCGATCTCCGTGCCGTCGAGGTCGACCTTGACCGCGCCGAGCAGCTCGTCGTAGAGCCGATCCCACGCGGCGAAGCCCGAGACCGACTTCTCCGTGACGATCTTCTCCTCGGGCTCCGTGAGGATGTGGGGCCGGAACTTCCGCACGGTCTGCAGCCAGTGGCGCCAGCTCTCGAGCTCGTCGCTCGCGAGGAGCGCGTCGGCCTGCTCGTCCTCGAGCGCCGCGAGCTCGAGCCCGAAGAAGAGGAGCTGCGTGTCGATCGCGGCACCCTTCTCCGTCAGCCGCGCGACGAGCGCGCCGCGCTGCGAGTCGTTCATGTCCGTCGAGAACCAGAGGTGCGCGTAGTAGATCGCGCGCGTGAACGTGGACTCGATCTCCTGGCGCTGCTCGATCGCCTCGCGCAGCTCGGCTGGGCCGAGCTCTGCGATGCGGCCGTAGTAGCGCTCACGGAACTCCGCTGCCGCCTTCTCCGTCCCATCGACGTCGTCCGAGATGCGTGGGTCGTCGCCGCCGTCGTACAGGTCGGAGAGGTCCCACGCGACTTCCTCCGCACCCGTGAATTCTGTTGTCGTCATGGGGCGGGACGCTACCTGAGCGCCGGCGTCAGGCCGTCACCGGAGCGTGGCAGACGAAGCGCTCGCAGACGTAGAGGGCCGGCTCGCCCTCGACGAGTCCTTTGCCGGCGAGGAGCGGGACTTCCTCCGACGGGCCGACGGCGACGACCGTCTGCGGCTGGAACGGAGCGAGCGCGGCGCGCGCGACCGGGGACTCGACGCCGCCGACGATCGCAAGCTCGCGCGGCGGGCTCAGCCACAGGTCGATGCCGCACAGCATCCAGGCGAAGAAACCCGGTGCGCGCCGGAGCGCGGGCTCCGCGAGCCGGAACACGGAGACCGCTTGCCGCTCGAGCTCCTCGTCTCCCCAGATCCGCCCGAGCCGCAGGAGGACGTGGGCGAGCATCGAGTTGCCGGACGGGATCGGCGTGTCCTGGAGATCCTTCGTGCGCGCGACCCGCGCGTCGCCGTCCGCCGGCGAGAGGAAGAACCCGCCGTGCTCCTCGTCCGCGAAGAGCTCGACCGCGAGGAGCGCGAGACGACGTGCCTCGATGAGCCAGCGCACCTCGCCCGTGGCGACGTGCAGCTCGATCAGCCCGTGGGCGACGTTTGCGTAGTCGTCGAGAAAGCCGAGGCCGCTCGTACGGCCTTCCCGTGCTGAGCGGAAGAGCCGGCCGTCGGCGGTGGAGAGCGGACCGAGCAGGAACTCGCCGAGGCGGCGGGCCGCGTCGAGCCAGTCGGCACGCTCCAGCCGATAGCCGGCTTCTGCCAGAGCCGCGAGCGCGAGGCCGTTCCAGGAAGCTAGGGCCTTGTCGTCGCGGAAGGGCTGCAACCGTTCGTCACGCTCTGCGAGCACGCGCGCGCGCAGCTCCGGCTCGACCTCTCCGCGCACCACGAGTCGCCCGTGCTCGAAGGGCTCGAGCAGGTCGCGCGGGAGGCCCACGGCGTCCGCCTCCTCCGGCGTCCACGTGTAGGTCAGCCCCTCGACCCCGTCGGTGTCGGCGTCGTGCGCGGAGGCGAACGCGCCGCCCTCGAGGAGGAGCTCGCGCAGCATGTAGCCCACCGTCTCCTCGACGATCTCGCGATACCGCTGCCGCCCGGTCACTACCCAGGCGTGGAGATAGGTCGAGACGAGGACGGCGTTGTCGTAGAGCATCTTCTCGAAGTGCGGAACGAGCCAGCGGTCGTCGACCGAGTAGCGGTGGAAGCCGCCGCCGACGACGTCGTAGAAACCGCCTGCGGCCATCCCGTCGAGCGTTGTCGTCACCAGCTCGAGCGAGCGCTCGTCACCTCGGCGAAGCAGGAGCTCGAGTGTCGAGGCCGAGGGAAACTTCGGCGCGCGTCCGAAGCCGCCGTACGCGGGCTCGAAGGTGGCCGCGATGCCGCGGGCGGCATCCGCCAGAAGCGAGGAGGTCAGCAGGCCCGTCGACGGCCCGGAGCTCGCGGTCGTGCGCAGCGCGCCGTCGATCCGCTCGGCCTGACGCTCGAGGTCGTCGCGCCGCTCGCGCCAGGTCTCCGAGACCGCCCGCAGCAGCTCGGGAAAGCTCGGGATCCCGTGCCGTGGCTCCGGCGGGAAGTACGTTCCCGCGTAGAAGGGCTTTGCCTCGGGAGTCATGAAGACCGTTGTCGGCCAGCCGCCCGATCCCGTCATGCCGACCGCGGCCTCCATCGTCACCGCGTCCACGTCGGGCCGCTCTTCCCGGTCGACCTTCACGTTCACGAACAGCTCGTTCATGAGCGCGGCGGTCGTCTCCGACTCGAACGACTCGTGCGCCATCACGTGGCACCAGTGGCAGGAGCTGTAGCCCACGGACACGAGCAGCGGCTTGTCCTCCGACCGCGCACGCTCGAACGCCTCGTCACCCCACTCGTACCAGTCGACCGGGTTCTCGGCGTGCTGCAGGAGGTAGGGCGAGGTCGCGTCGGCGAGCCGGTTCACTTCCAAGGAGCGTACGTGCCCGGTTGAGATCGTCCGCCCTATGCGAGAGGATCGCGTCATGAAGAGAAAAGCGATCTGGGCAGTGTTCGTCGGCGGCGTCATCGTCGCCGTCGGTGTGCTCTGGCAGGCGTTCTCGATTGCTGCGTACATTCGCGGAGCAGGCGAGGGCGCGCTCGACGCACACGCCGGCGGGGCGGGCTTCGTGCATATCGGGCAGCTCGCGATCATCATCGGTGCGCTCATCGCGTACTGGGGGAACTGGCGGCAGGTCGGATACGCCGTCGGCTTCCTCGTCGTGTCGGTCGCGCAGCTTGCGTTCCTGGGCGACCCGGACAAGCAAGGCGACTGGATCAACGGCCTACACGGACTCCTAGCGATGGTGATCCTGATCTCAGGAGTGCTCTACGCCCAGAAGGCGTGGCGTGAGCTCAGGCCGACGGCGTCGCCCGGCGTTGCCGGTAGTGCCTGACGGCCTCGACGACGAAGCCGAGCGACAACGCGAGACCAAGTGCGAGGAGGACCCCCCAGAGGGGGTTCTCCTCGAACGTCTTGCCGCCGAAGTAGCCGAGCAGCGCGCCGTACGTCCCCCAGATCAGCCCGGCCGGGATGTCGTAGGCGATGAACCGGCGCCAGGAGAACGTCGGGATGTAGCCGGCGGAGAACGTCACCGCCGTGCGTCCGCCGGGGATGAAGCGGCCGAGGATGATGATGTACGCGCCGCGCTCGTCGAGCGTCCGCTCCGCCCACTCGAGGCGCCTGACGGACTTGTCGCTCCGAAACCACCGCTTGACCGTCTTCTCGCCGACCCAGTTTCCGATGCCGTACGAGATGTTGTCCCCGACGATCGCGCCCGCTGCTCCGGCGAGGATCACGAGCAGCAGGTTCAGGTCACCCGACGCGGCGAACGTCCCGCCGATGACGAGCGTCGTCTCGCTCGGCACGAGCGGGAAGAACGCGTCGACGGCGGCAACGCCGAAGATGACGAAGTAGCTCCACCACTTCCCGGAGACCCACTCGCCGATCGCATCGAAGTCGAGCCAGTCCGGCACGCGCGCATCCTCGCAGAGAGGCGATGATCCGCCGATGCCGCTTCGTCCACTCACCGGGATGCGCGTCGTCGACGTCACCACGTCGATCGCCGGGCCGTACTGCGCCGAGACCCTCGCGGCGCTCGGCGCGGACGTAGTGAAGGTCGAGCGGCCGGACACGGGCGACGACGGCCGCGCGTGGGGTCCGCCGTTCTGGAACGGCGAGGGAGCGATGTTCCTGGCCGTCAACGCCGGGAAGCGTTCCCTCGCGATCTCGTTGAGCGACGAGCGCGGGCGCGAGGCCGTGCTGCGACTCGCCGACCGCGCGGACGTGTTCCTGCAGAGCCTGCGCCCGGGCCTCGCCGAGCAGCTCGGCCTCGGCGCCGTCGCGCTGCGGGAACGGAACGCGCGGCTCGTCTACTGCACGATCGGCGCCTACGGCCGTGTCGGGCCGCTCGCCGAGGAGCCCGGCTACGACGCCCTCATGCAGGCCGCCGGCGGGCTCATCAGCATGACGGGAGAGCCGGATCGGCCGGGAGTGCGCGTCGGCTCGTCTCTGATCGACATGGGCACGGGGATGTGGGCGGCGCTCGGCATCGCCGCCGCGCTGCTCGAACGCGAGCGGACGGGGAACGGCACGACCGTCGACACGTCGCTCTACGAGACGGCCCTCGGCTACATCGGCTACCACCTCGTCGGCTACCTCGCCGACGGCACGATCCCGTCCGGCCAGGGCACGGTCTTCCCGATGGTCGCGCCGTACCAGGTGTTCCCCACGCGGGACGGCGAGCTGATGGTGGCCGGCGGAAACGACCGTCTGTTCGCGCTCCTCTGCGGCGTGCTCGAGCTGCCCGAGCTCGTCGACGACGCGCGCTTCCGGACGAACCCCGATCGCGTTGCGAACCGAGCCGAGCTGGTCGAGCTCGTCTCCGGGCGGCTGCGCGAGCGCGATACCGCGGAGTGGCACGAGCGGCTCTCGGCCGCCGGTGTCCCGGCCGCTCCGGTCGCGGACGTGGCCGACGTGGCGAACGCCGCGCAGACGCAGGCACTCGGATTCCTCCAGCCGGTCGAGCACGCTGCGATCCCCGGCCTGCAGCTGCCCGCTCTGCCGCTCTCGTTCGAAGGCACGCGTGCGACGCACGCCTCTGCGCCTCCCGCCGTCGGCGAGCACTCGGCCGAAGTCTTGGCCGAGGTCGGCTACTCCGGTGCCGAGATCGCCGCGCTGGTGCGCGACGGCGTCATTCGTACGCGATAGCTTCGAGCGGATCAAGCCTCGCCGCGCGGCGGGCGGGCAGGATCGCGGCGACGATCCCGACGACGATCGCCGCGACCACGAACGCGATCACCTGCGTCGTGGGGAACGAGAACTCGATGAAGTCGACGCGCCAGATGAGGAGCGCGGCGAGCACGATTCCGAGCACGATTCCGACTGCCGCGCCGATGAGCGCCGTGATCACGCTCTCGTGCCGGATCATCCGCCGGATCTGGCGCCGCGTCATCCCGATCGCGCGCAGCATCCCGATCTCGCGCGTGCGCTCGAAGACGGTGAGCACGAGCGTGTTCACGATCCCGAAGAGGCTCACGATGATCGACAGCGCGAGCAGCACGTAGAGGATGTTGAGAATCGCGCTCAGCCCCGAGATCTGGTTGTCGATGAACGCCTCGCGGCTCTGCGCCTTCGCGTTCGGGAACGCGGCGAGGGCGTCGTCGAGAGCCGCCAGATTCGCGTCCGTGTCCCCGCCCTCCATCTTCAGGAACGAGAAGAGGTTGCGCGGGTTCGGGATCTGCTCGTCCCAGGCTGCGCTCGAGATCGTCACCTCGCCGAACGGCGAGCCGGCGGCCGGCGGGTCGAAGATTCCCTCGACGCGGAAGCGCTCGACGGTGCCGTTCGGGAAGGTCACCGCCACCACCGAGCCGAGGTTCAGCCCTTCGTCGTCCGCAGTGCCGTCGTCCACGAACACGCCGTCCGCTCCGAGCGTCGCAAAGACCTCCTGCGAGCCTTCCTTCCAATCCATGTCGATGACGTCGGCCATACCCGGGTCGACGGCCGTGGCGAACGTCGGGCCGCCGAAGACGAGCACCTCCCCGGTGCGCACGTTCCCGATCGCCGTGACGCCCGGCGCCTTCGCTGCGGCCTCGGCCGCGTCGATCGGGATGGGCGAGAAGTTGTTCTGCGCCGTGATCGCGTAGTCGCCCGTGAAGAGCTCGTTCACCGCCGACCTGAACGACGTCACGATGCTCCCCGCGAGCGTGGCCACGAGCGTGACGAGCGCGAGCCCGATCATCAGCGCGGCAGCGGTCGATCCGGTGCGCTGGGGATTTCTGCGCGCGTTGTCACGCGCAAGCGACCCCGCAACACCGCCGAGCGCGGCCCCGGGTGCTCCGAGGACCTGGGCGAGGGGACGCACGAGGCGCGACGAGAAGAGCGCGACGCCGAGGAAGATGAGCAGCGCCCCGAGCCCCATCCAGACGAGAACCTGGGTCGTCTCGAGCCCGTCGGCGAAGAGGCCGTACAGGAGTGCCGCGAACCCCGCCCCGGTCATGAGCACGGCACCGATCCAGCGGAAACGGGCAAAGCGCCCGGGGGGCAGCGTCGCGCCCTCGCGCACGGCCGCGATCGGGGGTACGCGCGTCGCGCGGGTCGCAGGTCGCAGACTCGCGAGCAGGGTGACGACGATCCCCGCGGCGAGCGCGACGACGATCGTCCGGTTCTCGAACACGAGGCCCGTGTTGGGGAGCGTGAAGCCGACCGCGTCGAACAGCGAGAAGAGACCGCGCGCCAGCAGCAAACCGAGGAAGAGCCCGATCACGGACGCGACGACGCCGACGATCAGCGACTCGACGATGATCGACGCGAGCACCTGCCGTCGCGATGCGCCGAGCGTCCGCAGCGTTGCGAGCTCGCGTGTCCGCTGGGCGATCGTGATCGAGAGCGAGTTCGCGATGACGAACGAACCGACGAAGAGCGCGATGCCGCCGAACGCGAGCAGGAAGCCCTGGAGGAACGTGATGAACTCGTTCGTCTCCTCCGCGTCCGAGCTCGCCTGCTCCGCACCCGTCCTCACGAGCGTGCCGTCGGGGAGGATCTCCTCGATCTGCGCGACGAGCTCCTGATCCGTCGTGTCGGGCGTCGCCGCGACCGCGATCTCGTCGAGCCGACCCTCCTTCTCCATCAGTCGCTGGGCGGTCGGCAGGTCGAAGCCCGCGAGCGTCGCGCCCCCGATCGTCAGGCCGGAGGAGAACTGGACGATGCCGGCGAGCCGGATCCGCTCGACCGGGCCCTCGACCTGGACGCCGATCGTCTCGCCCACTTCGAAGTCCTCCTTCGAGGCCGTCTCCTTGTCGACGACGACCTCGTTCGCTTCGGGCCAGTCGCCCTCGATCAGCGTCAACGGGTTGAACGGAGAGGACGGGTTCGAGATCGAGAACCCGAGGTTCGGCGCGCCGCCGTAGACGACTGCCTTGCCGTCGTCGCCGATGAGCTGCGTCGCGTCGGAGTCGACGCTGCCTTCCGCCTCGGCGACGACGGGGAGGGCCTGCACCTGCGGCAGCAGCGATTCGGCGAAGGTCGGCTCCGTCACGCCCGAGCCCTCGCTGATGTCGAATGCGGACTTGCCCGAAATCACGGCGTTCGAGCCCTGCCGGATGTCCGTGAAGATCCTGTCGAACGCCTGGTCGATCGAGTCGGTCAGGACATACGTCCCGCTGATCATCGCCACGCCGAGAACGATCGCGAGCGCGGTCAGCGCGGTACGCAGCTTCCGGCTGAGGAGGCCTCTGACGGCGAAGCGGCCCATCTCGCGAGACTACCCCGCGAGGTACGGGCTACTCGTACGCAATCGCTCTGAGCGGATCGAGCTTCGCCGCGCGGCGCGCGGGCATGATCGCGGCGAGGATCCCGATGACGATCGCCACGATCGTCAGCACGATCAGCTGCACCCATGGGATCGAGAAGCGCACGTCGTACTCCGAGAGCGCGCGATTGACGAGCGCCGCGAGGAAGATCCCGAGCGGGAGCCCGATCGCGGCGCCGATCAGCGCCGTGATGATGCTCTCCTGGCGGATCATCCGCCGCACCTGGCGCCGCGTCATCCCGATCGCGCGCAGCATCCCGATCTCGCGCGTTCGCTCGTAGACCGAGAGCACGAGCGTGTTGATCATCCCGAAGATGCTGACGAACACGGCGAGCGTGAGCATCACGTAGAGGAACGAGATGAACTCGTTGAAGTCGGCGTCCTCGCGGTCGATCCACTCCTCGCGGGTCTCGAGCTGCGTATCCGGGAAGCCGGCGATCGCCTGCTCGAGCCCGGCGCGGTTCTCTTCGTTCGGCTCGCCGGGCACGTTCGCCCACGTCCAGCGGTTGCGCGGCCGGTCGTACAGCTCGTCGAAGAGCTCGCTCGACACGTTGACGCTCTCGATGAGCGGGTAGAACGGCGGCGGCCGGAACGTGCCGACGACCGTGATCTCGGCGGTGCGGTCGGCCGCGGAACGCAACGTCAGCACATCCCCGACCGAGACGTCGTGATCCTCGGCGTAGTTCGAGCTGACGAGAGCGCCGTTGTCCCCGAGCTTCGCGAGCACGCTGTCGTCGCCGTCACGCCAGTCGAAGATGTACGCATCCGCGATCGTCTCCGGCTCGAGCCCGCCGACCTCGGTCGTAACGCCGTCGACGAGCCCCGCCTCCGAGCGGACGCTCGTCACGACTTCGGGAACCGAGGACTCTGCGAGCGCATCCCCGGCAGCGGCCACGAAGGGCGTGTAGCCGTCCAGGGACGTCACCACGTAGTCGGCGGCGATCTGCTCCTCGATCGCCTCGCGGTTGGACGCCTTCATCCCGTTCGTGAGCGTGGCGATGAACGACACGAGCGCGATCCCGATCATGAGCGCAGCCGCCGTCGCAGCTGTCCTCGCCGGACTCCTCACCGCATTCCGGCTCGCGAGTCGCCCGGCCACGCCGCCCGCGCTGCGCGCCGGAAAGCCGACGAAGCGGGCAATCGGTCCGACGACGTGCGACGAGAGCATCGCGACACCCAGGAAGAGCAGAAGCACGCCCGCCGCGATCGAGAGCAGGCGATCCGCGGTGCCCAGCTCGTCCATGAACATCGCGCGCGCCAGCATCACGAGCGCAAGGACAGTCACGAGCCCGGCGATCCACGGCACGAACGGTGCGAACCTGGACTTGGGAAGAACCGCGCCCTCGCGCACGGCCGCGATCGGCGGGACGCGGGTCGCGCGAATCGCCGGGAAGATGCCCGCGACGAGCGTGATCCCCACGCCGACGACGAGCGCGACGATCACCGTCCGCAGCGCGAAGACGCGCTCTGCCGTCGGCAGCTCGACCCCGAGGGCGCGGAAGAGCCCCTCGATCCCCTCTGCGAGAAGCACGCCGAGCCCGAGCCCGATGAGCGACGCGAGGAAGCCGATGACGAGCGACTCGAGGATCACGGAGCCGAGGACCTGACGTCGCGTCGCGCCGAGCGTCCGCAGCGTCGCGAACTCGCGCGTCCGCTGGGCGACCGTGATCGAGAACGTGTTGAAGATGACGAATGCGCCCACGAAGAGCGCGATGCCGGCGAACGCCAGCAGGAAGTAGCGGAAGAACGCCGTGAACTCGCTCACCTCGTCGACGGCCTCCTCGGCCTCTGCAGTGGCGCTCACGACCTCCGCGCTCTCGGGCAGCGCAGGCGCGATCGCGGTCACGAGCTCGTCCTCCGACAGGCCTTCGTCCGCCGCGACCGAGATCGCGTCGTACTGCCCTTCGCGATCGAGCAACTCCTGGGCAGCCGGGATGGTGAACACCGCGAAGCTCGCGTTGCCGAGGCTGTCGATGCTTCCGTAGCGGGCGACGCCGACGAGCTTGAAGGCACGCTTCGGCTGCAGCGTCGTGATCTCGACGGTGTCGCCGACCGCGTAGCCGTCGTCGTCCGCCGTCCCGACGTCGATGACCACCTCGTCGCTCGCGGCCGGCCAGCGGCCCTCGAGGACGTTGAGCGGATTGAACTGGGAGAGCGCGGGCGACGTGTCGAGGCCGAACCCGAACGTGGGCGCGCCCTCGGAGCTCGTGGCCTCGCCCTCCTTGTTCAGGATCTTCGTGTTGCGCTCGTCGAGGATCGTCCCGGTCGCGAGCGCGACCCCCTCCACCCCGCGAACCGTCTCGAGCAGCGACTCCGCGACGGGCGGCGACGGAGGCGCCTCCCCGTCGATCGAGATCTCGAGGCCTTTGCCCGTCACGACCGCGTCGGTGCCCGCATAGGACTGCGTGAAGAGCGTCTTGAAGGCGCTGTCGATCGTGTCCGTGAGGATGTAGGTGCCGCTGATCATCGCGACGCCCAGCACGATCGCGATGGCCGTCAGCACCGCGCGGAGCTTGCGCCCCGCGAGACCGCGGAGTGCGACTCGGGTCACGCTGCGGCGAGCTCGTCCATGACGGTGTGGATCGTGTGGGCGTCGCACTCGCCGAGCTCGCGGAAGATCGTGCCGTCCGCGAGGAAGAGCACGCGGTGCGCGATCGCCGCGGCACGCGCGTCGTGGGTGACCATCACGATCGTCTGGCCGTACTCGTCGACGGAGCGCCGGAGCAGCTCGAGGATCTCCGCGCTCGTCGAGGAATCCAGGTTCCCGGTCGGCTCGTCGGCGAAGAGCACTGTCGGCTTGGAGATGAGCGCGCGCGCGATGGCGACGCGCTGCTGCTGGCCGCCGGAGAGCTCGGAGGGACGGTGCGAGAGCCGATCCTCCAGGCCCACGTCCGAGACGAGCTGGTCGAACCAGTCGGCGTCCGGCTTCTCCCCCGCGATCGTCAGCGGGAGCGTGATGTTCTCCTTCGCGTCGAGCATCGGGAGCAGGTTGAAGAACTGGAACACGAAGCCGATGTGCTCGCGCCTGAGCTTCGTCAGCTGGTTGTCGCCCAGGGTCGTGATCTCGGTGCCGGCGATGCCGACCGAGCCCGACGTCGGCTTGTCGAGGCCGGCGAGGATGTGCATCAGCGTCGACTTGCCCGATCCGGACGGCCCCATGACCGCCGTCGCCTTGCCGGGTGCGATGTCGACGGACACGCCTCGCAGTGCGTCGACCGCGGTGTCGCCCTCTCCGTAGCGGCGCTGCACGTCGCGCGCGACGACGACGGCGCCGTTTCCAACCTCGCTCATGCTCCCTGCTCCTCTCTCCGGTTCAGGCGGCCAAGGCTACAGCCCCGACAGCCCGGACGGCGCCGACTGCGGAACCCGTTCAGCCTTCCCCCGGGACGGCCGATAATCACGCTGACGATGTCAACGCGAGTCGAGATCCGGCACCTCATGGAGCGGACACGCGACGGCACGAACGAGGTGCTCAGGCCCGTCTCCGACGACGAGCTGACCGCCCAGATCTCGCCGCTCGCGCCGCCGCTCGTCTGGAGCCTCGCCCATGTCGCGTACTTCGAGGAGCTCTGGATCCTCCGCTACGCGACAGGCGCCCAGCCGATACCCGACGTCCACCGCGACGTCTACGACGCGCTCCGGCGCGCGCGGCGCAACGGGTCGCGCCTCCCCACCCTGCGGGCCGAGCCGGTGCGCGCCTACGCCGCGGACGTACGCGAGCGCACGCTCGCCGTGCTCGAGCACATCGATCTCGACAGCCCGAACGCCCTCGTCCGGCACGGGTACGTCTTCGGTCTGGTCGTCCAGAACGAGCTCACCTCGCAGGAGGCGATGCTCGAGGCACTTCAGCTTCGGCAGGGGCGGTCGTATCCCGTGCCGTCGACGACGAACCCGGACCGGGCACCGACCGGGCCGGACGAGATCCATGTGCCCGGCGGCCCGTTCACGCTCGGCGCGGAGTACGAGCCGTGGGCCTACGACAACGAGCTCGAGGCGCACGAGGTCATGGTCGAGCCGTTCGTCATCGACCGCGAGCCCGTCACGAACGCGCAGTTCATGGCGTTCGTCGACGGTCGCGGCTACCGCTCGGTGAAGCACTGGAGCCCGGCGGGGCTCGAATGGCGCGAGCGCGAAGGAGCACGGGCCCCCCTCTACTGGGAGGGCGGACCCGACGGCTGGGAGCGCGTGCGCTTCGGCGTCCGCGAGCCGCTGCCGCCCTCGGAGCTGGTGCAGCACGTGTCCTGCTACGAGGCCGAGGCGTTCGCGCACTGGGCCGGCAAGCGGCTACCCACCGAGATCGAGTGGGAGCGCGCAGCGGCCTGGCACGACCACGACGGCAAGTTCCGCTACCCGTGGGGCCAGTCGTGGATGGGCTTCGAGGCGAGCCTCGACCGACGGCGCTTCTCACCCGCTCCGGCCGGCTCGTATGCCGGAGGCGTCAGCCCCGTCGGCTGTGTCCAGATGGGCGGAGACGTCTGGGAGTGGACCTCCTCGAGCTTCCACGCGTACCCCGGCTTCGTCGCGTTCCCCGGGCCCGAGGTGTCGGAGGTCAACTTCGGGGACGAGCTGCGTGTGCTTCGCGGGGGCTCGTGGGCGACGGACGGCCTCGTCGCTCGGGCGTCGCTTCGCCGCTGGGAGCATCCCGCGCGGCGCGAGATCTTCGCCGGCTTCAGGCTCGTGCGCGACGCCTAGCGCGACGCGTCCAGGCGTGCCTCGAGCTCGTCGGCTCCTCCTGACTCGAGTGCGAAACGCATCGCCGCGTGCCCCGCGTCGGCCGCGCGGTCGAGGGCTGAGAACTCGCGCAGAGCGACGTCCTGGACGTCCGGAGTCACGACCAGGTCCGCCAGCGCACGGTTCCGCTCCGCGCGCTCGACGCTCCCGAGCACGGTCGCACGCGAGAGTGTCTCCGTGATCGACGGAACGGACGGCGTCACGGACGCGTCGAGCTCCTCGAGACGGCGGACGACGTCGACGGCGACGATCGGCCCCTCGTCGTCGGCGTGCATCACGTCGACGGGCAAGTTGTTCAGCACGCCGCCGTCGACGAGGAGCCGGCCCGGCCGCGAGAGCGGTGGGACGAGGCCAGGGATCGACATACTCGCGCCGACCGCCTCGAAGACCGGCCCGCGCCGGTGCACCACCGGCCTGCTGGCGAGAAGGTCGGCGCTGATCGTGAAGCAGGGGATGGCGAGCTCCTCCATCAGCGTGTCGCCGAAGACACGGTCGAGCATGCGAGCGGCCTTTCGCGAGCGGATCAGCGAGACGCGAGGAACCGTGTAGTCGTTGAAGGGCGACCGGCGCACGAGCTCCTCGCGGCAGCGGTCGCGCATCTCCTCGGGATCGAGACCCATGGCGTGCAGCGCTCCGATGAACGAACCGATGCTGCAGCCGCCCACGCGGTCGATCGTGAGCCCCGACTCACGAAGCGCGGCGATCGCACCAATATGGGCGAACCCGCGTGCGCCGCCCCCGGAAAGGACGACGCCGAGCGCGCGTCCGGCCAGGCGGCGCGCGACGCGGGCGACCGATGCGGAGCTTCCGCCGGCGTCGAGGTGGTGATGCGCCCGCGGCGCCACGGTGTCGAGCAGCGACTCGATCCGTGCCCGCGCAAGGTCGTGCGCGAAGACGAGGTCGACGTCCTGGGAAGTCACATCCGGCAAGGAGGCGTCGTCTGCGACGAGGAGAACGCGGCGATCGGACTGCCTCGAGCAGAACGCCTCCCATTCCTCGTCGCCCACACCCGCGAGCACCACGAACGCGTGCTCGCGCTCCGCCCGGTCGAGCGCGGCGACGCGATCGGCGCCGCACTCCTCGGTCGACAGGAGCGCGACGCTGCCAAAGCTCCGCAGGGCGGCGGCCAGGTCTCCCGCGAACGCGACGGCGGCCGAGGCCGACCCGAGCCCGCCGACAGAGATCACGCTCGGCCGGACGCTCGGCGGGAGGAGCTCCCCGCTCGACTGGAGCTGGAGGGCGAGAGCGCGCGCGACCGCGACCGCGAAGCCGGTGTCCTGTTCGAGCAGCTCGTGGAAGACGTCGGCGTCGAGCTCGAGCAGCTCGCCGTCCCGAACGGCCTGCACCGTCGCCGAGCGCGGCGATCCCGTCAGCAGGGCAAGCTCGCCGATGGCGGAGCCCGGCCCGAGCTCTCGGACCGCCTTCGGGCCATCATCCCCCTCGACGACGACCCGCAGCCGCCCGCTGCGCACGAGGAAGAGTCGATCGGCGCGGTCACCTTGCCGGATGACGACGTCACCCGCGCGGACCGACACAAGCCGCAGGCAGGCGTACAGAGCATGGAGCGTCGCGGCGTCCACACTCGCGAGCAGCGGTACGCGCGCGAGCAGCGACTCGGTGCCGACTCTCCCAGAAGCGACCACGGGCAACGCTAACCCGCCACGGCCACGCTCGACAAGCTCAGCGCATCAACGCGACGGCGCCCGTGAGCACCTCGCCGAGGATCCCTACGATCTCGTCGAACTCGGCCTGGCCGGCGACGAGCGGCGGCGAGATCTGGATCACCGGGTCGCCGCGATCGTCCGCGCGGCAGATCATCCCCGCGTCGAACAGCGCCGTCGAGAGATAGCCGCGCAGGAGCCGCTCGCACTCCTCGTCCGAGAAGGTCTCGCGCGTGTCCTTGTCCTTCACGAGCTCGATCGCGTAGAAGAAGCCGGTCCCACGGACGTCGCCGACGATCGGCAGGTCGAGCAGTTGCTCGAGGGTCGCGCGGAACGCGCCCTCGTTCTCGCGGACGTGGTCGAGGATCCGCTCGCGCTTCATGATCTCGATGTTCTTGAGGGCGATCGCGCACATCACCGGATGGCCGCCGAAGGTGATGCCGTGCGAGAACATCGACGTCTGCCCCATGAACGCGTCCATGACGCGATCGGTAGCGACGACGGCCCCGAGCGCGGCATACGACGACGACAGACCCTTCGCCGACGTGACGATGTCCGGGCGGATGTCGTAGCGCTCGGACGCGAACCAGTAGCCGACCCGGCCGAAGGCGGTGATGACCTCGTCGGCGGAGAGCAGGATGTCGTAGCGATCGCAGAGCTCACGGACGCCGCGCCAGTAGCCCTCGGGCGGCGTGAAGCAGCCGCCGGCGTTCTGCACGGGCTCCATGTGCACGAGACAGACGGTCTCGGGCCCCATGGACAGGATCGCCTGCTCGAGCTCCGCGAGCAGGAACGCGGTGAACTCCGCCTCCGTCTCCCCGGCCGGGCGGTGGTAGCGGTTCGTGTTCGAGACGTGACGCACCTCCGAGACGAGTGGCTCGAACGGCGCCCGCAGTGCCGGGATGCCGTTGATCGAGAGCGCGCCCATCGTCGTGCCGTGGTACGCGATGTGCCTCGCGATCGCCTTGTAGCGTCGCGGTGCCGGCGCGGCGACGTGCTCGTCGTGGCGCGTCTCGGTCACTCCGGATGCGGCCGCAGACGTCTTCCCGCCCCGCGCGGCGTAGTACTGCCGCGCGAGCTTCCACGCCGACTCGACTGCCTCCGAGCCGCCCGAGCAGAAGAACACGCGGTTCAGGTCGCCGGGAGCGAGCGACGCCACCTCGGACGCGAGCTCGATCGCTCGCGGGTGCGCGTACGACCAGTTGGTGTAGAAAGGCAGCTCGCGCATCTGGTCGAGCGCCGCCTGTCCGATCTCCTCGCCGAACGAGTAGCCGATGTTGACGGAGAAGAGCCCAGCGAGCGCGTCGATATAGCGCCGGCCGTTGGCGTCTTCCAGGTGGCAGCCGTCGCCGCGAACGATGATCGGGACGTCCGCCGTGCCGTATCCACCCATGCGGGTGAAGTGCATCCAGAGGTGATCCTTGGCGGCGCGCTGGAGATCGACGGACGCGATGGCGGTCATGTGGCTCCCTGAAGTCGTTTGGCGCTGCGGTACTGCCAGAGGACGTTACCGAGCGCGATGGCGATTGCAACCAGGAA
This sequence comes from Gaiellaceae bacterium, assembly GCA_035630135.1. GTDB lineage: Bacteria > Actinomycetota > Thermoleophilia > Gaiellales > Gaiellaceae > GMQP-bins7. The sequence goes on from DASQLF010000157.1 coordinate 17,303, forward strand.
GATCGCGCTGGCGACGACGTTGACCTGCGGCGGGACCGACACGCGGGCGATTCCCCAGACGAACACCGGGAACGTCTGCTCGGGTCCTGCGACGAAGTACGTGATGACGAAGTCGTCGATGGAGAGCGCGAATCCGAGCAGCCCAGCGGAGAGGATCGCCGGTGCGAGCAGCGGCAGCGTCACCTTGCGGAAGGTCGTCAGCTCGTTCGCGCCGAGGTCCATCGCCGCCTCTTCGAGGTGGCGGTCGAATCCGATCAGCCTCGCCTTCACCGTCACGACGATGTAGCTCACGACGAACATCACGTGGGCGATGAAGATCGTCCAGAAGCCGAGCTGGAAGACCGTCGTCGAGTTGAGGAAGAGCGTGAGCAGCGAGGCGCCGAGGACGATCTCCGGCGTCGACATCGGCAGGAACACGAGGAGGTTCGTGCCTCCGCGCCCGCGGAACGAATGGCGCACGATGCCGAGGGCTGCCATCGTCCCGATGACCGTCGCGACGAACGTGGCGAGCAGACCGATGACGATCGAGGTCTGGATCGCATCCTGGATGCCGAGGACGGCGTTCCAGTCGACCCAGTTGTCGAGTGTGAACTCGTTCCAGACGTAGTTGAAGCGGCCTTCGGGCGCGTTGAACGAGAACATGATCACGACCGCGATCGGGAGCATCAGGTACGCGCACACGAGGAGCGCGTAGACCGTCAGGGAGTGGTGCTTGACGAAGCGCCATGCGCTCATCCGGTGAGCTTCTCCGTCCCGACGACCTTCGCGTACACGAGGAGCGCGGCGAGGATCGTCGCCATCAAGATGAAGGACAGGGCCGCGGCCTCCGGATAGTCGAGCGAGGTCAGGAACTTCTCCTGAATGACGTTGCCGATCATGGTCTGCTTGGGCGTGCCGAGGAGCTCCGCGTTGATGAAGTCGCCGGCGGCCGGGATGAACGTGAGCAGCGTCCCCGCGACGATCCCGGGTGCCGAGAGCGGCAGCGTCACACGCAGGAACGCCTGGGTCGGCGTCGCGTACAGATCCTTCGCGGCCTCCAGCAGCCTCGGCTCGATCTGTTCGAGCGAGACGTAGATCGGCAGGGCCATGAAGGGCAGGAAGTTGTAGGTGATCCCCGCCACGACCGCGAACGTCGTCGCAAGCAATCGCCCGTCCTCGCCGAGGATTCCGATCGCCTGCAGGACGCCCACCACCGGCCCTTCGTCAGCGAGGATGTTCAGCCAGGCGAGCGTCCGGATCAGGTACGAGACGAAGAACGGCGCCACGATGAGGAGCAGGAAGAAGTTCCGCCACTTGCCGGCGCGAAACGCGATCCAGTAGACGAGCGGGTAGGCGAGAAGCAGGGCGGCCGTCGTCGCGAGCGCGGCGTACAGGAACGAGCGCCCGAGCTGGGTGCGGTACTCCGAGAACGCCTCCGTGAAGTTGGAGAACTCCCAGGTGAACTCGAGGCTCGGGTAGATGCCCGACTGCAGCGACTGGTACCCGAGGAACGCGAGCGGGACGAGGAAGAAGATCCCGAGCCAGACGAGCGCCGGCGCGAGCAGCAGGTACGGCGTCAGGCCGGGATGACGATGGAAGAACGCACCCACGTGACGACCCTCGCCTGGGCGAGGGCGAGGCAAGCCTCGCCCCTACTGCCCCAAGACTCCCTGCCACTGCGTGATGTAGTCCTCGTTGTCGAGCGCGGCCGAATCGAACTGCTTGACCTGCGAGAGCGTGTTGTCGTCGGGGAAGATCAGCGAGTTGTTCGCGGTCTCCGGATCGCTCTTCGCAAGCTCTTCCTTCGCGCCCTTGACCGGTGTCACGTAGTTCACGTACGCCGCGATCTGCGCCGCGACGACGGGGTCGTAGACGTAGTTCATGTACGTGGACGCGGTCGGGACGCTGCCGCCCGTCGGGATAAGCATGTTGTCGGTCCAAATCATCCCGCCCGACTCGGGGATCGCCCACTTGAGCTTCGGGTTGTCGGCCAGGAGCTGGACGACGTCGCCCGACCACGCGACCGCGGCCGCGAGGTCGCCGTTCGTCAGCGCCTGCGTGTAGTCGTTCCCGGTGAAGCGCCTGATCTGGCCGGAGTCCACCGCCGTCTGCACGGTGTCGATCGCCTTGGAGAAGGTTTCCTCGGTGACGGCTCCCGGGTCGTCGCCGTTCTGGAGCATGACGAGGCCGACCGAGTCGGCCATCTCCTGGAGCATTGTCACCTTGCCCTTGAGCTTGGGATCCTCGAGGAGCTGCTGCACCGAGGTGACCGGGCCGGTCACGTCCTCGTTCCAGGCGATGCCCGTCATCCCCGACTGCCACGGCAGCGAGTAGGCGCGGTCCGGGTCGAACGGCGGACTCGCCTGAGCATCGACGAGGTTCGCGATGTTCGGGATGAGCTCCTTGTCGAGCTCCTGCACCCAGCCCTGGTCGACGAGGAGGCCCGGGAACCGCGAGTTGTCGGTGAAGACGAAGATGTCGCGGTCGATGCCGTTGCCCTGCGACAGCGGTCCTTGCACCTTCGCGAAGTACTCGGCGTTGTCGTTGATCTCCTCGTAGTAGTTCACCTTGATCTTCGTCTCCTCGGTGAACTTCTGGCGCGTGTTTGGCTTGTCGACGTCGATGTAGAGCGGCCAGTTCGCGAAGTTCAGGACGGTCTTCAGCTCGCCGCCGTCCGCCGAGCTACCACCGCCGCCTCCCCCACATGCGGCGAGGATCGACGGAAAGGCCAAGAGCACTCCACCTGCGGCGCCGCGCCGCAGGAGCTCGTTCCGGGTCAGGCGTGGGTTCATTCGTGCTCCTCCTCTTCGCTTCCCGGGGCCTCGTCGACCACGAAGGTCGACTCCGGCGCCCAGCTGAGTACGACGGTCGTGCCCGGACGAGGCACGCGCCCGCCCGCGTCCATGTTCTGCGCGAACACCTGCACCGTTCCGGCCGCTGTCCGCACGGCCACCTGCGTCGCGACTCCGATGTACGCGGTCTCGGAGACCGTTCCGGGAAGCTCGTTCGCGCCCCCGCCCGCTCCGATCGTGATCTTCTCCGGCCGGACGCCTGCCGCGACCCGTCCCGTCCGCCCGTCGACACTCGCCCGTACGACCGTGCCGTCGTCGAGGCGAACGGCATCTTGGCCCTCGACCGCGCCGGAGAGCAGATTCGAGGCGCCGAGGAAGCCGGCCACGAACGCCGTTGCCGGCCGCTCGTAGAGCTCGACGGGCGGTCCCAGCTGCTCGATCCGCCCGCCGTTCATGACCGCGATCGTGTCCGCCATCGTCATGGCCTCTTCCTGGTCGTGCGTGACGTGCACGAACGTGATCCCGATCTCCTTCTGAATGCGCTTGAGCTCCATCTGCATGCCCTTGCGGAGCTTCAGGTCGAGCGCGCCGAGCGGCTCGTCGAGCAGAAGGACGCGCGGGTGGTTCACGAGCGCACGGCCGAGGGCGACCCGCTGCTGCTGACCGCCCGAGAGCTGCCGCGGCTTGCGCTTCGCGAAGCCTCCGAGTCCGACGAGCTCGAGCATCTCGGCCACCCGTGCCTTGCGCTCGCCCTTGGGCAAGCCCTTGCGCTCCAGCCCGAACCCGACGTTGTCCTCGATCGACATGTGCGGGAAGAGCGCGTAGCTCTGGAACACCGTGTTGACGTCGCGCTTGTAGGGCGGCAGGCCCACGACGTCCTTGTCTCCGAGATAGATGTGGCCCTCCGTCGGCTCCTCGAAGCCGCCGATCATCCGCAATGTCGTCGTCTTCCCGCAGCCCGACGGGCCGAGCATCGCGAAGAACGCGCCACGCGGAATCTCGACGGAGATGCCGTCGACCGCCACCGTGCCGTCGAACCGCTTGACGACGTTCTCGAGGCGGACGTCCGCAGTGGCCACGTCTGTGGCAGTCACGGCGCGAGCGTATCCCCATGCTTGCCGGAATGCACGAAAGGGGTTCGACTCCGTGTCAAGGTCCGGGGAACGACGAGCACGGGCACGCTCGACTCACCGCGCAGTCCGAGCACACGCGGAGCCGTCCACGCCGACGACGATGGCGCGGCTCACGGTCCGCTCGCGATCGCTGGGACCTTCTCGAACGGACGCCGGCCGAAGAAGCGCTCGTTCCCTGGGTGGTACCTGTCGCGCGGGTGGTCACTCGGCGAGCTTCACGACCACGTGCTTGATCCGGGTGTACTCCTCCATCGAGTAGATCGACATGTCCTTGCCGTAACCGGACTCCTTGAAGCCGCCGTGCGGCATCTCGGAGGTGAGCGGGAAGAGGTGCTCGTTGATCCACACCGTCCCGAACTCGAGCTTCGCGGCGACCTTCATCGCGCGTCCCACGTTCTCGGAAAAGACCGACGCGGCGAGGCCGTAGCGGACGTCGTTCGCCATCGCGATCGCCGCATCGTCCGAGTCGGCCGGCTGCATCGTCACCACCGGGCCGAAGACCTCGTTCTGGACGATCTCGGCCTGCTGGTCGACGTCGGTGACGATGGTCGGCTTCACGAAGAAGCCGCGCTCGCCGACGGACTCGCCGCCCGTGACGATCGTTGCCTTCGCGTCGGTGGCGCGCTCGAGGAAGCCGAGGACGCGCTCCTGCTGTTCGGACGAGATGACTGGCCCCATGCCGATCTCGTCATCGGTGCCCGGGTCGCCCACGGACAGCGACTCGACCGCCTCGACGGTGGCCGAGAGCACGTCGTCGTAGATCTTCGAGCTCACGAGGATCCGCGAGGACGCCGTGCAGTCCTGGCCGGAGTTGAAGAAGCCCCCGATCTTGACCGCCTCAGCGACCGTCGCCGGGTCGGCGTCGTCGAGCACGACCATCGGCGCCTTGCCGCCGAGCTCGAGGTGCACGCGCTTGACCGTATCCGCCGCGTTCTTGGCGATGATCTTCCCGGTCGCCGTGTCGCCCGTGAGCGAGACGAGGCGCACGTCGGGGTTGCGCACGAGGGCGTCGCCGACGGGGATGCCGTCGCCCGTCACGACCTGCAGCACGCCCGGCGGGATGACCTCCTGTGCGAGCTCGACGAAGCGGAGCATCGTGAGCGGCGTCTGCTCGGCCGGCTTGATGATCTGGACGTTGCCGGCCGCGAGCGCCGGGCCGATCTTCCAGATGGCCATGTACAGCGGGTAGTTCCAGGGGCAGATGCCCGCGACGATGCCGAGCGGCTCGCGCCGGATCATGGACGTGTAGCCCTCCACGTACTCGCCCGCCGCCTTGCCCTCGAGGTTGCGCGCCGCCCCGGCGAAGAAGCGCAGGCAGTCGGACATCGCGCCCGGCTCGTCGACCGCGACCCACCATGGCTTGCCGACGTTCTGCGACTCGAGGCGCGCGAGTTCCTCCGCGTTCTCGTCGATGACGTCGGCGAGCTTCAGCAGGAGCTCCATGCGGTCCTTCGGCGTCTTGCCCTGCCACTCGTCCCACGCCTTCTTCGCCGCGTCGACGGCGTTCTGCACGTCGTCGGCGGTGCCGCGCGGGACCTCGGCGATCACCTCGCCGGTCGCCGGGTTCAGGACTTCCATCGTCTCGCCCGACGTCGAGTCACGAAACTCGCCGCCGATGAAGTGCTTCTGCTGGGTGACGGAAACGCTCACGGGACCTCCGATCCGGGGTTGCGCGGAGCGTAACGCCGCCACCTTGGACGCGACAAGCGCAGCCGTCGTGTAGAAACCGTCGGCCGTGCGGATTCTGGTCGTCGGAACGGGGGGTGTGGGCTCGGCGTTCGCGCAGATCGCACGGCGTCGGACGTTCTTCGACCACTGCGCGCTCGCCGACTACGACCCTACGCGCCCCGCGGAGGTCGTGACCGGGCTCGACGACGACCGCTTCAGCGCGCACCGCATCGACGCGTCGAGCAAGGACGGAGTGGTCGCGCTGATCCGCGCGACGCGTGCCGACGCAGTCCTCAACTCGGTCGATCCGCTCTTCAACGTCCCGATCTTCGACGCGTGCTTCGAGGCCGGCGTGACATACCTCGACATGGCGATGACGCTGTCGGAGCCGCACCCGACGAACCCGTACGAGGAGGTCGGAGTCAAGCTCGGCGACTATCAGTTCGAGCGCGCGTCCGAGTGGGAGGAGAAGAGTCTGCTCGCGCTCGTCGGCATCGGGATCGAGCCTGGGGCCGCCGACGTCTTCGCCCGCCATGCCGCCGACGAGCTCTTCTCCGAGATCGAGGAGGTCGGCATCCGCGACGGCGCGAACCTCGTCGTCGAGGGCTACGACTTCGCGCCGACCTTCTCCATCTGGACGACCATCGAGGAGTGTCTCAACCCGCCGGTGATCTGGGAGAAGGAGCGCGGCTGGTTCACGACGGCACCGTTTTCCGAGCCCGAGACGTTCGATTTCCCGGAGGGCATCGGCCCGGTCGAGTGCGTGAACGTCGAGCACGAGGAGGTGCTCCTCGTGCCGCGCTTCGTCGACTGCAAGCGCGTGACCTTCAAGTACGGCCTCGGCGACGAGTTCATCGGGGTGCTGAAGACTCTCCACAAGCTCGGTCTGGACTCGAAGGAGAAGCTGTCGGTCAAGGGGGTCGACGTCGCGCCGCGCGACGTCGTGGCGGCAGCGCTCCCCGACCCGGCGACGCTCGGAGCGCGCATGTCGGGCAAGACCTGCGCCGGAACGCTCGTCACGGGGCTCGGCACGGACGGTGCGCCGCGGAAGACCTACCTCTACCACGTGGCCGACAACGAGACGACCATGCGCGAGTACGGCTCACAGGCGGTCGTCTGGCAGACGGCGATCAACCCGGTGATCGCGCTCGAGCTGCTCGAGTCCGGCGCCTGGA
>DASQLF010000158.1:0-7923 GCA_035630135.1 Gaiellaceae bacterium
AACGCGCCCCATCTGTGTATTCCGGCGCTGACGCTTCAGCGGTTCACGGGCGAACGTAACAGCCTGTCACGGCTCACTCCCACCCTAGAGACGTTGCCGCCCAGGGCAAGTTAGATCATGAACGGTCGAACGGACGGCGAAAACCCCACTGCGAGAGGCTTTACCCGCTCTTAGCGCGTCTTTCCGCGAGGAGCTCGACGGCCCGCTCCAGCGTGATGCCCTCCGGCGTATCTCCGCGCCGCAGGCTCGCGTTCGTCTCGCCGTCCGTGACGTACGGGCCGAACCGACCGTCCTTCACGATCAGCGGCTTTCCCGACTGCGGGTCGGCACCGAGCTCCTTGAGCGGCGGCTTCGGCGCACCGCGCCCGCGGCGCTGCTTCGGCTGCGCGAGGATCTCTTCGGCTTGCTCCGCCGTGAGCGTGAGCAACTGCTCCTCCGACGTCAGCGACCGAGTCTCCGATCCGCGCTTGACGAACGGTCCGTAGCGTCCGTTCGACACGAGGATCTCCTGCCCGTCCGAGCCCTCGAGCGTTCGCGGCAGCGTGAGGAGCGCGACGGCGTCGTCGATGGTGATCGTGTCGAGCGACATCGACGAGAAGAGGGACGCCGTACGTGGCTTTCCGGATTCGCCTTCGTCGAGCACCTCGGTGACGTACGGGCCGTACCGGCCGTCCTTCGCGACGACCGCGCGGCCCGTGTCGGGATGCGTTCCGAGTGGTCGCTCGGCACCGGCGGGACGTGCGAGGAACTCCTCGGCCAGTGCGGCGGTCAGCTCGTCGGGGACGACGTCCTCCGGCAGGCTCGCTCGTTGCTCGCCGCGTTCCAGATAGGGCCCGTAGCGACCGACCCGCACGACGATGTCCGAGTCCTTGATCGCGATCGAGTTGACCTCGCGCGCGTCGATGCCCTCGAGGTGATCCGTGACGAGCGCCTGGAGGCCGGGCGCGCCGTCCCCGAAGTAGAAGCGACCCAGCCAGGCCACGCGTTCCTCGTCTCCGGCGGCGATGCGGTCGAGATCGTCCTCGAGCCGTGCCGTGAAGTCGTAGTCGACGAGCCGGTCGAAGTGGCGCTCGAGGAGCTGCGTGACGGAGAAGGCGACGAACGTCGGGACGAGCGCGGTTCCCTTCTTGTAGACGTAGCCGCGGTCGAGGATCGTCCCCATGATCGAGGCGTACGTCGACGGTCGGCCGATTCCGCGATCCTCGAGGGCCTTCACGAGGCTGGCCTCGGTGTACCGCGCCGGCGGGCTCGTCTCGTGGCCCTGTGGCTCGAGACTCGACGCCTGCAGCGTCTGGCCGACCGTCAGCGCGGGGAGCCGTCGCTCCTCGTCCTCCTCCTCGGGCTCGTCGCGGCCGGACTCGTATGCCTTCAGGAATCCGGCGAACGTGATGACGGTGCCGCTCGCGCGGAAGGTCGCCGCGCGGTCGTCCGTCGTGGTGCCGCCGAGATCGATGGAGACTGTCTGGCCGCTGGCGTCCTTCATCTGCGACGCAACCGTCCGCTTGAAGATCAGGTCGTACAGCGCGTGCTCGTCCCGTGACAGCTCCTTGCGGAGCTCGTCGGGCGTGCGAAAGACGTCGCCGGCCGGGCGGATCGCCTCGTGCGCCTCCTGCGCGTTCGCCACCGCGCGTTCGTAGCGGCGCGGCTCGTCGGGCACCGTTTCTGCGCCGTAGGCCCGGGCGGCGTGGGCGCGCGCGGCCGACAGTGCCGAGTCGGACAGGGTCACCGAGTCGGTACGCATGTACGTGATGTGGCCGTTTTCGTAGAGCCGCTGCGCGAGGCGCATGGTCGTCTGGGACGAGAAGCGCAACTTGCGACTGGCCTCCTGCTGCAGCGTGGACGTCCGAAACGGCGCGGCGGGGCGACGCGTGTAGGGCTTCTCCTCGACCTTCTCGACAGTGAACGGACGACCTTCGAGCGCTTCCGCCAGCTCGCGGGCGGCTTGCTCGGAGAGGACGAGCACGGCCGTCGCGGCGACGCCGTCCTCGCCGAAGTCCCGTCCCTGAGCGATCCGCTTTCCGTCGAGGCCGGCAAGCTTCGCCTCGAACGTCCCGGGCTCGAACGTGCCGACGATGTCCCAGTACGAGGCCGCCACGAAGCGCATGCGCTCTCGCTCGCGGTCGACGACGAGGCGCGTCGCGACCGACTGCACGCGGCCGGCCGAGAGCCTGGGCATGACCTTCTTCCAGAGGACGGGTGAGACCTCGTAGCCGTAGAGGCGGTCGAGGATGCGCCGGGTCTCCTGCGCGTTGACGAGCCGATCGTCGATCGAGCGCGTCTGCCCGAGCGCTCGCGTGATGGCGTCCTTCGTGATCTCGTGGAACACCATGCGCTTGACCGGAACCTTGGGCTTGAGCACTTGGACGAGGTGCCACGCGATCGCCTCGCCTTCGCGATCCTCGTCCGTGGCGAGCAGGAGCTCGTCCGCGTCGGCAAGGCGCTTCTTGAGGTCGGCGATCACCTTCTTCTTGTCGGGATCGACGACGTAGTAGGGCTCGAACCCATCCGCGACGTCGACGCCGAGCGCGCCGAACCGCTTCCGCTGGGCCTCGGGGACGTCCTTCGCGCGGTCGGGGAGGTCGCGGACGTGACCGATGCTCGAGCCGACGGCGTAGCCGCTTCCGAGGTAGCCCTCGATGGTGCGCGCCTTCGCGGGCGACTCGACGATGACGAGGGTCTTGCTCATTGGCGCAAGAGCGTAGCGCCGCCGTCAACAGGCGCCAGAGCGCGATACTGCGCCGCGTGGTCGCGCCGCCTCGTCCGAGCTGGCTCTACCTGGTGGTCGGTGCAGTGAGCTGGCCGATCGTGAAGGTGGTCTTTCGCCACCGCGCGACCGGTGTCGAGAACGTGCCGGTGCACGGCGGGCTCGTGCTCGCGGCCAACCACTGGTCGAACTTCGATCCGTGGCCGCTGGCGATCCCGTTCTTCCCCCGCCGGTTCTTCCGCTTCATGGCCAAGTCGGAGCTGTTCTGGTTCCCGCTTAGCCTCGCGATCGTCGCAGGCGGGGGGTTCAAGGTTCGCCGCGGAGAGGCGGACGACGAGGCCATCGCGACCGCTGTGTCGCTCGCGCGAGCCGGCCATGCCGTCGTGATGTTCCCGGAGGGGACGCGGCGCCGGAAGGGCGTTCGCAAGAAGCACGAGGCACGCTGGAGAACGGGAGCGGCCCGGATCGCGCTCGAGGCTGGCGTCCCGCTCGTTCCCGCCGGCATCGCAGGGACGGAGCGACTCGCGCGCCTGGGGCCCCTGCGCGTCTCGTACGGTCGCCCCGTCGAGGTCGCCGACCTCGCGGCTCTCGGTGCCGACGAGGCCGCCCGCGTCGCCACCGAGCGGCTCGCCCATGCCGTGCAGGAGCTGGAGCAGGCGGCCGCGTGAGACCGCTCCTCGTCGTCGACGGAGACTCGTTCGCGCACCGCGCGTACCACGCGCTGCCCAAGTCGATGCGGCGGGAGGACGGACGCCCGGAGAACGCGCTTCTGGGCTTCACCAACATGCTCCTGCGCCTGTGGCACGACGAGCGTCCTCGCACCGTGCTCGTCGCCTGGGACTCGCTCGACGTCCCGACCTACCGGCACACCGCTCTTCCCGCGTACCAGAGCGGGCGCGTCTTCGACGACGAGCTGCTCGAGCAGCTCGACCTTCTCCCGGAGCTCGTTCGCGCGACGGGCCTGCAGGCCGCGAAGGAAGCGGGGTACGAGGCCGACGACTTCCTCGCCGCAGCCGCGACGCAGGAGGAGTCCGCAGGAGGATCGGCACTCGTCGCGACCTCGGACCGTGACGCCTTCCAGCTCGTGACCGAAAGCGTGACGGTTCTGCAACCTGCACGCGGCGCGCCGCCGAACCGCATCGGGCCGGCCGAGGTGCGCGAGCGCTACGGCGTCGACCCGGCCCAGGTTCCCGACTTCATCGCGCTGCGAGGGGACCCGTCCGACAAGATTCCCGGCGCGCGCGGGGTCGGCGCCAAACGGGCTGCGGATCTGCTCGCCCAGTACCCGTCTCTCGACGCCATGCTCGCCGAGGGGCGCTTCGCCAGCGAGGCCGACGCCCTTCGCCTCTACCTCGAGATCGCGACGATGGATCGAACGGCTCCTCTGCCGGAGCTCCCCGACTGCGAGCCGGACTGGGAGGCCGGAGTCGCCTTCGCGCGCAAGCACGGTCTCGGCCGCGTGATCGCCCGCTTCGAGGAGGCCCGCACATGGACGTGATCAGCCACGCGAGCTTCGCCGAGCTGCATCGCTCGGACGCGAGGCAGAGCCCCGAGCATGCGGGAAGGGCACAGGTGCTCCTCGAGCGCTTTTCCGACTTCGTCGAAGGACGTCCTGCGACCCGGGCCGAGATCGAGCTCGTGCACGCGCCTGCGTACGTCGAGGCGATCCGGAAGATCGACGGCGCGTGCTGGCTGGATGCCGACACGTACGCCACGCCCGACACGTGGGAGGCCGCGCTCCTCGCTGCGGGATGCGCGATCGAGGCCGCGGAGCGTGGCGGCGTCGCGCTCGTGCGTCCGCCCGGCCACCACGCACTCGAGAGCTGCGCGATGGGATTCTGCATCTTCGGCAACACGGCGATCGCCGCTCGCCACGCCCAACGCGAGCTCGGGTACCGGCGCGTCGCGGTGGTCGACTTCGACGTGCATCACGGAAACGGGACGGAGGAGCTGTTCCGCCACGACCCGAGCATCCTCACGGTCTCGCTGCATCAGTGGCCGTTCTGGCCGGGGAGCGGTGGTCCCGGCTCGAGCAGCGAGGGGATCGTCAACGTCCCGCTGGGGGCCGGCTCCGGCGACGACGTGTATCTCGCGGCGTTCGCGGAGGTCGTGGAGCCGTCTGTGCGCGCGTTCGACCCGGACCTCGTCGTCGTGGCGATGGGGCTCGACGCGCATTGCGACGATCCGCTGGCCGAGATGGAGGTGACCGCCGACGGGTTCCGGGAGCTGGCACGCCGCTGCGCGGCGCTCGGACCGCGTCTCGCCGCAGTTCTCGAAGGCGGCTACAACCTCGACACGCTTCCCGGGCTCGTCGAGGCCGTGCTCGACGGCTTCGAGAGCGAGAGCTAGGCCGCGCGGGCGACGTCGAGGCGCTCGAGCGCCTCGCGCCGGGACGAGACACCGAGCTTCTTCAGGAGGCTCTTCACGTGCGAGCGCACCGTGTGCTCGGAGATGAACAGGCGCTGCGCGATCTCGTCGGTTCCCAGGTGCTCGTCGAGCAGGAGGAGCACCTCGACTTCGCGCGCGGACAGCACGCTCGTGATCGCCTCCGGGACGCCGCTCAACCGCCCGCCCTCGCGGACGCGATCGAGTAGGCGTCGCGCCACGCCGCCCGAGAGCGCCGCGTCGCCGCGCGCGACCCCGCGCAGGAAGGCCGCGATCTGCTCGGGGGGCTCGGTCTTCAGGAGGTAGCCGGACGCTCCGGCGCGAATCGCGGCGAGCAGGTTCTCCTCGGCGTCCGACGCCGTGAGGACGACGACCTCGGAGTCGGGCGCCTGCTCGCGGATCCTCGGGAGCGCCGTGAGGCCGTCCATACCGGGCATCGTGAGGTCGAGCAGCACGATGTCTGGCCGTAGGGATGCCGCCTGTGCGATGGCATCGGCGCCGTCGGCGGCGCGCCCGACGACGTCGAATCCCTGCTGTGCGAGCAGCGCCGCCAGGGCGTCGCGCGTGAGTGGGTGGTCGTCGACGATGAGAACCCGCTCGGGCATACGCCTCTTATCGGCAGATCACGGCGTGCCGACAAGGGAGAGGTGGACGTCGCGCGCGCGCAGAGCTACCGGTCGTGGCTCATCGGCGAGATCCTCCTCGTCTGCCTGCTCGCAGCCGGGACGGCGCTGTTCGCGGCCAGCGACTCGCTGAGCTCCGCCTACGAGTTGCAAGATGCCCGGCTGGTGTTCGACACGGTCGTCGCGGGGGTCGCTGCCTCGGTGTGCGTGTTGACGTGCATCCGCTTCCTCGTCGAAGGACGCACGCTCGATCTGCTCCTGGCAGGAGGATTTCTCAGCATCGCGCTCGGTACGGTCGTGTTCGGGATCCTTCCCGTGCTGGATGGCGGCACCCTCACGGCAACCGCCGCCTGGCAGTACATCGGCGCGAGGCTGCTGGGCGCCGGCCTCATCGCCGTTGCGGCGTTCGCGAACGGCAGGCTGGCCGCGCGGCGACGTGCGCTTCTCGCGACCGGTGCCAGCGTCGTCGCGCTGCTCGTGATCGGTGCGCTCGCAGCTCAGACGCGTGTCGCCATGGCAGCGCCCGTGCGTGAGCTGGTCGAAGGCTCGTACGTCCGGCTCGCCGCAGCGTCGCTGACGGCGCTCTGGCTCGTCGCGGCCGTCGGGTTCGGGCTTCGCTACCGCCGCCATGGACGCGACCTCGACAGCTGGATGTGCCTGGCCGCGACGCTCGCGGTCTTCGCGAACCTTCATCTCGTCCTCACCCCGATCCTGTCGAGCGACCTCCTGCTCCAGGGCGACTTCCTCCACGTCCTCGCATACGGGATCCTCGTCGTCGGCGTCTGGAGAGCGATCAGCCACGCGGAGTTCGGACGCGCCGTCGCGGACGAGCGGGCGCGCGTCGCGCGGGACATCCACGACGGTCTCGCGCAGTACCTCTTCGCGATCTCGACCGGGGTGAGCATGCTCGAGTCGGGCGCGCCGCTGGACGAGGTGCTGCCCCGCCTCAAGCAGGCAGCCATTACCGCGCAGCAGGAGGCGCGCTTCGCCGTTCTCGCGCTGTCGCCGGCCGGCGGCTCGGCGCGCTTCGACTCGGCGCTCCGGCGGTACGTCGAGGTCCTCACGGCCGACGGCGCCCTCGAGGTCGAACTCGACGTCGATCCGACCGTGCGGCTTGCACCGGACGAGCAGATCGAGGTCTTCCGGATCGTGCAGGAGGGACTCGGCAACGCGCGCCGTCATGCAGACGCTCGCCATGTCGAGGTCTCGATCTCCCACCGGACAGGGCGGCGCGTCGTGCTCGTGTCGGACGACGGCGTCGGCTTCGACGACTCCTCTGTGCCGAGCGGGCTGGGAATCACGAACATGCGTCTGCGCGCAGAGGCGATCGAGGGGGAGCTGACCTTGCGTTCGAGCAGCGGTCGCGGAACGGCCATCGAGGTGCTTCTCCGGCCGGCGTAGCGCGTACAGATTCGTTCCCGACCCGGGACAAGCCTTATACAATCGGCCGCCGTGGCGGGCGGTTACATCCGCATCGGCGAGCTCAGCAGGCGAACCGGTGTCAGCCCCGAGCTCCTGCGAGCCTGGGAGCGGCGCTACGGCCTCTTCGAGCCGGACCGCTCACCCGGGAGGTTCCGGCTGTACTCCGACGCCGATGTCTCGCGGGTGGAGGCGATGCGCAAGCAGATCGCCGACGGTCTCTCGGCTGCGGAGGCGTCACGACGGGTGCTCGGCACAATTGCGCAGGACGCCGGCGCACGAGGGGACAGTTCAGCGGTCGCGGAGCCGGTAGCCGAGCTTCGCGTCGCGCTCGAGGCCTTCGACGACATCTCGGCGCACGCGGCGATCGACCGCTTGCTGGCGTCGCTGAGTCTCGAGGCGTTTCTCCGCGACGTCGTCCTGCCTCTCCTGCGCGAAATCGGCGAGAAGTGGGAGCGCGGGGAATTCACGGTCGCGCAGGAGCACTTCGCCAGCAACCTGGTTCGCGCGCGCCTCATGGCCGTCGGTCGCGGCTGGGGCCGTGGCACGGGACGCCATGCGTTGCTCGCCGCACCCTCGGGCGAGCAGCACGATCTCGGGCTCGTGGTGCTGGCGCTGGTCCTCCGCGACCGGGGCTGGCGGGTGACGTTCCTCGGAGCGGACACCCCGGTGGACACGATCGTGGACACGTCTCGCCGCGTTGCTCCCGAGGTGATCGTGCTGGCTGTACTCAAGGATCCCGAGCTCGGCGCGAACACACTGCGCGAGCTGTCGCGCCGCGTACGAGTGGTC
>DASQLF010000159.1:0-14389 GCA_035630135.1 Gaiellaceae bacterium
ACGACCAGTTCTCTCCGGTTGACACGGAGTCCGGGTTTGCCCGGGCGATCCGGGAGCATCTCGACCTGAAGAGCCAGAACTCCGAGCTCGACGGCGAGATGCCGATCGACCGCTACCTCGACGGTGATCCGGTCGACAACCACCCGCTGTTCAAGAGCGAGGAGCAGGCGCGCATCGAGGAGACACTGGAGGGCGAGCCCGCCGCCGAGCTGAGCTCGGAACGACTTCCGTGGCCCGGCGAGGACACCGTCGAGAGCGTCGAGGGTGCGGCGCTCGACGAAGCGCTGTGGACCGGCGGTCCACGCGACTTCGACTGGGGCGACTAGCTCCGATCGGGCTTCTCCAGGCGCTTTCTCTCATTCTCGAACTGGAGCCTGAGGGCGCGCGGCAGCATGCAGTCACTTCGTTGGGCACTTGACGCTTGACAGACTGCACTAGTGATGTCATAGTGATGTCACTCATGCAGCTCGACAGTCACGTCCAGGCAATCCAGCAGGAGCTCGCCTCCGCCGCCGCCCGCGGCGACGAGGAGACCGCCGAGGTCGCCCGCCGCATGGGCGAAGCGCTCGCGGCGACGTTGCACCTTCACCTGCTCGACTTGCTCGGCGACGCCGCCCTCGAGATCGGCGGCCAGCTCGAATCGGGCCGCGTCGAGGTTCGCCTCGCCGGTCGCGAGCCCGAGCTCGTCGTCATCGCCGACGAGGTCCCGGACCCCGCTCAGGTGGGTGCGGGCGAAGAGCTCTCCGGGCGCATCTCCTTGCGCCTCCCCGAGTCGTTGAAGTCGGGTGTCGAGGCCGCCGCTGCCCGTGAGGGAATCTCGACCAACGCATGGCTCGTGCGGAACATCGCGCGTTCGCTCGACCAGCGGTCCGCAAAGAGAAGCCGAAATCGAATGCAGGGCTACGCCCAAGGCTGAAAGGAGCCAATCATGCTCTTGACCTCACTGCCTTTCGACTACGCCGCGCTCGTCGACACCGGCGACCGCGTCCGCTCCACGCGCGGACGTCCCGCCGACAGCCGCGTCCGGCGTTCAGTCTCCCGCGACAGGAGCGAGTGAGCGAATGCACGTCTTCGAAACCCCCGGGAGCGTCTCCCTCCAGGTCAAGCTCCCGAGTGGTCGCGTCCTGGTCACGACGGCCGACGAACCGCGAACGAAGGTCGAAGTCGTCGCGGTGGGTCGTCGTGGCCAGGACGCCATCGACGAGATCGACGTGACGATGGAGGAGCGGCTTGGTCGCTACGTCGTCAAGATCGAGCAGAAGGACCGCTTCCGCTGGGGGCCGATCCAGATCACGTGGGGCGGCGACTTCGAATGTCGCATCGCCTGCCCGCCGGGATCCGACTTCGACCTCTCGGGCGGATCCACGGACATCCGCGCGGACGGTGAGCTGGGCGAGGTGGCGATCCGGACCGCGTCAGGAGACATCAGACTCGAGACGGTTCTTCGCGACCTCGAGGTGAAGACGGCGAGCGGCGACATCGACGTCGTTTCGGCGGAGGCGCCGGCGTCGCTCGTCACGGTGTCGGGTGACGTGCTGCTCGGCCGGGCGGATGCGTCGTTGACGGCACGTTCTGTCTCCGGCGACGTCACGATCGGCACGGCGTCAGGCGAGCTCGGAGTCTCGACGACGTCCGGCGACGTCGACGTGCGAGCAGTGTCCGGCGGCGACCTGCGCGTGCAGACCGTGTCAGGCGACGTCCGGGTCGGCATCACGCGCGGAACGCGCACCTGGATCGACGCGACGTCGGTCTCGGGTCGACTCGAGTCCGAGCTCGGGCTGGACGATCACGAACCGGTCGCCGACGACGCTGCGCCGGTCGTCCCGCTTCACGTCAAGACGGTGAGCGGCGACGTCACGGTCGCCCGCGCCGCGGAAACGTATTCGGTCTAGCCCGCTGCGCGCACTGCCGTCACGACCTCGTCGTCACGGCCTTCGAGCAACAGATCGACGAGTCGCCGACCGCCGTCACGCAGGCCGAGCGGCTCCGTGAGCAGCTCGTAGAGCCGGGCCTCGTCGACTCCGCTCTCGCGCGCCGCCGCGACGACTCGGGCCACGGACGGACGAGGACGACCCGCGTCGAACTGCCACGCCGGGTAGCGCCATTCGGTCGATCCGGCCTCGCGAACCGCGATGAGCTCGCCCGCGCGGCGCATCGCGTCGATCCGCGACGGGTCGATGGCCATGCGCGCCGCCAGCCACGTCGCTGGTATGGCACTCGCGTAGCGATCTGCAGCTGCAGGCATCTGCACCGGAGCCTACCGAGCGCTCATGGGAGCTTCGCGAGCATCGCTTCCCAGATCTCTGCGTCGCCGCCACCCTCGTGCGCGTCGACGATGCCCCCGTTCGCGTCGAGGAGGATGAAGTGCGGTTGGTATGTCGCGCCGAGCTTCTGCGCGCGCATACGCTCGGGATCCTGCATCGACATCCACGACCAGTCGTAGCGCTCCACGAATGCCGTCGCGTCGGCAGGCGAGTCGGCGACGTTGACCCCGAGGTAGGCGACCTCGGGATGCTCCTCCGTGAACTCTGCGTAGGCGACCGCCTCGCTCTGGCAGGTGCTTCACCACGACGACCAGACGTTGACGAGCAAGGGACGACCGCGGAAGTCCTCGAGCGCGACGACCTCACCCTCCAACGTCGTCCCCGCGAGTGCGGGCGTGAGTTCACGCCTCGAGGGCGCCGGCGTCTCCGTCGTCGCGGTCGTCTGCGAGGGCGCAGTGGTCGTCTGGTCGTCGGTACCGCACCCGGTTAGCGCTGCGAGCGCGACGAGAACGAGAACGGCGATCCGCACGAGGCCACTGTAGCCCTGCCCAACCGAGGAGCAGTTCACCCGTCTGAAAGGTACGGCACGGCCGCGCCCGCGCCGATACCCGATCTCATGCAGCGTGTCCTGGCATCCGCCCTCGTCGCCCTTTCGCTCACAGGTGCGGGCAGCGCGTCCGCGCGTCCCTCTGCCCAGCCGTCCTTCGCGGCGGCCGAGATCGCAAAGGTCGTCGATGCCGGCCTCATGGCACGGAGCGTGGAGTCTTTTCGGCCGCAGGATCCTCTGACCGCGAGCGAGCTGGCGACAGTGATCGCGAGTCTCGGCGGCGCCATCTCCATCGGCGATCCCTCGGCCTCCGTGACCGTGCGCGAGCTCCACGCACGGCTCGTGTCGCTCACGGGGCTCCGTCCGGCCGCCCAGGCGATCCGTCTCGCTGCCGTCGACGCCGGGCTGAGTCCGCGGCCGTGGCTCGGAACTGAGACGGTCGCGCGCATGCTGGGGCTTCGGATCAACCACCCTCGCGCGCAGGACGCGCTCGAGCTCCAGATCTCCCAACCGGTCACGCGAGCCGAGGCGGCCTACAGCATCAGCGTGTACCTCGACCTCGATCCTCTCGAAGTGGAGACCGTTCGCGCGGACGCCGAGAGCTTCTCGCTACCCGCGCTGACCGAATGGCAGCGAATCGTGGTGGCGCGGTCACTTCGCTTCGTCGGATCTCCGTACGTCTGGGCGGGCACCTCGGAGCGCCCGCAGCAGCTCTTCGGCAAGACGCTTCCCGGAGGCTTCGACTGCTCGGGCTTCGTGTGGCGGGTGTACAAGCTTCAGGCGTTCACTGCTGCTCCGAACCTCGGCGGCATGCTCGTCGGCAGGACGACCTACGACATGAGCGGCGAGGTGGCCCGTCCGGCGAGGATCGCGCGCGCTGCCCTTCGACCCGGTGACGTGGTCTTCTTCGGCTCGCGCGGGCCACGCTCGAAGCCGAGCGAGGTCGGCCACATGGGCATCTACGTCGGGAACGGCTGGTTCGTGCACTCCTCCCGCTTCGGCACGACTCTCGCCCCGATGACGGGGTGGTACGAGACGACGTTCGCGTGGGGCCGAAGCCCGCTCGTCGAAGCCGGCATCGAGTACTGAGTTGGGAGGCGCTCGTCAGTCGCTGCGGCCGCGGCGGCTCGACCGCCGCGCTTCAGGGATTGTCGCGAGCTGGAACTCACGTTCGCGAGTTCCAGCTCTGCGGGGCATGGAGCGTGCCGGGCTCGAACCGGCGACCCCCAGCTTGCAAAGCTGGTGCTCTCCCAACTGAGCTAACGCCCCAGACGCTCGAAGTGTAGAAGAGCTCGCGGCGCCGAAGCCGGCGCGTTCGTCACGCGCCCGGCGTGCTTCCGCGAAGCCCACGGGCCTCGAGCGCGCGCAGGCTGTCTCCGAATCCGTCGTCCTTCGTGGCGTCGCGGGTTTCTCTCTCCAGACGCCGCAGGCGCTCGTCGAGCTCGTCCATCTCGGCGCGGCTGGGAATCACCGGGCCGGCATCGACGACGCCGAGGCGCGCGTTCTCCGCAAGGGTCGCCTCGCGACTCGCGAGGTCGGCGCTTCGTGCCGCGAGCTCTGCCTGCGTTCGCGCGAATGCCTTCTCGGCCTCGTGGAGAGCCGCGATCCGCTCCTCGATGTGCGCGAGGCGCTCCTCCGGCGTCTCGGCGGCCGCCGCGGCGCGTCGGGCGAGATCCGACTCGATTCGCAGCAGAGCCTGCTCGCGAGCGGCGAGATCGCGCTCGCGTTGGCTCAGCTCCTGCGCGTGCGCCGCGAGGCCGACCTGCGCGTGCTCCACCGCATCGTCGTACCCGGTCGGAACCCGGCTCGCGCTGCGATTGACGCGGGCGACCGCGTCGGCGAGCTCGCGTTCACGCTGCTCGACCGCGGCAACCCGCTCGCCGAGCTCCTGGCGCAGTCGTCCGAGCTCCTGCTCAGCCGCGATGCGGATCGCGTGTAAACGCTCCTGCTCGCTCTCGATCGAGAGCGGCTGAGACTTTCCTTTGCCGAAAAGAGCCACGCGTCGATGATATGCGCGGCCCGGCCGTTCTCCTGCTTTCCGCGTTGCTACGCGGCGCGCTCGAGGCGCTCCTCGGCGCGCGCGCGGCGCACGATCTCTTCGCGCTCGCCGAAGCGGAGACGTGCCTTCTCGACCCGAAGCGCCTGCCAGAGGGTCTGCAGGCGTTCGTCGAGCTCCTTGAGTTGTGTTTGTACGGACGTGTCGAGACCCTCGGAGAGCTGCTGCCAGAGCACCTGGCGGTCTTCCGAGAGTTGCTCGATCTCCGTGTGGATCTGTTCGGGTGTCACGGTTCTTGGAAACGCGCTACCCACCCTCGCGTATTCCTGAAACGCAGCCCTACTCGTAGCCGAGGTCGGCGACTCGATCCTCGTCGAGCCCGAAGTAGTGGGCGAGCTCGTGGAGTACGGTGATCCGGATCTCCTCGCGGAGCTCGTCGGGATCCGGATATGACTCCTCGAGCGGGATCCGGTAGATCGAGATCTTGTCGGGGAGCAAGCCGGCCATGTCACCCCGTTCCGGCAGTGGCACGCCGTGGTAGAGCCCGAGCAGGTCGGGATCTTCGGGGTGTTCGTCTTCGACCACCACGGCCACGTTCTCGAGGCCGGCGGCAATGTCGGCGGGAAGCTCGTCGAGCGCAGCGCGGACGTGGTCGTCGAACGTCACCGGATCACGAGCGCCATGAGCGCCTTCTGCGTGTGCAACCGGTTCTCCGCCTGCTCCCACGCGAGACAGCGCGGCCCGTAGAGCACGTCCGCGGAGATCTCCTCGCCAACGTGGGCGGGAAGGCAGTGCATCGCGACGGCCTCTCGGTCGGCCAGCGCGAGCAGCTCGTCGTCCACACGAAATGGCTCGAGGTCGCGCCTGCGCCGCTCGGCGTCCGCGTCCTGACCCATGCTGACCCAGACGTCCGTGTAGAGCGCGTGCGCGTCGCGCGCAGCCTCGCGAGGGTCGTCCAGGACGGCGACGCTGCCGCCGTTCGCCGCCGCGTCCTCGCTTGCCGCTGCCACGATCGCGGCGTCTGGCTCGTACCCGGGCGGTGTTGCGGCGACGAAGTGCATCCCGAAGCGTCCGGCGATGCGCAGGAGCGAGTGGCACACGTTGTTTCCGTCGCCGACGTAGGCGATACGCACGCCTTCGAGCTTGCCGAACCGCTCCCGCAGGGTCATCGCGTCGGCGAGGGCCTGAAGCGGATGCGCCAGATCGGTCAGTCCGTTGATGACCGGGATCGACGCGTGCTCCGCGAACTCGTCGACCTCGTCCTGCGCGAAAGTCCTGATCATGAGCGCCGAGAGGAAGCGCGAGAGGACGAGGGCGGTGTCGCGGTACGACTCGCCGCGGGCGAGCTGGAGCTCGCCCGCGGGTAGAAAGAGGGCCATTCCGCCGAGCTCGGCGATACCGACCTCGAACGCGACGCGCGTCCGTGTCGACGGCTTGTGGAAGATCAGCCCGATCGTCCGGCCCGGGAGCACGCGCAGCTCGGGCCTGCGAGCCCGCTCGGCGCGGAACTCGTCGGCGAGGTCGAGCAAGGTTGCGAGCTCGTCGCGCGTCCAGTCCGCGACGCGTGTGAAGTTGCGGCCCTCGAGACCGCGCGGGACGCCCGGCATCCGCGCAAGGTACAGCGGCACGACGCTAGAGTCGTCGCCATGTCAGCCTTTGGAGGGGCCCTCAACGGGCAGGTCGGACACGAGTTCGGCGCGTCTCAGCAATACGTCGCGATCGCGGTCTACTACGACAGCGAGAACCTCCCGCAACTCGCAGCGCACTTCTACCGGCAGGCGGTCGAGGAGCGAAACCACGCGATGATGATGGTGCGGTACCTCCTCGACGCGGACGAGGACGTCAACATCCCCGGCATCGACGCGCCCAGGACGCGCTTCGACGACGTCGTGGCACCGGTCGCGCTCGCTCTCGAGCAGGAGAAGCGCGTGACCGAGCAGATCGTCGAGCTCGTGAAGCTCGCGCGCGAGGACGGCGAGCTCGTGGGCGAGCAGTTTCTGCACTGGTTCCTCCAGGAGCAGCGTGAGGAGGTCGCCTCGATGACCGAGCTCCTCGCTGTCGTCGAGCGCGGGAAGGACAACCTGCTGAGCGTCGAGGAGAGCCTCAGTCGCGCATCAGGCGGCGAGAACCCGCTCGAGGCGGGGGCGCCACCGGCGGCAGGCGGCGCGCTGTAGGCCGAGGCCCGACTCGCCCGCGATCGCTGCACCGACCATGAGAGAGTTCAAGATTCGCACTGCGCGGCGGAGCCACGTCGTGGACATCAGCACGGAAGTACGCGAGGCCGTCGACGGTGCGCAGGGATCTGCCGTGGTCGTGTACGTCCCGCACACGACCGCCGGCGTGACCATCAACGAGCACGTCGATCCCGCGCTCGTCTCCGACCTCGAGGACGCGCTCGAGCGGGTCGTCGGCGACGAGTGGCCGTGGCGCCACGACGATCAGGACGGTCCGAACGCTCCGTCGCACGTGCGCGCGTCACTCATGGGCCACAGCGTGGTCGTCCCGCTGCGAGACGACGGCTCGCTTGCTCTCGGAACCTGGCAGGGAATCTTCCTCTGCGAGTTCGACGGGCCCCGCGACCGCACGGTCTTCGTCAGCGTCCTGCAATGATCGAGGTCGAGGCACTCACCAAGCGCTTCGGGTCGACCCTCGCGGTCGACGACCTCTCGTTCTCCGTCGAGCCGGGCCGGGTGACCGGCTTCCTCGGACCGAACGGCGCGGGCAAGTCGACCACGATGCGCGTGATCCTTGGGCTCGTGCGTCCGACGGCCGGACGCGCGTCCGTTCTCGGCGTCCAGTACCGGGAGCTGGTCCAGCCGGTGCGCCGGGTCGGCGTCCTGCTCGAGACCTTCGACGCGCATCCCGGCCGGTCGGGTCGCAATCACCTGCGGGTGCTGGCGTTGGCGGGCGGTATTCCACGCTCGCGCGTCGACGAGGTGCTCGGGCTCGTGGATCTCCGCGAGGCCGGGAGGCGGCGGGTGAAGGGGTACTCGCTGGGGATGCGACAGCGGCTCGGGCTCGCGGCAGCGCTACTCGGCGATCCGGAAGTGCTCGTCCTCGACGAGCCGACGAACGGGCTCGACCCGCAGGGCATCCGCTGGTTGCGCGAGTTCCTCCGCGCGCTCGCAGTGGAGGGACGCACGATCCTGATCTCGAGCCATGTGCTCTCCGAGGTCGCCCAGACCGTCGACGACGTCGTGATCGTCCATCGCGGCAGGCTCGTGCGTCACGCCGCCATGGCCGAGGTCGAGGCGATGGCGGCCGGCTCCACGACGGTGCGGTCGCCCACGGCTGGACGGCTCGCGGAGCTGCTCGGGGGAGCCGGGATCGGGACGACGCGGGTCGCGGAAGAGCACCTCGCGGTCACCGCTTCTCCGGAACGCGTCGGCGAGATCGCGGCTGCGAACGGGATCGTCCTGCATGAGCTCTCCGTCGAGCGAGCCTCGCTCGAGGAGGTCTTTCTCGAGCTCACCGGCGACCCGGGCGAGCGCGGCGCATGACGCGGCTCTTCGGCGCAGAGCTGGTGAAGCTCCGCACGGTGCGCTCCACGTGGGGGTTCCTTCTCGTCGCGCTGCTCTTCGCCGGGCTCATAGCGGCAGGAAACATCGGCGGCACAGCTGCAGACGACCGGCTGGATCCCGAGCTCCAGTACAAGATCGTCCTCGACACGACGTTACCTGCGTCGATCCTGGCGATCCTGATCGGGATTCTGCTCGTGACCAACGAGTTTCGCCATGGCACGATCGCCCGCACTCTGCTCGCCACGCCACGCCGGTGGAAGTTCGTGGCGATCAAGCTGCTGGTGGGCGGTTTCACCGGTGCCGTGCTGATGACGGTGATGCTGGGCGCCGTCCTCGTCACGGCATCGATCTGGCTTGGGATCATCGACGTGCCCATCGCACCCGGCCAGCTCGCAGACGGGGCGTGGCGCGCGCTCCTCGTGGTCGCCGTCGCCGGTCTGTTCGGCGCTGCAATCGGTGGTGCGGTCCACTCGCAGGTCGGCGCGCTCGTTGGAGCGTTGCTCTGGATGTTCGTGCTGGAACCCATCTGTTGGGTCGTGCTCGGCTTGCTCGACCTCGATGGCGTGTCCGAGTACCTTCCCGCGGCGGCACTCGGCAGCGCGGTGGACTCGACCAGCGGTGCGCCCCTGTCTTGGGGGAGCGCTGTGCTCGTGGCCTGCGCATGGGCGGGGCTCGCGTCCGCCGTCGCCTTGTTTCGCACGGGACGACGGGACATCACCTAGCTCGAAGCTAGGCTGGCGCGATGGCCGCGCCCGTTCACAAGGGAGAGGAGCTCGAGCTCCGCATCGACTCGCTCGCCTATGGCGGCAGCGGCGTGACGCGGCACGACGGCTTCGTCGTCTTCGTCCGCGGTGGAGTGCCCGGAGACGACGTACGCGCGCGGGTGACGAAGGTGAAGCGCGGCTTCGCCGAGGGCGTCGTCACCGAGATCGTCGGTCATAGCCCGTCCCGCGT
Organism: Gaiellaceae bacterium; assembly: GCA_035630135.1. Classification (GTDB taxonomy): domain Bacteria; phylum Actinomycetota; class Thermoleophilia; order Gaiellales; family Gaiellaceae; genus GMQP-bins7. The sequence continues at coordinate 9,283 of DASQLF010000159.1, forward strand.
CGAGGCACCGTGTCGGCACTTCGGCGTGTGCGGGGGCTGCCGCTTCCAGGATCTCGCCTACGACGTGCAGGTTGCGGAGAAGGAGCGCCAGGTACGCGACGCCCTCGTCCGGATCGGTCGCTTCGACGACCCTCCACTCGAGCCCATCGTCCCGGCGATCTCGCAGTTTCGATATCGCAACAAGCTCGAGTACTCGTTCACGACGACGGAGGACGGCGTCGATCTCGGCTTCCATCGCGCCGGCCGCTGGGACGAGGTGATCGGCATCGAGGAGTGCCTTCTCACGACCGACATCGGCAACTCGGTGCGGCTCGCGGTTCGCGAGTGGGCGCGTGAGGAACGGCTCGAGGCGTACGACCAGGCGACGGGCAGCGGCTATCTCCGGCACCTCGTGGTGCGCGAGGGTCGGAACACCGGGCAGATGCTGGTGGTCCTCGTGACGGCCCCCGGGGAGCGCTTCGAGCCCGGGTACTTCGTCGACGTCCTGCGCCGCTCTCCGGAGGTTCGGTCGCTTCACTGGGCGATCAACGACACCCCAGCGGAGCAGACGAATCTCCCGACGAAGCTGCTCTGGGGCGAGGAAGCGATCGAGGAGGAGATCCTCGGGCTCCGGTTCCGCGTGCGCCCGTCGGCGTTCCTGCAGACGAACACCGAGATGGCCGAGCGGCTGTACGAGCTCGCACTCGAGTACGCCGGGCTCGTGGGCACGGAGAACGTGTACGACCTGTACTGCGGAACGGGCACGATCGGGCTCTCGCTCGCACGTGACGCCCGCACGGTCTGGGGGCTCGAGATCTCCGAGGAAGCGGTCGCGTGCGCGATCGAGAACGCCGAGCTCAACGGGATCGGGAACGCGCGCTTCTTCGCGGGCAACGTCGGCCAGACGATCGAGGAGCTGCGCGAGGAAGCCGGCGAGCCCGACCTCCTCGTCGTCGATCCGCCTCGGGCAGGCTTGGCCGGAAAGGCCCTGCGGCGAACCGGCGCGCTCGGCGCGCCGCGGATCGTCTACGTCTCGTGCAATCCGACGACGCTCGCCTCGGACCTGCAGGTGCTACGCGACGAGTACGGCTACGTGCTCGAGCGCTGCAGGCCGGTGGACATGTTCCCGCACACGCCGCACGTCGAGTCGGTGTCGGCTCTCAGTCTGTCTCGGTAGGTCGCGCTCGCAGGTGGCGCACGTCGCGCCAGAGCAAGTCCGCGTTCGGCGCGAGGAATCCCAGACAGACGGCGGGAAGCGCGGGAAGCCCCGCGACCTCGTCCCACCACCACACGAGCGCGAGCGTGACGGCGAGGCACGCGACCATGCCGATCCACGTCGCCCGAACCCGCAACCCGAAGCGGTCGGCAGCTGCCAGGAAGAGCGCGAAGAACAGGATGTCCGGTGGGCCGATGTTGACGATGACGCTCTGGCCGGGGCTGGGGAACGCGATGGCGACGTTCTCGAAGAGCCCGGGTCGCTCCTCCACGACGTACTCGGTCGGGCCTGCCGCCACCGACCAGATGTCGACCCACGGGACGAGCACGCCGACGAGCGTGATCCACCAAAGCTCCTCGAACAGCGACAGGAACGCGAAGCCGGCGAGCGCGTAGCAAGCCAGCTTGGCGACGTTCGCGCCGGACTCGACGTCGAGCAGCGTGAGCACGACTGCCAGCACCCCCGCCGAGGCGGCCATGAGGACGAGTGGCGGAGTTCCGCCGTGAGCGAGCGGGAGCGCGAGCCAGATCGCCGCCGCGAACGCCGGCAGCGCGACGAGCGCGTAGAACACGACGTCGAGGTGCTCGGAAGGCAGGCTCGGGAGCTCTCCGGCTCCTGCGCTGTACGCGACGAGGATCCCGAGCACGGCAGCGAGCGTGGCCGCCCGCCGACCGGTCAGTACGGTGGTTGCTCCGCCCACCAGGGGCCGAGCGCCTTGAAGGCGTTCCAGAAGGCGGTCTTCGCCGGCGCCTCGTCGAGCGCCTCGTCGATGTCGGGAGTCACGAGCGCCTCGATCGACGCTGTGAATCGCTGCGTCTCGCCCTGACGATCGGCATCGAGCCGGTCCGAGAGCGGGAACTCGAGATCGTCGACGAAGGCGGCCGAGCGCTCGCCCATGACGACGACGAGCTTCGGCTGGACGATGTACAGCTCGCGCGTGAGCCAGGACGCTGCGTCGGCGGGATCCTCAGTGCCGAACTTGAGGCAGTTCGTCCCGTAGACGGCGAGCGGATCCACGTGCAGTCGCTGCAACGATTTGAGCACCGCCTGCCCGGAGCGACCGAAGAACGCGACGCCTTCCTGGATCTCAGCCGGCTTCGGCGAGAACTTGAGCAGCATGACGTCGGCGAGCGGGTGGCCCGATCCGACGACCGGAACACGGAGCTCGTCGCCCGCGCGCGAGAGCTCGTCCCCGAGCTCGTTGATCTCGGAGATCGCCTTCTTGAGGTACCGCTCGTAGATCTCGTCGGTGGACACGGAGGAGGGCACGGAGTCGGAGTCACCCTTCTCCCTCAGAGGACCCTTTCCTTGACCTGCGCCACCCACTTGAGCGACTGCAGGTACGCCAGCGACTTCGGGCGCCGCAGGATCTCGGCCGAGCGCAGCGCAAGTAGGAACTCCTCCGGCCCCTCGAACCGGCGCATGCGCACGGCTCCCGTGCCGACGCCCTGCAGGACGTGCGCGTCCGAGCCGGCTCCTTGCAGAAGCCGGTACTTGCGGGCGAAGCGCAGCGCCTCGTCGTTGAACGAGTCGCGCAGAAGCCTCGCGTTGTACACCTCGAAGACGTCGACCTCGGCGAGGTGGCGGTGGATGGTCGCGGGGTCGGGGATCGCGTGCAGCCGGTCGAACGGATGGGGCAAGTAGACGAGCCCGCCCTGGTCGCGGATCGCCGCGACCGTGTCCGCGAAGCTCATGCCGCGCGGGATCTCCTCCTCGAGGAAGAGGCCGATCACCTCGCCCTGTTCGTCGGTCTTCACCTCCTCGCCCGGGATGACGATCAGGTCACGATCGCGAGCGAGCTCAGCCGCCTCGAGCGCTCCACCGAAGACGTTGTGATCCGTCACCGCGATGCCGCCCAGGCCGATCGCCTCCGCGTGCTCGACGAGCTCGCCGGCCGCGATCGAGCAGTCGTGCGACCAGTCGGTGTGCATGTGCAGGTCGATCGTGATCCAGTCGCGGTCGGCGAGGGGATCGTCCTCTTGCGGGCGGGCGAGGCGACGTTTGCGCGTGAGCTTCCCGTACACCTCGTCGAGCTCGGCCGCGACCGCATCGAAGCTCTGTGTCTCCGCGTGAGCTCGGGCCTCGCGGCCAGACGCATCGCGGGCGGCGCGATCGGCGATGAGTCGCTCGACCTCGTGCTCGGCGTCGCCCGCTCCGTTCACGAAGGCTGCAGCACATGCCGCTGCCTCGAGTCGGAGACGCTCCTCACCGCCTGGCGCCGCCACGAACACCGAGGCCGGGCCGAGCAGCTCGGCGCGCTGGGCCGCGGACCGGGCCGAACGGACATGGACGCGCCCGCGGAGCCGTCGCGGGATCGTGGGACGGAAGCCGAGGGGCTTCGTGTGCAGCAGCGTGGCCTCCCAACCGGGCGCGTCGTCGAGCAGGCGCAGAAGCGCGCGCGTCGTCTGGCGCCCCGCGGGCTCGAGCTCGATGACCACGAGATCGCGCTTCGGCTCGGGCCGAAAGCGCTCGAGGTCGATGCCCAGCGCCACGATCCGGTACTCGCCTTCGAATCGCTCGGCGGCTGCCTCGGCCGTGTCGGTCGAGGTGGCGAGGAGGGCGTCGACGCGGGTGCGGAGCCGGTCTCGGCGCGAGCGTCGCGCCGGATACGCGAGTCGATCCAGGGAGAAGAACGTCGCGGCCGTGAGCGCGTGCGCCGAGGTGAGCGCAAGGTACGACAGGCTGGGCAGGCCGGGCTCGAAGCCGTGGACGACGTCGTAGCGACCGCGGGCGAGGGCGACTCGAAGGTTCGCCCGGACGGCCATCGGAACCCCCATGTTCGTCCGCCGTGACAGCGGAATCGACGGGCCGACGGCGATCACCTCGGCATCGATGCCGTGCTGCAGCGCTCGGCGTCCCGCGAGCAGGTCGCGTGCGCGAGACGACGGAGCGAGAACGGTCACCTCGTGTCCTCGCCGACGCAGCGCCGCCGCCGTGCCCTCGACGTGTGCGTTCACCTCGTGCGGTTGCGACCACGCGAACGGCGTGACGAAACAGATGCGCAGGCTCACGCGTCGCAAGTTACAAGCTCGCGCCGGGAGCTACGCCCTCGGTCGACGTCGCAGCGCGAGGTGTTCACCGGGAGCCAGCTCGATCGCGAGGCCGTTTGCACGGGACGCCACGAGCTCGACGTCGTCGAGCGTCGCGAGCACTCGCTCGGGAGCGGTCGACGTCGCCGAGGCCGCGAAGCGCTGGAGCACAGGCATGTCGAGCCAGCCGACGAGCGCAACGATCCAGAGTGAAGCGGCTACCTGCCAGCTGTCGCCGCTCTCGCTCCAGACTGCGGCAGTCGACACGCCGAACGCACCGAGCGCCGCCGCCCAGGTGACGACCACGAGCCAGGCTTGGAGTCGCTGCGAGGCAGCGAGGAGATGTCGAGCGGGGCGGCGAGAACGAGCGCTCCCGCCGCCCCGATCCAGAAGATCCGCGAGATGCGGACTCGCGTCACGCTTTCGCGGCCGCCTTCTGCTTCCCGAGCGCGTTCTTGACGATGAACCGCTCGATGTCCTCGCGCGCCTCATCGTCGCGGATCTGCTTCGGCGGCGACTTCATGAGGTATGCGCTCGGCGCCTCGAGAGAGCCCGCGATGCCGTTGTTCAGGGCGAGCTTCGCGAGGCGGACGGCGTCGATGACGATGCCGGCCGAGTTCGGCGAGTCCCAGACCTCGAGCTTGAGCTCGACGTTGAGAGGAACGTCGCCGAAGGACGAGCCCTCCATGCGGATGTACGCCCACTTGCGGTCGGTGAGCCACGGCACGAAGTCGGACGGGCCGACGTGGACGTTGTCCGCGCCGATGTCGTAGTCGAGCATCGAGGTGACCGCGTTCGTCTTCGAGATCTTCTTCGATTCGAGGCGCTCGCGCTCGAGCATGTTGCGGAAGTCGGAGTTGCCGCCGACGTTCAGCTGCATCGT
>DASQLF010000160.1:0-18514 GCA_035630135.1 Gaiellaceae bacterium
CTAGCGCGAGGTCGTGGACTCGTCTCGCTCGTCGGCGCGATCCTCACCTCGGTCGGTCACGTCCTCGACCTTGTCCTTCACGTCTTCCCAGGCGTCGCGCGCCTTGTCCTTCGCTTCGCCCCACTTCTGCTCGACTTCACCTTCGGTCTGCTTGGCCTTGCCTTCGGCGCGATCGGTGTCGTCGCCAGTGACCTCTCCCCACTTCTCCTGCACTTCACCCTCGGTTTCCTCGAGCTTGCCTTCAACGCGATCGCTGTCCACAACGCGCTCCTTTCGTGGAATTAGGTGCTTCGCGTGATCTTCCCGGAGGGTGATGCCTGCAAACGCCTTCACCTGGTCGTCGGCGCGTCGCGCTCCTCGACGAACTTGCGGGCCTCGGCGTTCACCTCGGCGCCGAACAGGATCGCGAGGCTCGTGAGCCAGAGCCAGATCAGCGTCACGACGACGGCCGAGAGCGTCCCCCAGGCCTTGTTGTACGAGCCGAAGTTCGCGCTGTAGAAGGCGAAGCCGGCGGAGGCGACGAGCCAGACGAGCAGTGCGGTGACGGCTCCGGGCGTCACGAGCTTCCACGCAGGCTGGTCGACGTTCGGCCCGAGGAAGAGCACGACGGCGAAGACGAAGAGCAGTCCGCCGACGAGCACGGGCCACTGAAGCGTCCACCAGAGCCAGGCTGTGAGCGTCGGAACACCGACGGCGTCGCCGATCCACGTCTCGATGTGCGGTCCGAGGATGAGGAGGCCGACGACGAGAATCGCCGCGAGGACGAGCGCGGCGACGATGACGAGCGCGAGGACGCGCTTGCGCGCGAAGCTTCGCGACTCCTCGCCGTCGAAGGCCAGCGTGACCGCCTTCATGAGCGTCGTCGCGGCCGAGGTCGTCGTCCACAGTGCGAGAACGAGGCCGACGACGGTCATGACGATCCCCGAGCTGGGGTTCTCCGTGGAGCGACGGAGGCTGTCCTGCAGCAGGCTCGCGGCCTCTGCGGGCATCACCGTCTCGGCGCGGTCGATCAGCGAGTTCACGGTCTCCGCGTCGGCGACGAGCGAGAAGACGCCGAGGGCGACGAGCATCGTCGCCGGGATGGCGAGAAACAGCGAGTAGGCGAGGGCCTGTGCGGTCGTCGGGATGTCGTCGGCGAGCGCCTCGCTCGCAGCACGACGTAGCACCGTCCAGGTCGCGGAGATCCACTCCTTCACGTGGTGAGGGTTTCACCGAAGACGGCGTGCACAAACAGGCTTCGGTGTTCGGGCGCTGTTGGCGAGACGAGCTTTACTCGCATGCACGAGGGGCGGCCAGTGGCCGCCCCTCGTGCGTCGTGCAGGGGGGGCGCGCTAGCCGGCCAGGCGAACCTGGACGAGGCGATATCCCGCGATGCCGCCGAGGCCGGAGTCACCGGGCTTCGAGGCCTTGATGAAGAACTGCACGTTGAACCCGTTCCGGGGCTGCGGGAACTGCGCGTTCGGAACGAGGGTCAGCGTCGCGACGCCATCGTTGCCGGTCTGCACGGTCTGACCCTGAACGACGCGAGGCGTTGCGCGCATGAAGACGTTCGCACCGCTGACCGGGCGACTACCGCGAGCGGTGATGCGGACGCGCACGGTGATCGGCTGAGTCCGACTCGTCACCGGGTTCGGCGAGAACTGGACGCTGGCGACGACGAGCCTGTCGCCCGCCGCCTTCAGGTCACCGACGGGAACGGTGCCGGTCGGCGGCGGCTGGTTGCCCGGCACGACGCCGGTCGGGTTCGAGATCGCCGAGTTGGCACCACGGTCGTTCCGCGCGGTCACACGAACGCGGAGTGTCCTTCCGGCGTCCGCGTCACGAACCTCGTAGCTCGTGTCGTTCGCACCCGGGATCTCGCTGCAGTTGTCGCCCTGGGCGTTGCACCGCAGCCAGGCGTACGAGTACGTGATGGGCTGCGCGCCCGACCACTGGCCGCGATTGGCCTCGAGCGCGCTGCCGACCCGGGCGGTGCCCGAGATCGACGGCTCCGTCGTGTTCGTCGGGCCGGCCGTCGTCACGGTGTTCGTCGGATTCGACGTCGCCGTGTCCTGGCCGTCCGCGTTCCGCCCGATCACCTGCGACCGGATCCGGAAGCCGGCGTCGCCCTGGCGCAGCTGGTACGTGTTGTCGTTCGCGTTCGAGATGCGAGTGCAGTCCGACGCATCGGCCGCGCCGGCGCCCTCGCAGCGGTACCACCTGTACTCGTAGGAGATCGGACTCGTACCGGTCCACTGACCACGCGTCGTGCGCAACACCTGGCCGACGCGCGTCGTACCGCTCACGCGAGGCTCGGTCACGTTGTTCGGCGCCACGGCCGGTGCGGCCGCGGACTCGCTCGACAGCACCGCGGCGAAGACCGCGCCGACCGTCGCAATCGCAGCTGCCAGACCCAGGATTCCGAGATACGTCCGGCGGAAGCTGCTCGTCTTGTCGTAAGTCATCGAAAGCTCCTTTCTCGACTGACCCTCCCTGGCGGTGGTACCCCGACCGAAAGTCCTGCACGCGACGCTTTACGGAAGGCTTACCAGGCCCGTTCATCTCGCAGACATCAGGTTGCGCCCGCTGGAGAAAGCCTTCAGACAAGGCGTATCCACACCGAGCGCGGGTTTGCGCCTCTCTTCAGCGGGAACGTCACCGCATATTCGTTCCTTCGAAGGAGGTCGCGAGAATGGCAACGATCGAGAAGAGCGTCGACGTCGGGGTGCCCGTATCGGTGGCGTACGACCAATGGACGCAGTTCGAGGAGTTTCCGCAGTTCATGACCGGCGTCGTCGAGGTCAAGCAGATCGACGACACGCACATGCGGTGGGTCGCGGACGTCGGCGGCGAGCGCGAGGAGTGGGACGCCGAGATCGTTGAGCAGGTACCCGACCGCGTGGTCGCCTGGCGCTCGACGAGCGGCGTCGAAAACCGCGGGCGCGTCGAATTCGAGCCGATCGACTCCGGCGCGCGGGTCTCCGTCTCCATGGAGTACGACCCCGACGGGCTCAAGGAGAAGGTCGGTGCGCTCTTCGGCGTGGACGGGCGTCAGGTCGAGAACGACCTCGAGCGCTTCCGGGAGCTCGTCGAGGCACGCGAGGTTCCGACCGGCGCCTGGCGCGGCAGCGTCGAGTCGGGCGAGGTCGTCGAGAAGGACGCGTAGAGAGGTCTGAAACGCGACGAAGCCCCGGATCGCCGGGGCTTCGTCGCGGTACACGTTCGGTCTCGCTAGCTCGTCTCGGCCTCGACCGTGCCGCGCCACGCGCCGGACTCCTCGCCGCGGTTCTCGATGAGCTCCTTGAACCGCTCCAGATCCGGGCGCAGCTGGCGCTCGGCCAGTCCGACCGTATCGGCGGCCTTCTCGAGCAGGCCGTGCGGCTCCGCGTCCAGGATGACAGTGAACTCGCTGCGCTCGTCGCTCAGGCGATGGAAGTCCACGACGCCCGCATGCGTGCGGCCGCTCGTGCTCTTCCAGGCGATCCGTGCGTCCGGGATCTGCTCCGTGACCTCGGCCTCGAACTCCTCGGTCTTGCCGGAGAGCGTCACCTGCCAGTGCAGGTGCCTGTCGTCGAGTTGCCGCACCTCGTCGACGTGCTCCATGAACGTCGGGAACTCCTCGAACTGCGTCCACTGGTTGTACGCCGTCCGAACCGGCACCTCGACCTGACGTCTCCGTGACTCTGGACACTCCTGCGACGCTTTTGCGCGTGGGAGACCAGGCATGGCTTCCCGCTGCCCGAACGCCGTCCGGACGGGACGCGCTGCTACGGGGAGGGCGACGTCGAGGCTGTCGGACGAGTCATGGCCGAGCGGCCGCGGGTGCGACCCTGGCCGGAGCTATCGCTCGCGTTCGCGCGAGCGCCTCCGCACCCGCCGAGTCCGTGTTCGCCGCGCTCGCAGAGACGGGCCAGGCGGTCTCGAGGCGTGGCATGGCCACGGTGAGCCACGCGCTCGAAGACGAGGTCGCGGCGCGGGCGGAGGCGGGAGTCCTCGTCGGCCTGTTCCAGGAGCGGCGTTACTACGAGGCGTCGGCCGAGCGCTGGGAGAAGCTCGCGCGCCAGGCCGCGGCGTGTGTCGTCCTTGCGGACTTCGCCGAACCGAGCGCGGCCGACGAGCGACCCGCGCGCGTGCCGCTTCGCGCACGCTCGCAGCTCGCGCAGGAGTGGGGCATCGTGCACGTGGCGGAGGGATCGTCTGTCCTGCTCGTAGGCGGGAGAGGCTCGACCGCGTCGCGGGCGAACGGAGCTTCGAGGCGATCTGGAGCGTGGATCCACACCGTGCCCGGGACGCGCTCTCGATCGTGACTCGGGCGGCGGCGCATAGTGCTCCGAGCGTCGCGGACGCGCTCGAGCTCGCCCGCGACGGGATCCCGGTGACGCGAGCGCCCGACGCGGGGTTCGTCGGGGCGCTCATGACGCGGGCGATCGGGTACTTCGACGAGTCGCGACGAGAGGGCGCCGAGCCCACGCTGCTCTAGGCGATGCGAGCGCCGAGCAGCGTCTCCGCCTCGACGAGCGTGCGCGCCGGAACGAAGCGCGCGAGCAGGCCGTCACGGAACTCCATGGCCCAGATGACGGGGTCGTCTCGGATCACCCGCTCCTCGTCCATCCAGCGAAGGCGGCCCTCGACCACGATGCGGTTTGCGTCGACGGGGTGGAAGTCGGTCATGCGTGCCTCGTGGAAGTTCACGGCGATCTCCTCCATGTAGCGCACGACGTTCTCCCGTCCCTCCACCACGAGCCCGGGTTGCAGCTTGGAGACGACGACGATGTCGTCGTGAACGAGGTCGTAGAGGCTCTCGAAGGTCCGCTCCTGGACGATCGCCCACCAACGGCGCGCGAGTCGCTCGCTTTCCGCGATATCCGGAGCCCCCTCCGCCATCGGGCGAGTATGCCGAGCGCTCCGAGTCTCGTCCAGATGTGTCGTCGAAGCGCACGGGCCTACTGCGCCGACGCAACCCGACTCACGTTTGGCAGTTCGCGCCGGGGGTACGCCGCTCGGGACGCAAACCGCCACACCAGGAGGAACGATGAGTCAGATCAAGACCCCCAAGCAACTCTTCATGCACGAGCTGCAGGACATCTACTACGCCGAGAAGGTGCTCGCCGGCGCTCTTCCGAAGCTCGCCGACGAGGCGTCGGACGCGGAGCTCTCGCGGGCCTTCAAGTCGCATCAGAAGGAGACCGAGAAGCACGTCGCCAACCTCGAGAAGGTCTTCAAGGGCCTTGGTGAGAAGGCGAAGGCCGAGCCGTGTCCCGGCATCGACGGCATCAAGAAGGAGCACGACGACTTCATGAAGGAGAACGAGCTGACCGAGGAGACGCGCGATGCGTTCCTGACGGGCGCGGGTGCGCGCACCGAGCACTACGAGATCGCCGCGTATACGGGCCTCGTCGCCCAGGCGCGCGCGCTCGGCGAGCGCGATGCGGTCGATCTCCTGCAGCAGAACCTCAAGCAGGAGAAAGAAGCGCTCAAGAAGATCGAGACGATCTCCAAGCGACTTCTCAAGGAGTCGAAGGAGTCGAACGGAAGCTCGTCGCGCTCGGGCACGCGGGCACGGGCGACAGCCGGCGCCTCGAAGTAGCGCGGTGTCGTTGGGCGGGCGCGGCGTTACTCTCACGCCCGCCCAACGACGCCTGTGAGCTCGCTCGAGAGCTCGGTCAGAGCACGAACGTCGCGAAGTCCTGACCCGTGACGTGCACGGCGACGTTGTGCACGGGCACCGTTCCGATCGATCCCCGTTCCGCCCCGTGATGGGCGTGGCCGTGGAGCACGAGATCGGGCCGGTACATCCCGATCGGCCCGGCGAGCCGACCCGAGCCGAGGAAGGCCCAGATGCTCTCGGGCTCGCCGACGATCGTGTCCGTGATCGGCGCGTAGTGGAGGAGCACGATCCGCTTCTGACAACCGGCGATCGCTTCCAGGCCGAGCTCGAGCGCATCCACCTCGAGCGAGGTCTCCGCATAGATCTGACGCAGCAACGGTTCCCCGAAGTCGGGCATCTCGGCACCGGGAAAGCCACCCACGAAGCCCTTCGTCCCGACGATGCCGATCTCGAGCCCGTTGAGCTCCAGCACGGTGTGTCCGCGGTCGAGGACGACGATGCCGCCCTCGCGCAGCTCCGCCTGCACGTCGTCGGCGCAGCCCGAATGATGGTCGTGGTTGCCGAGGACTGCGACGATCGGCACCTGCAGCGACGAGCACGCCCTGGCGAGCACGCGCGCCTGGTCGGGCCGCCCGTGCGTCGTCAGATCTCCCGCGAGGAGGATGACGTCGGCGTCGTCGGCCGTGCTCGCGAACGCGCGAGCAAGTCTGTCCCCGAGCTCCTCCGTCGCGTGGACGTCCCCTGCCGCCGCAATCCGGATCGAAGCGTTCATCATCGACGGATACCCGCCATCCGAATCGGCTGAACGCCCAGTGGGTATACCTCCGCGACATGCCGACGGCGCCTCCCGAGAACCTCCAATCGCTGCTCGAGACGATGAAGCGCGCCGGCGCGGCACTTCGCGAGGGCGAGGTCGAGCACATGCTCGGCGGAGGCCTGGCCGTATGGGCACGCGGGGGCCCGCCGACCGATCACGACGTCGACTTCCTGCTGCGGGAGGCGGATGCCGACCGCGCGCTCGAGGTGCTGACGCATGCAGGCTTCCGCCCCGAGCGTCCGCCCGAGCACTGGCTCTACAAGGCGTGGGACGGCGAGAATCTGGTCGATCTCGTCTTCAATCCTGCGGGCGGCGCGGTCGGCGACGAGCACTTCGCGCGCGCCACGTTCATGGAGGTGAACGCGCACCGCACGCTCGTCGCCTCCGTCGACGACGTGCTCGTGACCAAGCTCCTCGCGATCACCGAGCAGGAGCCCGACTTCCGCTCGGTTCTCGAGATCGCCCGCGCTCTCCGTGAGCAGGTCGACTGGGCCGGCATCGCGCGACGGACGAGCGACTCGCCTTTCGCTCGAGGATTCCTGGCGATGGCGGAGGGGCTGGAGATCGCCGACGCAGACGCTCGCGCGCCCGTGTAGACCCCGATCAATTCGAGGACACGCGGAGCCGGCGACCTGCGAGGGCAAGCCGCCGGCTTCGCGACGTCCGGGTGGCGCCTAGAACGTGTCGTCCCAGCTGCGGTAGCCCTGGCCGCCGGGGCCGTAGTACGAGCCGACCGAAGTCTGGTACGTGTCGTCCGCGAGCGTCGCCTCGTCGAACTCCGGAGCGCTCTTGATCTCGTCCTTCGTCCGGTTCACGAACACGCGCTCGTCGTCCTCGTCGATTCCGCGGATCACGCCAGCGGGAAGCATGACCTTCTTGCCGAAGATCCACGGGCCCGTATCGACCACGACGTAGCTGCGATCCGTGCCGTACGTCGACTCGTCGATAGAGCCGATCGAGCCGTCGAGCGCCTCGACCTTGTACCCACTGAGATCGACCTTCGTGTCCATCACGTTGGAACCGAGGTTCTCCGTATCGCGATATCTCCAGACGTCATCCATGTCCTGACCTCCTCTTTCTGGGGTGGACCGTCTTCTATTGCCTTACCCGATGGCTGGTCGGGCAAACGCGAGATCCGCGTCGCTCGCGATACTGAGCGCGTGAAGTGGGACGACATCGAGCCCGAGCGTCTCTACGAGGCGATTCGATCCCGCGGCGAGCCCGGCGACGCCGAACGCACCGTCTGGGCGTTCGAGCGTGCCCTGGTCGTGGCACGGCTCGATCCCGAGCTCCTGCGCCATCTTCTCGTCGCGACGGTGTGCCTCGTCGCGTACGAGGAGGGGAGCTCGCCGCGCACGGTTCTCGAGCAGCTCTTCCGCCGCTCCGTGAGCGATGCCGAGTGGCATGAGCGATTCGAGCCGCTGATCGCCTGATCGTTTCCCGGACGCAGTACCGGGGTACGTTCGAGGTATGGCGGACGAAGAGAGATCGACGGAGCAGCAGGTTGCCTCCGGCCGTCCGGCCTGGACACCCTTTGCTGCGCTCGGATCCGTCGCAGGGGTGATCGCACTACTCGTTGCGATCGTCGTCGGTCTCGCGGCCCTGGCGTACTTCCTCGCGTAAGGCAATCGCGCCCATGGCCGGGGCTGTCGCGAGAATGCACACGTGGACCTGACCGACCTCCGCACGGACCTCGAGCAGCCGGACGGGCGTCCGCCCGCTCCGGTGAAGGTGACGCTGTCGGCGCGGAGCATCTTCACCTGGGTGGCGATCACCGCAGCTGCCGTCCTCGCGCTCTTGCTCGCGTACCTCGCGCTCGACGCCATCACGTGGGTGCTGGTCGCCGCCTTCCTGGCGATGGCGCTCAATCCACTGGTGGGCGCGCTCGAGCGCCGTGGGCTGGGACGCGGCCGTTCCGCAGCCGTCGTGTTCGTCGTCGCATTCGCCACGCTCGGGCTCCTCGGTTTCCTGGTGATCCCGCCCCTCGTGACGGCGACCACCGATTTCGTCGAGGCGCTGCCGCAGTACCTACGAGACCTCGACGCGGGCCGTGGGCCGCTGGCTTTCCTCGAGCGCCGCTTCCACCTCGGCGAGCAGCTCGTCGACATCTACGAGCGCGGCGGCATCGCAGCGTTGTTCGGACTCGAGCGTCCGGGAGCGTCGACCGCCCGAGCGGCTGCGGACACGGCCCTCGCGCTCATCGCTGTCCCGTTCCTCACCTTCTTCATGCTCCTCGACGGCCGACGCTGGGTAGACGCCGTCGTGGGCGTAATGCCCCCGACCGCGCAGCCGCGGTGGGAGCGCGTCTTCGACGGGATCAACCGCACCGTCGGCGGGTACGTGACGGGAAACCTCCTGATCAGCGTCATCGCAGGAACGGTCGCGGCGGTGACGCTGATGGCTGCAGGCGTGCCCTACGCGCTACCGCTCGCCGTGATCGTGGCCATTCTCGACCTCGTCCCACTCGTCGGAGCGACGGTCGCGCTCGTCGTCTGCGGCGTGGCCGCGCTCTCGGAGGGCGTCGTCCAGTGCATCGTGGTGGTGGGCGTCCTGCTCCTCTACCAGCAGTTGGAGAACCACGTTCTGCTTCCTGTCGTCTACGGGCGGACCGTCGACCTCTCGCCGCTCGGCGTCCTCGTCGCCCTGCTCATCGGAGCCGAGATCGCCGGCGTGCTCGGCGCGCTCGCTGCGATTCCCGTGGCCGGCTCGATCTCGGTCGTCGCAGGTGAGCTGGTGCGCTGGCGCCGTGAGACCTCGCTGCATCTCTCCGCGGCCGTCGAGGACGGGTTACATCTCGATCGAGCGGAATGACGTGGCCGCGCGTACGCGCGATCATGTAGATCCGTGAGCGACGCCACCACCTCGAAGCGCAGGGGACTGCGTCCCTGGCGCGAGCGGTACGGCCTCGCACTCCTCGCGACCGCGATCGGCCTGGGGACGACGGCGGCGCTTCTGGCGCTCGACGATGACCCCATGTACGCGCCGATGGCCGGGGCGGTGCTGCTGAGCGCGTGGCTGGGCGGCGCCGGCCCTGCCGCGCTCAGTCTCACGATCGGCTGGACGCTCGCGCTCTGGCTGATCGTCCCTCCGCGCGATTCGTTCGAGCTGGGCACCACCCAGGACATGGTGCGCTGGGCGATCAACCTCGGGGTCGCCGCCCTCATCGTGATCGTCGCCGCCGGCCTGCGCCTTGGGCGCCAGCGTGCGTCGGTCGCCGCGCAGGAGGCCGAGAGCTCGCTGTCGAACGCGCACGCGCTCCACGTACTCAGCGCCCAGCTCGCGGCGACCGCGACGTCGGCAGAGGTGTCGCGCGTCGTCGCGGAGCATGCAGCGATCCTTCTCGACGCCCAGGGGGCTGCGCTCGGACTGCTGGACGGCGACGACGGCCTTGTGGTCGAGCCGATCGTCGTCGCGGGGAGCGTCGACATCCCCGCCCGCCGCATCTCGATGGAGCGCGAGACCCTGCTGACCGCCGCGGCCCGAAGCGGCGAGCTCGTTCGCGCCGACGATCGCGAGACGCTCGAGCGGGTGTTCCCGGACAGCGCCGCGATCCTCCCGCAGCACGTCCAGTCGGTGGTCGCCGTGCCGATCACGGTCGACGGCGGAACCTACGGTGTCGCCGAGTTCCTGTTCGACCGGCCGCACGCGATCGGCGACGAGCACGTCGCGCTGGCGGCCACGGTCGCCTCGCTTGCCAGGCAGGCGCTCGAGCGCGCACGGCTCTACGAGCGCGAGCACGAAACGAGAACGGCGCTCGAGAGGATCCTGCAGGTGGCTCCGCGGTTCTATGCGGACTCGGCCGAGGAGGTCACGACCACCATCTGCCGCGAGGCGCGTACGACCTTCGGTGCCGACTACGGCGTGCTCTGGCGGATCGACGACGGCTTCCTTGAGCTCGTGCGAAGCGATCCCGCGCGCGAGGAGTGGCCACCCGGCCTGCGCGTTCCGCTCACCGACTTCCAGGGTCTCGCCGATGCGGTCGAGGGGCTCGGCGCGTCCTTTGTGCCCGACGTTCTGCTCGAAGCGACGGGTGACGGCCTCGCGCGGGTTCGACAACTCGGGATTCGGTCGTCGCTCCGCTCGCCCGTTGTCATCGGTGGACGGGCCGAGCTCGTGCTCGTCGTCTCGTGGCAAACCGTCGTCGACGACCCGGATCCGGCCACGATCGCCGTCGTTCGGCGGTTCGCAGACCAGGCCGGCCTGGCCATCTCGCAGCTCGCGCGGCGAAGGGCGGAGGAACAGGCCGCCCTGCGCGCCGACGAGATCGCACGGCTGCAGGAGGTGACGGCCGCGCTCTCGCTCGCCGCGAGTCGAACCGACGTGAGCGACACGTGTCTCGAGAAAGCTCTGCGCTTCGTCGGTGCCGAGGCAGGGTTCGTCGTGCTCACCGGCGACGGCGGCACGTCCGTGCAGATGGTGTCGTGCACCGGATACGAGGACGAGGTGCTCGAGGCATGGAAGGCCTTCGGGCTGGACGCAGACGTGCCGTTCACCCGTGTCGTAGCGACCGGCGAGCCGGTGTGGGCGCTGACGCAGGAGGAGATGAGTGGCTTCGTCGACGGGCCGGTTCTCGATGATGCGGGCTGGGTCGCGGTGCCATTGAAGACGCCGGCCGGGATCCACGGCGCGCTGCACCTCTCGTTGCGGCAGCCACGCGAGCTGAGTGAGGCAGAGCGCCGCTGGCTGCAAAACGCGGTTTCCCAGTGCGCGCTCGCACTCGAGCGGAGTCAGCTCTACGACGACGAGCAACGCTTGCGCGAGCAGGCCGAGCGTCTTCAGCTCAATACTGCTGACCTCTCGAACGCGATCACGTTGCTCGAGGTCGCCGACGTGGTCGCGGGCGCGGCGGCAGACGGGATCGGGGCCTCGACGGCCGTGCTGTACGGCGTGAACGACGAACGCAAGGTCGTGCGGCGGCTGGCGACGCGTGGTGCCGAGCCCGGCGACGATGCTCCCCGCGAGCTTTCCCTCGAGGATGAGTCGCCCGTCGCGCAGGCCGTCCGGAACGCCGTCTGGTGGAGCGAAGGGCCGCCCGACGTCGCCGCGGGCAACCTGCGGAACTTCGTGGTGGTGCCGCTCGTCGCCGGAAGGCGAGCCGTCGGTGCGCTCGAGCTCGCGTGGAACGAGCCACGCGCAGTCGAGGCGGACGACCGTCGATTCCTGGAGACGCTCGCGAGCCAGGGCGCGCAGGCCCTCGACCGCGCGCGCCACTACGAGTCCGAGCGATCGATCGCCGCAACGCTGCAGCGCAGCGTGCTGCCTGTCGCGCTCCCGCAGCTCCCGGGGATCCAGATCGCCGCCCGCTACCTCCCCGGGACCCTGGATGTCGAGGTCGGCGGGGACTGGTTCGACGCAGTCGAGCTGGCCGATGGCAGGCTCGGGCTCGTGGTCGGCGACGTCGTCGGCAAAGGCGTGCAGGCGGCCGCCTCGATGGGACAGCTTCGGAACGCGCTGCGCGCGATCTCCCTCGAGCGCCTGAAGCCGCCGACCGCGCTCGCTCGACTCGACCGCCTTGCGAGCGACGGTCTCGATACGTCGTTCGCCACGCTCGTCTACGCCGTCTATGACCCGAATGCGGGCGTTCTGCGGTTCTCGTCTGCCGGGCACCCGCCACCCGTGGTGGCGTACCCGGACGGCCGCGTCATGCTCCTCGAAGAAGGACGGGGCCTGCCGCTGGGGACGGGGCTCGGTGCCAAGTACCGGCAGGGCGTCGTCGAGCTTCCGGCGGGAAGCGTGGTGCTCCTCTACTCGGACGGCCTCGTCGAGCGGCGAGGGCGCACCATCGACGAGGGCATCGACCGTCTCGTCGCCGCCGTGCAGAGCGGCCCGAGGGATGCGGAGCTGCTCCTCGAGCACGTGCTGGAGGAGCTCGTCTCAGGTGACAAGCGGACGGACGACGTCGCCATCCTCGCGGCCCGGTTCCTACCGGTCGCACCGGTTCCGCTCGACCTGTCGGTCAAGAGCGACGAGGAGTCGCTTCACCTCGTTCGCGACGGGGTTCGCGTCTGGCTGGACGGCACAGACCTCCCTCGCGAGGACGCCGAGGACGTCCTGCTTGCAGTCTGGGAGATCTGCGCCAATGCGATCGAGCACGCCAGTCAGCCGACCGAGGACACCATCCGGATCCGCGCGCGGATCGAAGACTCGCACGTACGCGTCACCGTCGAGGACAGCGGGCGGTTCGTGGCCGTGACGCAACGGCCGGACCGCGGCCTCGGGTTACGTCTCGCCGAGACGCTGACGTCGAAGCTCAAGCTCACGACTTCTCAGGATGGTACGACAGTCGCCCTCGAGAAGCCGCTTCCCGAGGGCGACGCGCTGATCAGAAGATCCAGATCAGGAGGATGATGATGATGATGAGTGCGAGTACTCCACCACCGATGTACACGGCGTCCCCTTTCGATCGTTGCCGCACCCATGTTGCCCCGCCGCTCGCGCGCGGAAACCGCGTTTGCCCGATGCCCGGCACCGGGTAGAGCCCCCCGACAGCGAACAAGGGAGCCGAGATGCCGCCGCGTGGCACTAAGAAGGGCACGAAGCGGGCGCGTCAGTACGAGCACATCAAGGACTCGTTGCGCGACAGGGGGGCCTCCGAGAGCGACGCGGAGGAGATCGCCGCCCGCACGGTCAACAAGGAGCGGGCGCGAAGCGGCGAGGCGCAGACCTCGTCGAGGCTTTCGCGAGAGGACGTTTCGTCGGGTCGGCGAGGCGGCTTGCGGAGCGGTCGCAAGGGTCCGCGGGGCCGGACGCGCGATCAACTCTACGAGGAGGCCAGGAAGCGCGACATCCAGGGCCGTTCGAAAATGACGAAGGCACAGCTCGAGCGCGCTCTGGGAGGGCGCTAGCCCACTGCTCGGGGTCGGTTTCGGCTTATGAACCGCGGGGTACTTGCGCTCTGTGATCGAGGTGCGAGAGGAGTCCGTCGTCTCGTCGGAGTCGGCTCTGGTGATCACGTGCACTCCGACGGGATCCACGGAAGCCATGGCCCGCTGCGTCGATCTGGCCGTCCGGCTGGGACATACGCGGCTGGTCGTGGATCTCGATCGCCGTTCGGAGCCCGATTCCAATCTCCTGAGCGCGCTGCATCACTCGGGACTGCGCATGCGCGAGGTCGGAGGCAGGCTCTCCGTCGTCTGCGCGGACTCGCGCTTCCGGCGACTGCTGGATCTCACGCTGCTCAGCGCCGGGTTCTCGGTGTACTCGACCCGCGACGAGGCGCTCGCGGGCTAGAGACGGCGATCGGGCCGCCGGCGCGTTCGGGCCTCGGCCCGGTTGATCTCCGCACGACGACGCCCTCACCCGCGATCATCAGTCGCATGGACGCACGTGTACAGGAGCTTCTGGTCGCGTATCACCGCGACGGCGACGAGGCGGCCCGAGAGCAGGTGCTCGTGGAGCTCATGCCGCTCGTGCGCGCGCTGGCATCTCGCTACGCGGGTCGGGGCGAGGCGCTCGAGGACCTCGTCCAGGTGGGCTCCATCGGTCTGATCAAGGCCGTCGACCGCTTCGACATCGACCGGGGCGTGGACATCTCGAGCTATGCCGTGCCCACGATCGTCGGCGAGATCAGGCGTCACTTCCGCGACAAGGCCTGGGCCATGCACGTCCCGCGCCGGCTCAAGGAGCTGAGCGTCCGTCTCTCCCGCGTCCTCGATCACCTCACGAACGAGCTCGGACGCTCCCCGACGATCGCGGAGCTCGCGAACGCCGTGGGGGAGGAAGAGGAAGACGTGATCGACGCGCTCGACTCCACGAACGCCTACTCGACGCGCTCGCTGCAGGCACCGTTCGAGGACGGGGGCGACGACTACCTCGCGGACAAGCTCGGAACGGAGGACACGGGCTTCGGCGAGGTTCAGGACAAGGCGCTCGTCGCGGCGGGTCTTGCCGCCCTCGATGACCGGGAACGTCAGATCGTCGAGCTTCGGTTCTTCCAGGAGATGACCCAGTCCCAGATCGCCGCCGAGATCGGCATTTCGCAGATGCACGTCTCGCGGCTCCTGCGCCGCGCCCTCGCGACCATGCGTGGCAGGATCGACGAGGTGTCCGAGGATGTCTGACACGGTCGTCCGCCTGCGCTTCCCGGCGAAGCCCGAGTATCTCCTGCTCGCACGCCTCACGCTGTCGGGCGTTGCGCGCCAGCTCCCGGTCGACGACGAGCTCGTAGCCGACCTCAAGCTGGCCCTGACCGAGGCCTGTGGCAACGCCGTCCGCCACGGATATGCGGACGGCGACGGGGACGTCGACGTCGTGTTCGCCGTGAACGACGAGCGGATCGAGCTCACCGTCGAGGATCGCGGTGACGGAATACGGGTCGTAGACACTCCGGACGTCCGGTCACTCGTCGGTTCGGATCAGGTGGAAGGCGGCATGGGGATGTCGATCATTCGCGCGATCGTGGACGACCTCGAGGTCGACTCGGGTGCCGACGGCCGCGGAACCGTCGTGCGGATGGTCAAGTACCTCACCCCTCGCGCGTGAAGGCCTCCAGCGCCTGAGCCCGGCTCGGTGACGTCGGCAGCACCCGGTCGAGCGTCGTGATCTCGAAGATCCGGCGTGCGGCGGTCGCAGGCAGGACGACCAACGCCTCGCCGCCGCGCTCGCCCACCTCGCGAACCGATCTCACGACGGCTCCAAGGGCGGTCGAGTCGAGGAAGGACACGGCTTCGAGGTCGACCACGACCTGAAGCTCATTTGCCAGCTCCGCGAAGGCCGCGGACAGGTCGGGCTCCGCGAACGCGTCCAGCTCGCCACGTGCCACGACCACCGGCACGGCTCCGCTGCGATTAGTGGTCACCCGATGCATCAACGGAAAGAAAGCACGCCCGGACCTCGTGCTGCGAGGCCGGGCGTGCGTGGGTCGTGCTCTAGCGCCTGTTGCTCAGGGCATTCCAGGCGAACAGGATGACCAGCGCGCCGACGATGGCGGCCAGCCAGGTGCTGATGTCGAAGAACTCGTCGATCGGATCACCGAAACCGAGCACGGACGCCACGAACCCGCCGAGCAACGCGCCCCCGATGCCGAGCAGAGTCGTGAGGATGAAGCCCATTCGCTCCGCGCCCGGCATGATCGCCTTCGCGATCAGACCGGCCAGCAGGCCGAGAAAGATCCAGCCGATGATCCCCATCGGCTACGCGCGATCCCGCTCGACGACGGTGGTGTTCTGGCCGCCACCTGCGTCGCGACCACCGAAACCGCCCCAACTCGACCAGAAGACGAGCGAGGCTACGAGCCCGATCGCACCGACGACGACCATGATGATGCCGGCGACCTGCAGGTCGATTCCCGAGACCTCGGCATTGACCGCCCAGGCCAGGATCGCGCCCGCTGCGATCAAGAGGATGCTGAGACTGATTCCCATTTTTCTGCCGCTCCTTTCGCGCTTTGACGCCGGCGAGAAACCGGCGCGCAACGGATACCCGGCGTCGCGCCGGCGGAAACGCGATCAGGGGGAGGAAGCGTGCTCGAGCGGCTCGCGTGACGGCACGATCCGCACGGCGTCCTTCATGTTCACGATCTCGAGCACGCGGGCGACCGGCGCGTCCGGGGCGAGCAGGAGGGCGAGCCCACCACCTGCTCCGAGATCGCGCGCCAGCCTGAAGAGAACGTGGATCGCCGCACTGTCGATGAAGACCACGTGGTTCAGGTCGACGAGCAGCTCTCCCGACTCCGGCGCAGCTCGGCGCAATCGCTCCTCGAGCTCGCCCGCGTTGGTCAGGTCCAGCTCTCCGGACAGCGATGCGACAACGCCCGGCACTCCCGTCTCGTCCAGTTCGAGCTCGTACGTGGACATCGGGCGAGCAGCATAATCGCGCGGCTCGCCCCGCCGCTACGCGGTTTGAACGTCCGGCGGGGAGGGCAACCTGCTCCATGGATGCTGGAAGCACCTCCCGAGCCGGCGAACGACGGCACGTTCCGCATCGACGAGGAGCGGCTCTCTCCGACGGCCATCGTGCTCATGCTGCACGGCGAGGCAGATCTTCATGCGGCGCCGCAGCTCAGGGATCGTCTTCGCACCGCCATGGACGGCGGGGCAACGGGTCTGGTCGTCGACCTCACGGAGACGTCCTTCGTGGATTCCACGTCGCTTGGAGTCCTGCTCGGTGCTCTGAAGCGGCAGCGCGAGGAGGGAGGCGAGCTGCGCATCGTGGTCTCGCGGCCGGAGATCCGGCGCATCTTCGAGATCACCCTGCTCGACCAGGTCTTTCCACTGCACGAGACGCGAGCCGATGCGCTCGCGTCCCTCTCGTCCGAAGCGCGTTAGCGGGCGTCCTCGAGCGTGGGGTGCACGGTCACCATCGTGTCGAGCGCAGTGATCTCGAGGACACGGACGATGGCTGGGCTCGTCGCCACGATCGAGACACGTGGACTTCGCCCCACGGCCGCGGCGATTGCGCCGATGCCGGTCGAGTCGAGGAAGGTGCAGCCGTCGAGGTCGATGACGACGGGTACGTCGGGCGTGACGGAGAGAAGCGTCGTCTCGAACTCGGGTGTGGACGCCATGTCGAGCTCACCGGAGACGCGCACCACCACGCAGTCATCCAGGGCCTCTACCTCGGCCGCGAAGTCGACACCGTCCCCCACGGGCGACGAGTGTAGGCCATGATGCGGTCGCGCGACTCGGAGAGATCCACGTGAGCGACACCATCCTCCTGACCATTCCCGCGAGCACCGCCTACCGAGGCGTTCCGAGCCTCGTGCTCGGCGGTGTCGGCTCGCGCCTCGATCTGCCGTTCGAGCGCATGGACGATCTCCAGCTCGCCGTCCTCAGCATGCTCGACGCCTCCTCCGGGGAGGAGACGTCGGTCGAGATCGTCGCCGACGACGGACGGCTCGGGGTGTCCGTGGGGCCGCTTCGTCCCGACGCCGGCAGCGACAAGGGCCTCGACCTCGTGCTGCGCAGACTCACGGACGGCGTCGAATCCGAGGATCGCGGCGGCGACGTCTGGTTGACGGTGTCCCTCGCGCGACTGTCCGGCGAGCGCAACGGCGCACCCGCCGACTGATCAGCCTTTCGAGATCTCCTCGAGCATGCGGCCGGCCTCCTCGGGATTCGCTGCACGCGACACGTCGGCCTGAGCCAGTATCCCGACCAGCCGGCCGTCGTCGACCACCGGGAGGCGTCGAACCTGCTCGCGTGCCATCAGCTCGAGCGCCTCGTCGAGCGAGTGCTCGGGGCCGACTGCGACGGGATCCTCGGAGCACACGCTCGAGACGGTCGTCTTGTGAGGATCGAGATCCTTGGCGAGCACCTGGAGCACGAGGTCACGGTCGGTCACGATGCCGACGAGGTTCTCACCGTCGACCACGGGAAGCGAGCCGACGTCGTGCGACGCCATCAGGCGCGCCGCCTCGACGATGTCGTCGGCGGCCTTCACGGTCGTCGGCGACGGGCTCATGGCATTTCGCACTCTCTCGTCTGGCATCGAGCACCTCCGTCAGTAGTTGCAACCGGCGTACCCTCGTAGTGCGACCCACGAAACGCCCGCGGCGTTTTGGGCCACGCCGTCTCGGGCATCCCAGTTCTGTGGAGATTTCGACGGAGACGGCGTCGTCACGGCGCGGGACCGATCGAGTCAAGCTCGTGTTCGTGTCCCGCTACCGCTCGGGGGCGTCGCGGAGAATGGAGAGTCTCGTCGCCTGGATCAAGGTGACCCAGAAGCGGCGACTCGACGTCGTCGAGCTCGACCTCGATCGCCACTCGGAGCTCGTCGCGCGACTCGGCGTGAAAACGGCACCGTCACTCGTCCTCGTCAAGGGTCAGGAGGTCTTGGGACGCCTCGAGGGGCGCGCCTCCGGACGGCAGATCGAAGAGCTCATCCGGCCGCACCTTGCGACGGGACGAGACGATTCGGCATAAGCCGAGACTGCCAAGGGAGACGTCGTCAGTTAGTAGCCACGCCGCCGTCCGCGAAGTGGACGGCCTCCAGGGATCTTCGATCTTCGGAAAGCAGGGGCGACAGGGATCGAACCTGCGACCTCTGGTTTTGGAGACCGGGAGACTTTGGCTTAGCTGCACTCTATTAAGCGTCCGTGGGCCACCTTGCGGGCCAGTCATCGGGAGAGTAGGCTGAGCGCGACAACGAAAACGGCGGGCACCGCTTCCGCG
>DASQLF010000161.1:0-6411 GCA_035630135.1 Gaiellaceae bacterium
TGCGGGAAGCCGAGGTCGACGCGGCTCGTGGCCGGGTCGGGCCAGCGGCTCGTGACCGCCTTCGTGCGGGTGTAGAAGTCGATGCCCTCGGGGCCGTAGATGTGGCGATCGCCGAAGAGCGAGTTCTTCCAGCCGCCGAACGAGTAGTAGGCCACCGGCACGGGGATGGGCACGTTGATCCCGACCATGCCGACGTTCACGTCGAACTGGAACCGCCGCGCGACGCCGCCGTCGCGGGTGAAGAGCGCGACGCCGTTGCCGTACTGGTTCTCGTTCACGAGGCGGAGCGCCTCGTCGTAGCTCCCGACGCGCACGACGGACAGGACCGGGCCGAAGATCTCGTCGCGGTACGCGTCCATCTCGGGGGTCACGTCGTCGAGGAGCGAGACCCCGAGGAAGAAGCCGCCGTTGTCGGGTGCGGTCTCGCGGCCGTCGGCCACGAGCGTCGCGCCCTGCGCCGGCCCCGACTCGAGGTACGAGGCGACCTTGTCGCGATGCTCGCGCGTCACGAGCGGTCCCATCTCCGACGACGGGTCGAGCCCGTCCCCGACCTTGACCGCTGGCAGCCGATCCTTGATCGCGCCGACGAGCTGGTCGCCTGCGTCGCCGACCGCGACCACCACGGAGACGGCCATGCAGCGCTCTCCAGCGGAGCCGTAGCCGGCGCTCACCGCGGCGTCCGCGGCCATGTCGATGTCGGCGTCGGGGAGCACGATCATGTGGTTCTTCGCGCCACCGAGCGCCTGCACGCGTTTGCCCGCCTTCGTCCCGGTCTCGTAGACGTAGCGCGCGATCGGCGTCGAGCCGACGAAGGAGACCGCCGCGATCCCGGGGTGCTGCAGGATCGCGTCGACCGCGATCTTGTCGCCCTGCACGACGGTGAAGACGCCGTCCGGCAGCCCCGCCTCTTTCAGTAGCTCGGCGGTGAGGATCGACGCCGATGGATCCTTCTCGGACGGCTTGAGGATGAACGTGTTGCCGCACGCGATCGCCGGCGCCCACATCCACATGGGCACCATCGCGGGGAAGTTGAATGGCGTGATCCCGGCGACGACGCCGAGCGGCTGGCGGATCGAGTACACGTCGATGCCGGTCGAGGCCTGCTCCGAGTAGCCGCCCTTGAGCAGCTCGGGGATCCCGCAGACGTACTCGATGACCTCGATTCCGCGCTGCACCTCGCCATGCGCGTCGGAGAGGACCTTGCCGTGCTCGGCGGTGAGCAGCCGCGCGAGGTCGTCGCGGTGCTCGTCGAAGAGCCCGTAGATGCGGAAGAAGAGCTCGGCGCGCTTGGAGAGGGATGTGTGCCGCCAGGTCGTGTACGCCTCTGCCGCAGCCGCGACTGCGCCGTCGATCTCCTCGACCGAGGCAAGCGCGACCTCGCCCGACTGCTCCCCGGTGGCGGGGTTGTAGACGGGACCGCTGCGCCCGGACGCGCCGGCGACGTTCTGTCCGCCGATCCAGTGTCCGATCGTCTTGAGCTCGGTCGTGACCGCTGCGTTCATCTGCCTCTCCTCACCTTGGACGTTTTCAAGCCTAGCGCCCGGGCTAGCGTCGAATAGATGGCTTCCGGGATCGTTCTCTTCACGCGAGATCTGCGCGTCCACGACAACCCCGCGCTGCATGCCGCATGCGAGGAGTGCGAGCGCGTCGTGCCGCTGTTCGTCCTCGACGACGCGATCCTCGAGTCGTTCGGGGCGCCGAACAGGGTCGCGTTCCTGCTCGAGTCTCTTCGCGATCTGGACGCGTCGCTGCGCAGGCAGGGGGGCGCACTCGTCGTGCGGCGCGGCAACGTGGTGGAGGAGGTCGTCCGTCTCGGCCACGAGCGGGTCTACCTCGCGGAGGACGTGAGCCTGTACGCACGTGATCGCGAGCGATCCCTGCGAGACGCGGGACTCGACGTCCGAGTGTTCGCTGGTCTCACCGTGGTTCCGCCGGGCGAGATCACGCCGTCGGGCGGCGGCGATCACTTCGCCGTCTTTACGCCGTTCTGGCGGCGCTGGCTGCAAGAACCGCGGCGCACGCTGCTCGGCCCGCCGGAAGCAGTGCGGCTGCCGAACGGTCTCGAGCCGGGAGCGATACCGCCCCTCGAGGACGTCACCTCGGGGGGCGTGTCCCCGAAGGTGCTCCCCGGTGGCGAGGCCGTCGGCCGCAAGCGGCTCGACGAGTGGCTCGCCACCGGGATGGCGGACTACGGAAGCGAGCGCCACGAGATCGCCGACGACGCCACGTCGCGTCTCTCCGCGTACCTGCGGTTCGGGTGCGTCTCTCCGCTCGAGGTCGCCGAGCGAGCGAAGGGCAAGCCCGGAGGAGGCTCGTTCGGGCGCCAGCTCTGCTGGCGGGAGTTCCACTACCAGATCTTCGCCGCCCGGCCCGAGATCGCCACCGAGGACATGCGTCCGCGAGGAGACAGCTGGCGCGACGATCCCGAGGCGCTGCAGGCGTGGAAGGACGGCCGCACCGGCTACCCACTCATCGACGCGGGCATGCGGCAGCTCCAGGAGGAGGGCTACATGCACAACCGCGCCCGGCTCGTCACGGCGTCATTTCTCACGAAGGACCTCTACGTCGACTGGCGCGCCGGAGCCGCGCACTACGAGGACCTCTTGACCGACGGAGATCTTCCGAACAACATCGGCAACTGGCAGTGGGTCGCGGGGACCGGTGCGGACACGCGGCCGAATCGCGTCTTCAACCCGACACGGCAGGCGTTGCGGCTCGATCCGAAAGGCGAGTACGTCCGGCGGTGGGTGCCGGAGCTCGCGGGGATCGGGGGAAAGGCGGTGCACGAGCCGTGGGAGCTCGGCATCCTCGCTCCTGCCGACTACCCGCCGCCCATCGTCGACCACAACGAGGCGGTCGCCCGCTTTCGCGAAGCTCGCGCGCGCTAACCGGCGCTGCCGAGCGCTTCGCGTACCGCCCGCTCGAACGGTGTCAACGGAACCGGGACGAGCTCGCGGATCCGGTCGTCCTTCGTGACGGTCGGGTTCCGCAGCCCGTCGATCAGCGGGCGGGCGACGGAGGCCTTCACGGGCGTGACCAGGTGGAGCCACAGCGAGGACAGGCGGGGGGTCAGCACCGGCACCTCGACGATCAGCGGGCGCTTGCCGCGAACCCGTGCGATGCCGTCGATCATCTCGCGGTAGGTCATCACCTCCGGGCCGCCGAGGTCGTAGCTCTCGCCGTAGGCCCGCTCCATTCCGACCACGCCTGCGATGGTCGCGACGACGTCGCCCAGGGCGATGGGCTGCGTCGGAACCGCGACCCAGCGCGGGCAGACCATCGCCGGGAGCCGGTCGACCAGCGCGACGATCGTCTCGAACGCGGCGCTGCCGCGTCCCACGATGACGCCCGCGCGGAGAATCGTCACCGGCACGCTTCCACCCGCGAGCGCAAGCCCGGTCTCGTGTCGGCTACGCAGGTGACTCGAGAGCTCGTCGGCGTCGTCGCCCAGTCCGCCGAGGTAGACGATCTGCGTGAGCCCGCAGGCCTCGGCCGCCGCCGCGACGTTCGTCGCGATGGCGACGTCACGCCGCTCGTAGTCGGCCTGCCCGAGCGAGTGGACGAGGTGCACGGCGACGTCGACGCCGACGAGGGCGCGCTCGGCGTCCTCCGGCTTCGTGAGATCTGCCGCGACGCACGCGGCCCCGCGCAACGTGGGCTTGCGCCGCGCGACCGCCACCACGTCGTGCTCGAGCGCGAGGGTCTCGACGAGCGCCGAGCCGACGAACCCCGAGGCGCCGAGGACAGCGACCCTCATCGGGCCCTCGCAGCCATCCGCGTGAGGTAGCCGTCGCTGATCGCGGCGTGGGCACGCTCCTGCACGACGCGGTAGAGAAACCCGCGGAGGCTCCGTCGCTCGCGGGTCGAGCTGAAGAACGGCACGTAGTCGCGTACGGACACCTCGAGCTCCGGTGGCGTCGTGCGCTGGACGAACGTGAGGAAGCCGCCTTCCTTCTTCGCGAGCAGTCCTCCTGCGATCGGGAAGCTGCACTCGACGAGGCCGTCGGCTACGACGGTGCGCGGCGCTCCGAAGCGGAACAACGCGAGGCGAGCCAGCCGCAGCTCGATGCCGGCGGCCTTCCGTCGGATGTGCACGACTCCGCCCGTACGCCTGCGGATCTCTGCCCAGTACGCGTCCGCGAGCGCGAGGCCGCCGTCCTCGGAAGGACTCACCACGAGCCCGTCGAGTGCGACCGTTTGAATGCTGCCCTTCACGGGAACGACGCTACCCTAACTCTGAACGAAGCATGGACAAAGCCTGTATGGAAAGGTGGGGAGATGAGAGTCGTCGAGTCGGTGGTCATCGATCGCTCGCCGGAGGAGATCTGGGAGGTCGTGTCCGATCTGGATACCCACAAGGAGTGGCGTCCATCCGTCAAGGAGTTCCGGCAGGTGTCGGACGGGCCGCTCGGCATGGGCTCGCGCATCCGTGAGGTTCTCGACTGGCGTGGCCGCGAGATCGTCATCGACGACGTGGTGACGGCCTTCGAGCCGCCCCGTCGGCTCGGAATCCGCGGCGGCTGGAAGGCCGCCGACTACGAGGTCGACTTCCGCCTCGAGCCCGCCGGCGACACGACCGTCGTCACGATGGACTGGCCGTTCTATCCGAAGTCGCTCCTGCTGAAGATCGCTGCGCCGTTCATGGGCGGCGCGATGGGCAAGGCGACGAAGGAGGAGCTCGACAACCTCAAGGCCTACGCCGAGGGACGGCCGAGCGGCCGGCCCGGCGCAGCTACGGCGTGATGACGAGGCTCGCGAGGTCGCGCGGGTAATACGTGAGCAGCTCGACGCCGGTGTCGGTCACCAGCACCGTGTCCGAATGCCGAAAGCCACCGAGCTCCGGCGAGTAGAGCCCCGGCTCGACCGTGAAGACCATTCCCGGCCTGATCTCGGCGTCGTCGCCCGAGTCGAGGAACGGGCCTTCGTGGTACCGAAGCCCGATCGCGTGCCCCGTGTGGTGTCGCCAGTAGGGCCAGAGTCCGTGCTCCTCGAAGTACGCGCGTACCGCGTCGTCGACGTCCGAGCAGAGGGCACCGGGGCGAATCGCTTCGAACGCGAGATCCTGGAGCGTGAGCATGTGAGCGAACATCCGCTCCCCCTCGCCGCTCGGCTCGCCGACGAACATCGTGCGCTCGAGTTCCGAGAGGTAGCCCCAGACAGGCGCGCTCGCGCCCGTGACGAGGACGTCACCCTCCTGGAACACGAGGTTGCCGGCGAGGGCGTGCGGGATCGCCGAGTTCCGTCCGATCTGTCCGCGGTAGCCGGCGTGGGCGCCGTCCGAGAACGGGCTCTGCGCGCGGTAGACCTCTCCGATTGCGTCGAGCATTGCGAAGGTGGCCTCGTGGCTCGCGCGCTGCGACACCTCGGTCTCGGTCACGCCCGCCCGTGTGTAGCGCTGGAGGAGCCGGTGCGCGAGGTTCGACCAGCGCACGCTCTCGCGGATGAGCGCGATCTCGGCAGGCGACTTGATCGCCATTTGCGCCTCGATGCCCTCGGCGACACGGACGACGGCTGCCCCCGCGAGCTCGGACAGCGTCGGGCCGCGGTAGCCGAGGATCCACGGGTAGCCGTCCTGGTCGGCGCCGATCGAGGCCGCGAAGCCCATGTCTGCGAGCGTGCGCGCGAGTATGTCCTCCGCCCGCGGGTCGCCCGGGTACTCGAGGTAGTGCTCGACCCGATCGAGTGTCGACTTGGACTCGGCGTGCTCGACCTCGAGCCGCGGCACGACGAGCGCCCGCGTCCCGTCCGGCCCGAGCAGGAACGCGATCGGCCGCTCGGTGGGCACGAACGCGAACCCGGAGTAGTAGAGGACGTACGTCGGGTCGAAGAGCACGACACCCGTGGCGCCCGCCCGCTCCGCGATCTCGAGGAGCCCGTCGCAGCGCGCGCGGTGTTCCTCCGGTGCGATCGCGATCGAAGGTGTCATCGGCAGCGGAGATTAGTGCGACTAGCCTGCCGGTCGTGAGCACGCCGACCGTCACCCTGCGCGAGATCACCGCCGAGACGGTCCGGGCGATCTGCGCGCTCGAGGTCGCGCCCGAGCAGCGAGGGTTCGTCGCGCCGAACGCCGTCTCGATCGCCCAGGCCCACTTCGAGCCGAAGGCATGGTTCCGCGCGGTCTACGCCGAGGAGACGCCCGTCGGCTTCGTGATGCTCTCCGAGGACGTCGATGCCCGCGAGTACTACCTGTGGCGCTTCATGATCGCCGACGGCCATCAGGGGGCGGGCCACGGGAAGCGGGCTCTCGATCTCGTCGTGGAGCACGTCCGTAGTCTTCCGGGCGCTCGCGAGCTTCTGTCGAGCTACGTGCCCGGGGAGCACGGCCCGCGCGGCTTCTACCTGCGGTACGGCTTCGAGGAGACCGGCGAGGTGGAGGGCGACGAGCGGGTCATCCGCCTCGCGCTCTGACCG
>DASQLF010000162.1:0-48452 GCA_035630135.1 Gaiellaceae bacterium
TCCTCCTGGCGGAACTCGGTCTCCATCAGATGACGTTAGCAGCGTCCGACGACGGCGATCACGCCACCTCGATCCCGACACGGGCGAGGTTCTCGCGTGTGCGCTCCGCGATCGTGACGTCACCCTTGGCCAGGGCGAGCGCCACAGCGCGCTGCGCGTAGTCGAGCGCTGCGTCGGGATCCGAAGCGAGCGCGAACACCTCGGCGACGAAGCGATACGTATTGATCTGCGTCTCGTTGTGCTCGATGCCCTCGATTCGCCGAAGTGCGGTGAGGGCTAGAACTTTCGCGCCGTCGTGAGACCCTCGGCGCGCCAGCAGGCATGCGCTCAGCGCGTCGATGTAGATGAAGTTGACGAGGTCGTCGGCTCCGCTCGTAGAGCGGGCCAGCTCACACCACTCCTGCACCTCGTCGAACTGCCCCTGCTCGTAGAGGACGGACGCGAGGATCACCGCGAGCGTCGGCCGATACGACGTCTCGTCCAGGTCCTCGAGGATGACCAACCCTTCGCGGAGCGCGCGCTCCGCAGCCTCGTAGTCTCCGGCTCGCCGCTCGATGCCGGACTCGCTCAGGGCGATCGCGGCACCGCTTACCAAGAGGCCGGCATCGAGATACGCCCTTCTCGCGTCGCGAACGAGCTTCCGCGGACCGTCGAAGTCTCCCTTCATCGAGGCCAGGCGAGCGAGCACCGTCTGCTCCCATGCCCTCGCCAGCAGCCCATGCTCGCCTGCGCGCAACGCGCGGAGTCGGTCGATCGCCTCGTCCACCGGTGTCGGGCTGAAGAAATACGACGATAGGAGCTGGTGGCGGATCATCAGCCCCAGCCGGTCCTGCGGACGCCCTGATCGCTCGAGATGGTCGAGCGCCCTCTCGAACGCCTCGGCGGCGTCGAGCCCACGCAACCGAAACCACGCTTCGATGCCGATTCCCCACCAGTGGAGCGCCAGCCCGTAGTCGTCGCCAACATCCTCCAGGATGTCGCGAGACTCGGTTCGCCATGCGCTGCGCTTCTCCGCCGGCCAGTTCTGACTTCCCGTGAGCGCCCAGCTCGCCATGAGAGCCATCGCGCGGCCTCGTGTTTGCGGGTCGTCGGCCTCATGCGCTTCGGACATGAGGCGCCACGCTTCGTCCGCGCTCGTCTCGGACAGCGCGCCGGACAGCTCCAACCCGATCGCCAGCCGAGTCTCGTCCTTCTCGGGGAGGAGGGCGGCCGCCCGGCCGAAGAGCGAGCGCCCCGCATTGAAGTCGCCCCGGTCGAGCGCACCGCGCCCGGCGTCCGCGAGATGGGACGATGCACGTCGCGCGAGCTCGTCGAGCCGGGCGTCGCCGGCGTCGAGCTCGGCTCGATAGCGATGCGCCTGCGCGACGTGGTAGCCGACGATCTCGTCCGACTCCACGAGGTCGTGCTGCGCGAGCCAATCGGCGAAGCGCTCATGGAGCTCGGCTCGCGTCGCCTTCGGCAGCGACTCGTACGCGGCATCGCGGATGAGGAGATGCCGGAAGCGGAAGCCCTCGTCCTGCGGAAGCATCGGAGACGTCGAGCGGATGAGCTCCTTGCGGACGAGCGTCGCGAGGTGCGTGGAAACGTCGGGACGAACCGGGTCAGGTGCGAGCTCGGCGACGGTTCCGCGATGGAACACCTCGCCCTCCACCGCTCCGCGCTCCATCACCACCCGCACGTCTCCGTCGAGCGAGTCGATCCGTGCCTGGAGCAGTGCATGGATCGTCGGCGGGACCGCGATCTCACCGCCACCCCCGTGCTCGCGCACCATCGCCAGCATCTCCTCGACGAAGAGCGGGTTGCCCGCCGACGCCACGGTAATCCGCTCGCGGAGGTCGTCGTCGATGCCGGCACTCGTGGCGAGCAGACCCATGAGTTCCGCACACTGGCCGGCATCGAGCGGCTCCAGCAGGAGCGACGTGGCGTTGAGCTTCCCGCCGCCCCACTCCGGCCTGACATCGAGCAACTCGGTACGCGCGATGCACAGGAGGAAGATCGGCGCGTCGCGTGAGAGATCGGCGACGTGCTCGACGAGGTCGACGAAGACCGGCTCGGCCCACTGCAGGTCGTCGATCACGACAACCTGCGGGCGCTCGGCGGCACGGGTCTCGAGCAGCCGGCGGAACGCGAGTTGCGTCTCGGGCGGCGACGTCCCGATGACGGCGTCCGGCTCGACACCGATCGCGACGAGGATCTCGACCAGCGGCCAGTAGGTGATGCCCTCGCCGTACGACAGGCAGCGGCCGCGCAGGACGTCCGCCGATTCGCCCACGCGCTCGACGAAGTCCGCGACGAGTCGAGACTTCCCGATGCCGGCCGGACCGAGGAGCGTGAAGAGCTGGCACGAGCTGTCGGCGGCGGCGTCCTCGTAGGCGCGCCAGAGCCGTTGACGCTCGCGCTCGCGGCCCACGAGCGGCGTCTCCGGGTGCCGTGCGAGAGGCGCTGCATCCGAGAAGACCTCGAGCAGGCGGAAGGCCGCCACGGGTTCCGACTTGCCCTTGAGCGCGAGCGGTTCAACCGACTCGACCCGTACCGCATCACGGACGAGCTGGTGGGTGTCGGCGCCGATGAGGATCTCGCCGCTCGGCGCCGCCTGCTCCAGCCGGGCGGCGACGTTGACGGCGTCGCCGGTGACCAGCGTCTCTCCCTCGCCGCCGACGACGACCTCGCCGGTGTTGATGCCAATCCGCGCCTCGAGCCCGTGCTCGCCGATGGCCGCTCGCATCTCGGCGGCGGCCCGCACGGCACGCAAGGCGTCGTCCTCGTGCGAGACGGGGATGCCGAACACGGCCATGACCGCGTCGCCGACGAACTTCTCGACCGTGCCGCCGTGGCGTTCGAGGATCACGCGAAGATCCTCGAAGTACCGCCGCATCCGGGCGCGCAGGGCCTCCGGATCCGTCGACTCACCGAGCGCCGTCGACCCGACCAGGTCGCAGAAGAGGACGGTGACGACCTTGCGCTGCTCGCGTGCCGGCTCGGCAGCGGTGAGCGCCGTTCCGCACGCGCTGCAGAAGCGCGCGTCGTCCGCGTTCGCGCGCCCGCAGCTCGGACAGTCAGGCACGGGCTGAGTCTACGAGGGGCGTCCGGCCCGGAGATCGTCGAGCACGGACCGGGAGCGTGCGGCCGAGACGACGTTGCCCTTCAGCGCGTGGAACCCGATCGCGCGCTCCACGGCGCGCTGCGCGTCTTCGACACGGCCGACGCGTGCGAGCACCTCGCCGTGGACGTCGTGGACGAGCGCCTTCAGCTCCAGGAAGTCGATCGGTTCGGCGAGCGCGACCGCCTCGTCGAGCAGCGCGAGCGCCTCGTCGTGTCTCCCGAGAGCCGAGAGTGCGCGTGCTCGCGCCGCTCTCCATCTGGGCTGTGCGTCGAGATCGTCGACCGACGCGATCGCCCGACTCGAGTCGGCGAACTCCAGCGCCTCCCCGGGCCGGCCCTGGAGAGCAAGGGCGTCCGCGAGCACCGCGTCCACCGTCGAGCGCACGCCGACGTCGCCGATCTCGACGAGGACGTCGTGTGCGCGTCGCAGCTCGAACTCCGCGCGATCGAGATCCCGCCCGATGAGCTCGCTGACTCCTATGTCTCCTCCGTACAGGCCCATCTGGAACGTGAAGTCGAACTCCTCGAGCAGGGTCCGCGCCGTGGCCGCGGCGGTGCGAGACGCCTCGACCTCACCGAGCATCGCCTGGAAGAGGGCGAGAATCTGGAGGGCCTGTGCCCTGAGCGCCGCGTTCGTCTCTTCGGCCGCGAGGAGGCCCTCGCACAGCACGACGCCCTCGGCTGCCGGCATCGGACCCCAGCCGGCCGGTCGTAGCCGTGCCCCCATCACCTCGCGCAGGAGCTGCGGGTCGTCGAGCTGGCGGGCAAGCTCGGCGGCTCGCTCCAGGTCGACCTCGCCTTCCCCGGCACGGCCGAGCTGGAACTTGCAGATGCCGACCTCCGTGTACGCGGTCGCGAGCGCTGCGAGCTCCTCCGACCCCTCGAGCGACTCGGTGATCTCGAGTGCCCGCGCGAGCTCGTCCTGAACGGTCTCGGCGGGGTCCACGCGTATGCGCAGCGAGTTGTAGCCCAGTCTGGCCCGGGCGAGAATCCCGATGTCCTCGGCCGCGTCCGCGAGCTCGATCGTCTCGAGGAGCTGTGACTCTGCGCGCACGAAGTCACCCCGGCGCATGAAGACGCGCCCGAGCGTGAACATCGCGCGAAGGTGCAACCGGTCGTCTGCGCTCCGGATGTCGACCGCGCGCTGCAGGAGGCCGCCTGCGGCGGGGTGGTCGGCTCGACCCAGTGCCCGCGTTC
The DNA here is from genome assembly GCA_035630135.1 of Gaiellaceae bacterium. Taxonomy (GTDB): domain Bacteria; phylum Actinomycetota; class Thermoleophilia; order Gaiellales; family Gaiellaceae; genus GMQP-bins7. The sequence goes on from DASQLF010000162.1 coordinate 4,300, forward strand.
CGGCAGCGAGCAACCGTGCTGCCGCTCGCGTGGCCAGGTCGTCGTCCCGCACACCCAGCTCTTGCCGGAGCAGGAGCGCCTGCTCGAGGTGGTAGCCCACGATCTCGTCGAGCTCGAAGGCGGACTCGTCGGCCGTGCGCTCGAGCCACTCGGCGTACCTCTCGTGAAGCTGGGCGCGGAGCTCCTTCGGCATCGACGCGTAGGCGGCCTCGCGGATGAGTAGGTGGCGGAAGCGGTAGGCGTCCAGGCCCGCGATGACGGAGCGCTCCGGTCGCACGAGGTCCTTGCGGACGAGCGCGGCGAGGTGCTCGTCGAGCGCAAGCCGCGCCTCGTCTGCGGACAGGTCGGCGACCGCGCCGACGTGGAACACCTCGCCCTCGATCGCCGCGCGTTCGAGCACGAGCCGGAGCTCCGGCTCGAGCCCGTCGATGCGGGCCTGCAGGAGCGCGTTGATGGTGGGCGGCACGGCGAGCCCCTCACCGTTGCCGCTCTCTCGCACCATGGCGACCATCTCCTCGACGAAGAGGGCATTGCCGCCGGACGCCTCGGTGATACGCACGCGTGCATCGGTTGCGAGGTCGCGCTCGCCGAGCAGGTTCGCGATCAGCGTCTCGCAGTCGTCATCGCGCAGCGGCTCGAGCAGCAGCGAGGTTGCGTTCAGCTTTCCGCCACCCCAGCCAGGCCGGGCGTCGAGGAGCTCGTTCCGCGCGATGCAGAGCAGGAAGATCGGCGCGTCGCGCGAGAGGTCTGCGACGTGCTCGACGAGGTCGACGAACTCCGGCTCGGCCCACTGCAGGTCGTCGATAACGGCGACCTGCGGGCGGTCGGCAGCGCGCGCCTCGAGGAGTCTGCGGAACCCGACCCTCGTCTCCGCAGGTGACGAGGCGACCACGGCCTCCGGCTCGACGCCGAGAGGAACGAGCATCTCCACGAGCGGCCAGTACGTGATGCCCTCGCCATAGGAGAGGCAGCGGCCGCGCAGGACATCGGCGTCGGCGCCGACACGCTCGAGGAAGTCGGCGACGAGGCGCGACTTGCCCATGCCCGCCGGCCCGAGGAGCGTGAAGAGCTGGCAGCTGCGATCGGCTATCGAGTCCTCGTACGCACGCCAGAGCCTCAGACGCTCTCGCTCGCGGCCCACGAGCGGCGCCGCCAGGTTCCGCTCGATTGGGGCGGCGTCCTCGAGCACCTCGAGCAGGCGATGCGCCTCGACCGGATGCGCCTTGCCCTTCAGCGCTATGGGCTCGAGCGCCTCCGCCGTGACGGCATCCCGCACGAGAGCTCGCGTCTGGGCGCCGATCAGGATCTCGCCGCTTCCGGCCGACTGCTCGAGTCTCGCCGCGACATTTACCGCATCGCCGGTCACGAGGGTCTCGCCCTCGCCTCCGACGACGACCTCTCCCGTGTTGATCCCGATCCGCGCCTCGAGGCCGTGCTCGGCGATCGCGTGCTGCATCTCCTTCGCGGCACGCACCGCGCGGAGGGCATCGTCCTCGTGCGAGACGGGAACGCCGAAGACGGCCATCACCGCGTCGCCGACGAACTTCTCGACGCTGCCTCCGTGCCGCTCGATGATCGCGCGCAGGTCTTCGAACGTACGCCTGAGCCGCGCGCGGACGACTTCCGGATCGGTCGACTCCCCGAGCGCCGTCGAGCCCACGAGGTCGCAGAAGAGGATCGTGACGACCTTGCGCTGCTCGCGCATCGGGCGAGTCTACGAGCGGACGGGCTGCAGCTCTGCGAGCTCGATGTCCGCTGCGAGCGTCGAGGCGAGCGCCGGATCGAAGCGGCCCGCTCCGACCGCGCGCACGGACGCGGCTCCCGCGGCCACGGCGAGACGGACGGCGTAGTCCGGCGAGCGCTCCTCGCCGGCGGCCGCCAGGAACTGGGCGAGCAGGACGTCTCCCGATCCAACCCCCGACACCGGATCGACGTAGGGCGCGAACGCGCGCAGCCGGCGGGTCTTGCGACCCGTGCGCAGGAGCGCGAAGCAGCCGTTCTCGAGCGTAATGAGGACGTTGCGGGCGCCCATCTCCGCGATGGCGTCGAGCGCCATGAGGAAGTCGTCGTCGTCCTCGAGCTCCTGCCCGACGAGCCCTTCGGCCTCGCGCTGGTTGGGCGACACGAGATACGGCCCGGCCTCGACGCCGAGCCGAAGCGGCTCGCCCTCCGAATCGAGCACGACGCGGACGTCGCGGCGCGCGAGATCGCGAACCGCGTCCGCGTAGAAGGTCGTCGCGACCTTGCGCGGCAACGACCCGGACAGGACGACGAAGTCTGCGCCGCGGGAGAGGTAGTGGAGCTTCTCGACGAGCGTCTCTAGCTCGCTCGGTGAGACCTCCGGGCCCCACTCGTTGATCTCCGTGTAGGTGCCCGAGGTGGGGTCCACGACGGCGGTCGAGGTGCGCGACTCGGCGGCGATCCGCACGAAGTCGTTGAGGATGGCCTCCGCGGTGAGCTCCTCGATGATCCGCGTGCCGGTGCGACCTCCGGCGAGCCCGGTCGCGACGACCGGCACCTCGAGGATCTTGAGCGCCCGGGCCACGTTGATGCCCTTGCCGCCCGCGAGCGTGAGCACCTCGCTCGAGCGGTGCCGGAAGCCGATCTGGAACACGGGCACCGTGAGCGTGCGATCGAGCGCCGCGTTCGTCGTCACCGTGACGATCACGTGACGATGCCCCACAGGTTGCTCACGGTCTCGCTCGCGTACCACCACGCCTTGGCGAAGAACCCGGCGTCTGCCACGGCCTCCCCGGCGACCAGGTTGGAGGATGCGACCAGGCGGTTCCCGTCGTACACCTCGACGCGGCCGACTCTCTGCCCCTTGGCGACCGGCAGCGCCAGCACCGTCGGCGCCACGACGCGCTCGACGAGCGGCTTGCCGATCCGCAGCGTGCCGACGTGGGAGCGCGTCGCGACGAGGTCGACGTCTGACTGGCCATAGCCCGTCTCCGCCGACGCGTAGACGCGGCGCCCGTCGATCACCTGCACGCGCCGGTACTGGTCGAGGCCGTAGTCGAGCAGCTCGCGGAGCGCATCATTTCGAGTTCCGCGCGTGTCACTTCCGAGAACGGTGCCGTAGACCGTGACCCCTGCCCTCGCCGCCGCGGCGGCCTGCGACCAGCCCGCGTCGCGCGTGTGACCGGTCTTGCCGCCGACGAGAGGCTTCCAGGACACGAGCAGGTCGTCCGTCGTCGTGAACGTCCTTCCGCCCGGCAGCGAGACGGTGGAGCGGGAGAGCGCGTCGCGGACGAACGGCACGCCTAGCGCGTAGCGCACGAGCGCGGTCGCGTCGCGCGCGCTCGACACGTGACCGCTCTCGTCGAGACCGTGCGGGTTCTCGAAATGTGTGTCGGTCAGGCCGAGCTCTGCCGCTTTCGCGTTCATGAGGTCGACGAAACGATCGGCAGATCCGTCGCCTACGTGAAGCGCGAGCGCCTGAGCCGCGTCGTTCGCGCTCGGGATGAGCGTCGCGCGGATCAGATCCGCAACGGTCAGCTCCTCGCCCGCACGCAGGTAGACGGTCGACTCGCCGATCGCGGCCGCCTCGGGGCTCACCGCGACGGTGTCGCCGAGCTGCGCCTGCTCGACTGCGACGAGCGCGGTCATGAGCTTCGTGATGCTCGCCATCGCGCGCGGGCTCGCGGCGTTGCTCCGCGCGAGGACGGACCCGTCCTCGCCAACGAGGTACCACGAGGCGGCCGCGATCTGCGGCTCCGCGCTCGACGCCCCGAAGGGCGCGAGGAGGGCGACGAGAGCGACGGCGACGAGAGCTCTGCGCATCACCGGCGCCGAATGATAGGGGTCACCAAGCAGTGTCGGCCCGCAAGACCTGGGATCTGCGAGCGCAGATCCCAGGTCGCGAAGATCCTTAAAGCGCGGTCGCCTTCGCGACCGCGGTCGAAGCGACTCACCAACCCGCTGCGACCCAGACGTCGCGCGCGAGCCGCTGCGCTTCCGTCGCCGCCGCGGTGCGCCAGTCGGCCTCCGACTCGCGATACGCGTAGATGACGGAGCGCGACGCGGTCACGAGCGCGCTCGCGGCGCCGACGGTGAAGGCGCGAGCCACGTCCGCGGGCGTCGCTCCCTGCGCGCCGACGCCGGGAAGCAGCATCGGGGTCTGCGGCAGCAGTCTGCGTGCGTCCGAGACGGCCCTTGGATGCGTGGCGCCCACGACCGCGCCGACGCTCGACATCCCGGCGCTCCCGACGAGCGGCTCGCCCCACTCCCGCACGAGCTCGGCAACGTGATGCCAGAGCGGCCGACCGTCGGAGAGCGCGAGATCCTGGACGTCCGCGGCGCCGGCGTTCGACGTGCGGACGAGGAAGAACACGCCGGCGCCGTGCCGCCTGCACGCCGCGAGGAACGGCTCGATCGAGTCGAAGCCCAGGTACGGGCTGGCGGTCGTCGCGTCGGCGAGCGGAGGCCCGTCCCCGCGCGGCTCGAGGAGCGCCTCGGCATAGGCGCGGGACGTCGAGCCGATGTCGCCTCGCTTCGCGTCGACGAGCACGAGCAGGCCGGCCGCGCGCGCGTACTCGCACACCTCCTCGAGAGCGCGATAGCCGTCGGAGCCGAGAGCCTCGAAGAAGGCCGACTGCGGCTTCACGGCGACGACGTACGGGCCGACCGAGTCGACGATCCCCTTGCAGAAGCGCGCGACCGTCGACGCGGCAGACGCGCGTCCGAGGACCGCCTCGCCGCGCAGCTCCATCGGGAGCAGGTCCAGCCGCGGATCGAGCCCGACCACGAGCTGGCTCTGCTTCCGCGTCACGGCCTCGGCCAGGCGGTCGGCGAAGTTCACCGGATCGGGCACGGCTCACAGGCTACGCAGCCTGGATCTCGGCGAGCCGCAGTGAGACGACGCGCAGCTCCGGAGGCGGCTTGCGCAGGAAGCCCGAGACGACGAGGAGATCGGCCGCATCCTCCTGCGCGAGCGACGGTTCCGCCGACGCCGCTCGAGCCAGGCAAGACTGGATCTCGAGCCGGCCTGCCGCGCCGCGCGGGATCGTCCTCGCCACGACGCGCCCCCGCGTTACGACGAACGCGCGCCAGTAGCCCGCCTCGCGTGCCGGCGCGAGCACGCAGAGCTCCTCGGAGCGCAGGCGCTCGAGCTCGCTCACGCGCGCGACCACCTTCTCGAGCGCGGCGACGCGGTCGCGCAGACGAGCCGCGTCCTCGAAGCGGAGGTCGCGCGCGAACCGGCGGAGCTTCGCGTGAAGCGGCGGGAGCGCAGCCGCGAGGTCGTCGTCCTCGAAGCCCTCGAGCGCCCGTGCTGCGAGCTGCGCGCGGCGCTTGCTCGCGATCGGCCCGACGCGCGTGGGCTCCGAGACGACGACCCAGCGTTCTCCCTTGCGGCGAAGGTAGGACTGCGGGCGACCGCCACGGGCGTTCGCGGGCGGTCGCAACTCGCGGATGAGCCGAAGCTCCTCGAGCGCCGCCTCGAGCTCGGAGCCGCGCTCGCGCCACTCGACCCGGGCGAGCGCGCCGAGCGCCGCCTCGACCGCGGGGCGCTGGCGATCGCCTGCGAAGTACGAGCGCAGTCGCGCGCGCAGGTTCCGAGCCTTCCCGACGTAGAGGACGGTTCCGTTGCGGTCGTGAAAGAGGTAGACGCCTGGCGTCTCGGGCGCGCCCGCGATGAGCGAGCGCCGCGCATGCAGCCTCCGCTCGCGCGGGGCGGCGAGCTCGATCACCTCGGCGAGCGTCCGTGCGCCACGCTCCTGGGCGACGCCGAGCAGCGCGACGAGGATCTCCGCTGTCGCGAGAGCGTCGGGTAGCGCGCGGTGGCACGGGTTCGTCGAGGTGCCGAAGAAGTGCGCGAGCTGCGCGAGCGAAAAGCGCTCGCTCCGCCGCTGCAGCAGCCTGCGGGCGAGCCAGACCGTGTCGACCACCGGGGCTGCCACGCGCTTGCCGGTGAGACGCTGCACGGCCCTGTCCAGGAAGCCGACGTCGAAGCGGGCGTTGTGCGCCGCGAGGGGCGCGGTGTCGACGTATGCGAGAAAGCGCCGCACCGCGAGCTCCTGCAGGGGTGCGCGCCGGAGGTTCGCGTCGTCGAGGCCGGTCAGCCGCGCGATCGTCGGAGGCAACGCGACGCCGGGGCAGACGAGCGTCTCGAACGTGTCGACGATCTCGAGCGCGCCCACGCGCACCGCGCCGATCTCGCAGATGCGGTCACGTGCCGCCGACAGCCCCGTCGTCTCGAGGTCGAACACGACGATCTCCGCCTCCTCGATCAGCAGCTGGGGCGTGTCGGCGTCCGCGAGGCCGACCCGGCCACCCAGCCACGCAAGCCGCGAATCTCCGTCGACGACGTCGGAGAGGAGGGAGTGCGCGAGCGTCGCCGGAGCTCGTTCGAGCGCAAAGAGAACGCGCGCCGCTTCTTCCGCACCGACCGCGCCGCGGCGCGCCTGGACGAGCTCCACGAGCCGGTCGGCGGCGTCGAACGAGAGCTGCATAGCCGTCCACCGTAATCGAACATACGTTCGTGTTCAAGGCCAAACGAAAGGCCGCCTGCACGATCTCCGTGCGCAGCGGCCTCTCGTAAGACTTCGTCTCGGAGTCGCTAGTTGCCGCTCTTGACCGCCGACTTGAGCGCGCTCCCGGCCGTGAACTTCGGCACTGTCGTAGCCGCGATCTGCACCTTCTCACCGGTCCGCGGGTTGACGCCCATGCGCGCCGCGCGCGCCGAGGTCGTGAACTTGCCGAAGCCGGTGAACGTGATCGAGTCGCCCTTCTTCAGCGCGTCCGTGATCGTGTCCAGCATGGCGTCGACCGCAGCGCCAGCCTCACGCTTGGACATGCCGGCCGAATCGGCTACGGCGTCCACGAAATCCTGCTTGGTCACTGTCTCCTCCTGACGTGGGATTCGGTGTTCATGGAACCGAAGGAGCCTAACAGCCCTTCAGATTTGGCTCAACGGTGCCTTTTCCGGGGATTTTCTGCATTTCCAGGAGCTCGGCGGCACGGAACAGCGCGTGCAGGCGCACTCCCAGCCGGGCGAGAGCGTCCGAACCGCCCTCCTCCCGGTCGACGACACAGACCGCGTGGCGGACCACGAGACCCTCTTCCCGGACGGCCGACACGGCCTCGGCGAGCGCACCGCCCGACGTGACGACGTCCTCGAGCAGGCACACGAGCTCGCCGGGCGCGAAAGGGCCTTCGATCCGCTTGGCTGTGCCGTATTCCTTGGTTTCACCGCGCACGATGATGAAGGGCAGACCGGACGCCATCGCTGCCGAAGCTGCCAACGCGACCGCGCCGAGAGCGGGGCCGGCGAGCCGCACGGCGTCGGGCTCGCACGCACGAGCCTCGTCTGCGAGCTCGCCGCCGAGCGCGCGAAGGATCTCCGGCTCGGTCTCGAAGCGGTACTTGTCGAGGTACCAGGACGAGCGCCGGCCCGAGCGAAGCACGAAGTCGCCCTCCAGCAATGCGCGCTCGACGAGGAGCGCGCCCAGCTCGTCGCGTGTCACGGGCGAATTGCAGAACGCGCGACCACGGCCATGCGCTCGAAGCCCGGAGAGCCTGGCTCGAGGACGACCGCCGAGCCGTCCGCGAACGAGACACCGGCCCGCTCGAGCGACCCGGACGACGCGAAGAAGCGCCGCCATGCCCAGACCGCGAGCGCGGCGACCAGGATCAGGCGAACGAGGGCCTTCATGCGTCCTCTTCCTTCGGCTTGCGCGTCCGTCGCTTCTTCGTCTCGGGCGCCGCGATCGCCTGTGCGCATGTCCGCAAGTCGTAGACGACGAGCCCCGAGGTCGGGCTCGGGCCGGTCGTCGCGGCGACGGTGACGTCGCCTTCGCGGACGACGAACATCGCGCCGTCGTCGAGCTCGACCTCCACGCGCGTCACGTGCGTTTCGTGCGAGCCGAGCTCCGCCGCGGCGCGGACGAGCTCGTGCGTCGAGGCCGCGAGTCGCTCGGACGCGTCCTCCGGCGACCCCGCGAGCACGGCGCCGTCGCCGCCCAGCGCAACCGCCGCGATGATCTGCGACGACAGCTGCGTGAGCTCGCCGAGCGCCTGCGCCGCGTCCATCGGCCGAACCTACCAGCGTTCAGGGCGATGCGAGCACGGCGGCCAGCTCCCTCGCAGCCTGCGCTCGGTGCGAGTGCTCCGCCTTCCACGAGTCCCCGAGCTCCGCCACCGTTCGGGCTCCACCCTCCGGCACGAAGATCGGGTCGTAGCCGAAGCCTTCGTCACCACGCCGCCCGTCGGCGATGCTGCCGGCGAGGGTTCCTCTGGCGCGGAGCTCCTCTCCGGCGGGCGCGAGCACCACGAGCTCGCAGACGTAGCGCGCGCGACGATCGGCCTCGCCGGCGAGCTCGAGGAGTAGCTGCGCGACGCCGTCGTCCGCCCACCGCGCAGACTCGACGCCCGGCCGGCCGCCGAGCGCGGCGACCTCGATACCGGAGTCCTCGCCGGCGACCCACGCGTCCGAGGGAGCGTGTTCGCGGCCGTGGCGCGCCTTGATCCGCGCGTTGTCGAGGAAGGTCTCGCCGTCCTCTACCGGCTCGTCCGGCGCGTCGAGGAGCGCGATGTCCCAGTCGGGAAGCGCCGCGCGGAGCTCCCTCAGCTTGTTCTCGTTCCGCGAGGCAAGGACGAGCTTCACTCGACGGGAGCGGTCGCGGCCTCTCCCTGCGCCGCGGTGAGCGACTCGATCCCACCGGCGGCGAGGTCGAGGAGCGAGTCGAGCAGCTCGCGCGAGAACGGATCGCGCTCGGCCGTCGCCTGCACCTCGACGAGGCGGCCGTCGCCCGTCATCACCACGTTCATGTCGGTCTCCGCGCTCGAGTCCTCGACGTAATCGAGGTCAAGGACGGGCTCGCCTTCGACGATCCCGACGGAGACGGCCGCGATCGAGCCCGTGAGCGCCTTCGCGAGCCCGAACCCGTCGAGCGCGCGGCGGGCGGCGATCCATGCGCCCGTGATCGAAGCGCAGCGCGTGCCACCGTCCGCCTGGAGGACGTCGCAGTCGAGCCAGAGAGTGCGCTCCCCGAGCGCCTGGAAGTCGCACACCGAACGGAGGGCACGCCCGATGAGCCGCTGGATCTCGACCGTCCGCCCGTCCGGCCGCCCGCGCGAAACCGCGCGCTGGGTGCGCTCGCCCGTCGAGGCGGGGAGCATCGCGTACTCCGCCGTCATCCAGCCGCGCCCGCTGCGCTGCAACCAGCGCGGAACGCCCTCCTCGACGGTTGCGGTGCACAGCACGATGGTCTTCCCCTGCGCGTACAGCACGGAGCCGTGCGGCTGCTCGAGGTAGTCGGGGATGACGTCGAGCTCGCGGAGCTGATCCGGCTTCCGGCCGTCGTGCCTCATGCGACCGCCTCGAGGGTCGCGACCTCGACGTGCTCGGCCGCCTCGATCGGGAGCTGCAGGAACCGCCGCCCCATCTCGCGGAAGAGGTCGGGATCGCCGGTCGTGAGGAAGCGGTACGCGCCCTCGCGTGCAGGCGCGTTCTCGATCCCCTTCCGTGCGAGCGTCTCGGCGGCTTCGCGCGCAGTCTCCTCGGCCGAGAAGACGAGCGTCACGCCGCGCCCGAAGACCCGCTGGAGCACGGGGCGGATGAGCGGGTAGTGCGTGCAGCCGAGGATGACGGTGTCGACGCCCGCGTCCTTGAGCGGAGCGGCGTACTCACGTACGGCGTCGGCGAGCTCCTCGCCGAACGGGTCGTCGCCCTCGATCAGGGGGACGAGCAGCGGGCACGCGACGGACAGGACCTCGGCGCCCGCATCGAGGGCGTGGACGAGCTCGGGGTAGCGCCCGCTCGCCACGGTCGCCTCCGTCGCGAGCAGGCCGATGCGCCGGTTGCGCGTCGCGAGCACGGCCGCGTGAGCCTCGGGCGCCAGAACGCCGATCACCGGCACCGAGAGCTGCCGCTGTAGATCGGGAAGCGCCGCCGCGGTCGCGGAGTTGCATGCCGCGACGATCAGCTTGACGCCCTGCGCCTCGAGGTAGCCCGCGATCTCTCCCGCGAAGCGACGGATCTCACCGAGCGGCCGCGGTCCGTACGGCAGACGCGCGCCGTCGCCGAGGTACACGAAGTCCTCGTGCGGCAGGGTCACGAGGCACTCGTGGAGAACGGTGAGACCGCCCATCCCCGAGTCGAACACGCCGATCGGCCGCGGATCCATCCGCGGGATTCTAGGGAGAGCACCCGCGGAGCCCCGTCGTTGCGGCCATGTCCTGTGAACGGATTGGCGCTGCGGTGCGAACTTCCGGTGCCAGGCACTGGCCTCGTCTACCCTTCCCGGCCGATGGCGAAAGCCCTGGCCGTTGCACTCTTTTCAGCGTTGCTCCTGGCCGTGGGGGACGCGCCTGGTTCCGTCGCCGCGCGACAGGATGTCTCGCTGACGATGGACGACGGAGTCTCGATCGCCGCCACGCTCTACGTGCCGGACGGTGCGGCGCCCGCAGGAGGCTGGCCGGCTGTCGTCTTCCTGCATGGGCTCGCGGGCAACCGGCAGCAGATGAACGCGCTCGTCGAGGGCTATGGCCTGACGGGCGCGGGCTACACGATTCTGACCTTCGACGCGCGCGGCCACGGACAGTCCGGGGGCCTCGTCGGAATCGACGGTCCGCGCGAGGTGCAGGACATCCGCACGATTCGCGACTGGCTCGCCGCGCGCGGGGACGTCTCCGACACGTCGATCGGCGCGTGGGGCATCTCGTACGGCGGAGGCGGGATCTTCAACTCGCTCGTCGCCGGCGTTCCCTGGAAGGCGGTCGTGACCGTGGAGACGTGGACGGATCTCTACTCCGCGCTGATGCCGCAGGGTCTCGTCAAGTCGGGGCTCGTCGCCGGTCTCGCCGGATCGATCCCGCCCGAACGCCGTGATCCGTCGCTCACCGCCGTGCAGGCCGCCGCCTTCGCGGGTGACGTCGCAGCGGTGCGGCCGTGGGCGGAGGCACGCTCGAGCATCTCGAAGCTCGGCACGGTCACGACCCCGGTCTTCATGGCGCAGGGGCGGCGCGACTTCCTCTTCGGCATCGACCAGGGAACGCGTGCGTTCGCGCTCCTACGCGGCCCGAAGGCGCTCTACGTGGGTCTCCACGGGCACGCACCCTCGACTTTCCCGGCGGCCGACACCGCGCATCTGATGACGCGGGCGCGCGCCTGGTTCGACTGCCACCTTCGCGCAACCGGCTGCGACGGCGCGCAGGCGTCCGTCTACGTCGCTTCCGAGAAGTTCGCGGGGCAGACGGCACGGCGGGGCACGCTGCCGCCGGTCTCGCCCACGTTCGTCTCCTTCCCGGGCGTCACGACGTTCGCGCGCAGCGGCAAGGTCTCCCGCACGTCCCCGCCGCTCCGCAAGGCGATCGAGGTCTACGGCTCGCCGACCGTGCAGACGTCGATAGCGGCGAGCGGCGGCTGGTCGCGCCTCGTGGCGGTGCTCACGGCCCGCACGCCGCAGGGCAAGGAGATCGTCGTGAGCGGGGGCGGCGTCCCGACCAAGCCGGGAGCCCAGAAGGTGACGATCAGCCTCGTCAACCAGGCGACGTTCGTTCCCAAGGGATCGCGGCTGACCCTGACGCTCGCCTCGTCCTCCACGGCGCAGAACCCGACGAACCTCCTCTATCTCGACCTTCCGATGGCGCCGACGGCTCGCGCTCGCGTGGGCACGGCGACACTCAAGCTCCCGGGTCTCCGCACACCGGTCACGCAGTGATCGCGCGCGCAGCGGCCGCCGCGCTCGCAGGGCTCGCTCTGGCCGCGACGGCAGGCGCGACGCCCACCGCAGATCCCGGCGTCACGCCGACGACCGTGCTTCTCGGCGGAACCGTGCCCTTGACGGGCGAGGCGGCCGCGTTCGGCACAGTCGCGCCTGGAGCGAAGGCGTACTTCGACCACGTGAACTCGATGGGCGGCGTGAACGGACGGAAGATCGAGTACCGCTACTACGACGACGCGTACAACCCCGCCTTGACCGTCCAGCAGACGCGCAGGCTCGTGGAGAGCGACAGGGTCTTCGCGCTCTTCAACTCGGTGGGCACGGCCAACAGCCTCGCGACGCGCGAGTACCTGAACGCCCAGAAGGTGCCGCAGCTCTATGCGGGCGACGGCTCGCAGGCGATCGGCCGCAGCTTCGCGCGCTTCCCGTGGACGATGGGCTTCCTCCAGAGCTATCGCGGCGAGGGGCACGTGTACGGCAACAACATCGTGAAGTCGCGCCCGAAGGCGCGCATCGCGGTTCTGTACGAGAACACGCCGCTCGGGCTCGACATGCTCACGGGCCTCACGCGCGCGATCGCCGGCAAGGGGCCGCGGATCGTGGCCAAGCAGGGCTACGAGTTCACGGGTGCGGACGTCTCGTCGCAGGTCGCGCTCCTGAAGTCGTCGGGCGCCGACACGCTGATGCTCTTCGCAACGCCGAAGTTCTTCCTGAACGCGATTCGCGCCGCGCACAACCTCGGCTGGAAGGCGCAGGTGTACGTCGCCTCCGTCTCGATCGAGCCGACGATCATGGGCATCGCGCGCTTCAACGCGCCCGAGCTGACGAAAGGCGCGCTGTCGATCGCCTTCGTGAAGAACCCGAACGACCCCGTCTGGGCGAAGGACAAGACGGTCGCGCTCTACCGCTCGATCATGCGCAGGCACAACCCGAGCGGACGGCCGACGGACGTCTACAACTGGTACGGCATGACGGTCGCGTGGACGATGGTGGAAACCTTGCGAAAAGCGGGTAGGAACCTCACACGCACAGGGCTCCTGCGCGCCGCGCAGAGCCTCGACACGAAGGCCAATCCGTTCATGCTCCCAGGCATCCGCTTGAAGACCTCTCCGACCGACTACCGGCCGATGGAGCAGGTCTACCTGTACCGCTACGACAACAAGCAATGGGTCAAGGCGAGCGGGATTCTGCTGGCACAGGGATGACCGCCCTGGCCACCGACCAACGACCGATTCACGAGGAGGGCACATGAAGAGACGTCTCTGGACGATCGCCGTCGGACTGGCGGCACTGACAGGACTCGTCGCCGTACCGGCTGCGATGGCGGCGTACACGTCCGCGAAGCTCGAAGTGACACAGACAGCCGCGGGCGTCGTGATCAAGGCTTCGCTCGATCCGAACGACGATCCGACGGCTCGCGTGGCCATCAGTGCTCCTGCGAGCACGGGGCTGACGACCACACAGGCACCCGGAACCGTTCTCGGCCCGGTTCGCGCGATCGTGAAGGCGCTCGATCTCGCCGGCGCCGATCTTCCGCTCGAGGGCCAGCTCGTGGTCGCTGCGCCTGGTCAGGTTCCGGCCGCAGCTCAGACGGCCTGCATCGGATCCACGGCCCCGACCGCGACGTGGTTGATGATTCTCACCGCCGCAGGCCAGACCTTGACCGTTCCCACGTACCTCGTTCCCGGCGCTTCGGGCGCGTCGACGATCACGATCTGTCTGCCTCCGCCCGACGTTCCCGCAGGCACGCCGGGTCGTGCGACGTTCGGCGCGAAGGTCTACAGCGCCGAGCTCACCATCAACGGCGTCTTCTCGCGCACGGCAAGCGGCGCCTGGATCTCGACCTGGGTTCCGTACGCACCCGGAGTCGGAAGCGTGAATGCCGCGGGCGTCGTCGCTTCCCCTGCAGCCATCGCGCCGGGCGCGGTGACTCTGGCCGCGAAGATCGCCGGTAAGGGTGCTGTCCTCTCGGGCGCCGTCACGCAAGGCGGGGCGCCGCGAAGTGGTGCCACCGTCACGCTGTTCGCCGGCACTCGCGCTTCGAGCCTCAAGCGCGTCGGCCGCGTGCGGACGACGTCGACCGGTCGCTTCACGTTGAGGGCGAAGACCGGTGTCTTCTATCGCGCGAGCGTCGTCGCAGCGGCCGGCGCATCCCCGGCGGTGTGCACGCAGCTGCAGGCATCGCTCGGCGGCATCCCGTGCGTGAACCCTTCGATCAACGGGTTCACGGCACAGAGCCGGGTCGTCCGCAAGCGGAAGTAGATCCGTTCTCGCAGGCGGGGCCGGCGCACGCCGGCCCCGCCACGCTGTGCGACACTCACCGCCTGACGGGTGGGCGGAAGACTCGGCGGCTCGTGATCGCCGCGACGGGCGTTGCTTCGTGCGTAGCGGTTTTGACGACCGCCGCCGCCTACGCCGCATACGGCTCGCCGAGTCTCGAGGCCAGCCACGACGGCAACTCGGTGACGCTCGACGTCGCCCAGAGTCCGGGCGACGATGCGACGGCGCTGATCCGGATCATCTCGCCGCTCCAGACCGAGATCGCCGCGCAGCCGGCCGGAACGACGATCGGCTCGGGTTCGGCGACGTTCGTCGCCACCGCGGTGGGAAACACGGAGCTGAGCGCCGACGGCCGGCTCGAGGTCGTCGACGCCGGACCGATCGACGCCGGCACGCTGACCGGCTGTGCCGTCAGCGAGCGGGTCGTGGCGCTCTGGCGTCTGCGCCTTGCGGGCACAGCGATCTCGGTGGACGTGCCCGTTCATCTGCTCGTGGGAGGCGACCTCCTCATGTGCTTCGCGCACCCGAGCTCGCACCCGCAAGGCGCGATGCTCGTCTCGCTGAGGCTGACCGTGTCGGGCGCGCTGCGCCTTCGTCCCGTCGGCACGTGGATCTCGATCTGGGTGCCGTACGTCGGAGTCGACGCCGATCCGGCGCGCGCTGTCGCGTCGCCCGCGGTCGTCGGCAGTGGCTCGGTGACGTTCACGGCCCGCACCAGGGGTCCCGGCGCCGTGCTCAAAGGAATCGTTCGCCAGGGCGGTGCGGCACGCGCCGACGCGCGCGTTCGCATCACGGGGGGCGCGACGGCGAGCTCCCAGCGCCCGCTCGGGTCGGCACGGACGAACCGCGTCGGGCGCTTCACGTTCCACGCGCGCGCGGGCTCCGTCTTTCGCGCCACCGCCACCGCCGAGCGCGTCTCGCCGCCCGGCATCTGCTTCGCGCTCGAACCGTTCCTGCGACCCATCCCCTGCGTGAATCCGACGCTCGGCGGGCTCACGGCGCGGAGCGCGACCGTGCGGAAACGCTAAGGTCGGATGCCCGCCACGGTTCGCCTCGGAACCTGCTCGTTCGCGGACGAAGGCCTCCTGAAGAGCTGGTATCCGCGCGGTGTCTCGACGTCGAAGGCGCGCCTTGCCTACTACTCCGAGCGGTTCGACACGGTCGAGGTCGACTCGCCCTACTACCACCTGCCCGACCCCGAGGTGACCGGGCGCTGGGCACAGCGGACGCCTCCGGAGTTCGTCTTCCACGTCAAGGCGCACGCGTCGATGACGGGACACGAGGAGGCCGAGCAAGAGACCGCGTTCGCCGAGTTCCGCCGATCGCTCGCGCCTCTCGAGCTGTCCGGGAAGCTCCGTGGGATCCTCCTGCAGTACCACCCGCGCGTCGTCAAGTCCGCGCACGCGAAGGCGGAGCTCGAGTCGGTACGAGAGCTGCTCGAGCCGCTCGTCCCGCTCGTGGAGTTCCGCCATCGCTCGTGGCTGGAAGAGGACGAGCGCGCCGACACGCTCGCGTTCCTCGAGCGAAACGGGCTCGCGTACGTCTCGGTGGACGCGCCGCGGACGCGCGCATCGAACGTGCTGCCGCCCGTCGCCGCGGCGACGCACAAGGTCGCATACGTACGCTTCCACGGCCGAAACGTGAAGACGTGGAACATCAGGGCCGAGAAGTCCTCGGAGCGCTTCAACTGGATGTACGCCCCGGAGGAGCTCGCCGAGTGGGTCGACGATCTCGGCCGCCTCGCGAACGAGGCCGACGAGGTCTACGCGCTCTTCAACAACAACCGCGACGACTTCGCACCGCGCAGCGCCATGCTGCTCCGCGGCCTGCTCGACGAGGCCGGGGTCCCCGCTAGCGGAGGCTGGGAGCCGCCGCCGGTCGCTCCGACGTTGTTCTGAGACTCGGGGCGAGCGACTCGCTCATCTGCGCGAGGTGGAGCTCCACCTCGGCAGGCACGAGCGGCCGGCCCCGGACGAACGACCGCAGGACAGGCCAGTCGTGCTCGATGCAGAGAGGGCCCATCGTCTTCGTCCGGCAACCTGGAAACGTGCACTGCGTCACGATCGGCATAGGCGCGCGATACCCCCTCGCTCGCGGTTGTAACCGTCTGGGGGGAGTCTAGAGTCGAACGGGTGCACGTGTTGTCGATCGTCCACGGCCCGACGGTTCCCGGCGGAGTGTTCGACGAGACGGTCGAGTCGTCGGGACACGGGCTCGAGCGCTGGAGCGTCCCGGACGGCGAGGCACCCGGCCTCGCAGCGGCCTACGACGCGGTGATGGTCTTCGGTGGGTCGCAGCATCCCGACCAGGACGACCGCTTCGACTGGCTCGCGCGCGAGGAGGCCTTCCTGCAGGAGGTGCTCGCCGCCCGCGTGCCCGTGTTCGGCGTGTGTCTCGGCGCGCAGATGCTCGCGCGCGCCGCGGGAGCCACGGTCGGCCCCGCGAGCGCGCCCGAGATCGGCTGGCACGAGGTCGCGCTCACTCCCGCGGGCAGGTCGGACCCCGTGCTCGGGGTGCTTCCCCCGCGCGCGACCGTGTTCCAGTGGCACCACTACACCTTCGGGCTCGCCGACGGCGCTACGGCGCTCGCGGAGAGCCCCGCCTGCTTGCAGTCGTTTCGTCTCGACGGTCTCCCGGCGTGGGGGATCCAGTTCCATGCCGAGGTCACGCGAGAGATGCTTCACGGCTGGATCGAGGAGGATCCCGACGACCTGCCGATGCCGCCGGTGCAGCTTCGCGCTGAGTCGGAGACGAAGTTCGCAGCGTCCGACGGGTACGGGCGCGCGCTCGCCGAGGCGTTCCTGCGGGTCGCGGAAGGGCGCTGAGGACGAGCTACTCGGAGACGGCGCGAGACCACTCGTGCCACGAGCCCACGTAGTTGCGGGCTCGGTAGCCGGCCTCCCCGAGCACCTGCGCGGCGTATCGCGAGCGGCTACCCGAGTGGCAGTAGGCGACGACCGCCGTGCCCGGCGGCCGACCCACGAGCGCCCGCACCTCCTCGAGCGTCCGGCACTCGAGGATCCGGTCGAGCGCGAGGTTGACCGCGCCCGGGATATGGCCCTGGCACGGATCGCAGTGCGCTCCGGCCAGTCCCTCGAACTCCTGCCGAGTGCGAACGTCGACCAGGAGGACATCCTCGTCCGAGAGGAGCGTGCGCAGCTCCTCGAGCTCTACGTCTTCCACTGGCTCAGGAACTCGAGCAGGACCTCGTTGAACCGCGCGGGCTGGTCGACCGCGACGAAGTGCCCCGCTCCGTCGAACACCTCGAGCCGTCCGTCGAGCGCCCGGTCGGCGAGCGCGCGAGCCTCGTCCACGGACACGAGCTCGTCCCCATCCCCGACGCAGACGAGCAGCGGCCCACCGAACGAGGCGGCGACGCCGGTGAGGTCGAGCCGGTCGCGCATCGCCTCCTGTGCCACGGCGAGGCTGTCGAGGTCGGCGTCCTCCTCGGCGAGCGGCGGGCGCCAGCCGGCACGGAGCTCCGTGATCGTCTCCAGACGGAACCGGCGGCGCTCGAACGAGTCGGCGTCCGCTCGCGATCCGATGAGCACCATCCCGACCACGCGCTCGGGCGCACGCCGTGCGAGCGCGAGCGCGCAGTAGCCGCCCATCGACGCGCCGACGGCGACGAGCGGGCCGTCCAGGTCGCGCAGGAGCTGCGCCGCCCAGTCGTCGATGGACGCTCCGCGACCGTAGAGGTGCGGTGCCGTGACGTCGTAGCCCGCACCACGGAGAGCACCCACCTGCGAGACCCACACTCGCTCGGAGACGGGCCATCCGTGCAGGAGGAGCACCTTCACGCGCGATCGATCCTGACTGCGCCTTCGAGAGCTGGAGCGCCGGCCCAGCCCGTCTCCGACCCGGTGATCCCCATCACCGCCGCGAGATCGGCGAGCAGCGTGCGCGCCGGAGGCAGGTCGGCGGGAGACGGCGCCGTCCACGCGACTCGGCGCACGGCGTCCGGTTCCGCTCCAGTCAGCCGCGAGACGACCGTCGGGTTCGCCGCGAGCCCCACCACGTCTCCCGGAGGCAACGGACCGTAGAACTCGGGAACGGACAGGTACTCGTCCACGATCCGGCCACGCTCGAAGAGGATCATCCGCACGAGCTCGTCACGCTCGACTCCGAGCAGGAGGGTCACCGCGCCCATGCGATCGGAGAGCTCGCGCGCGAGCCGGCGCAGCATCTCGGGGCTGCGATCGCACACGTCGTCGTAGACCGCGATCCAGCCGTCGCGAGGCGGCGCCACGACCGATCCGCGCGATCCGCCCGGGAGGCGAGGGACGAACTGGCGAACGGCCTTCTCGACCGCGCTCAGGTCGTCGGACTGAATGTGGATCGAGCCGAACGAGGCCGCCTCCTGGCTCCCGAGCTTCTGCTCGAGCGCGGCGACGTCGGCGGTCATGATCACGACCTCGTCCTTGAGCCCCCAGCGCGCGTACAGCGACCGCGCCACGTGATTCGAGGCCAGGACGTCCAGGTCGAGATGGTGGATGTCGGAGGCGCGGAACTCCGCGAGCACCTCGCGCATCAGCTCCGTGCCGATGCCGCTTCGCCGGGCGTCGCGCGAGACGTAGAGATCCGTCAGCGTCCCGTATCCAGGCGCGCGGCGCCGGGCCAGCGCGAATCCGACCGGCGTGCCGTCGTCGAGCGCGACGAGCGCGATCTCCGAGTCGACGATCTCGCGCACCTCGGCGAGCTCCTGCTCGAGGTTGTTCGGCCCTTCGTGGGTCGGGGGAGGGATCTCGTGGTCGAACTCCCGCCAGAGCTCGGCGATCGCCTCGAAATCCTCGGCTGCTGCACGCCGTACCTCCATGGCCTACCCCGCCATCCTCGCGCCTGCGAGGAGAAACTGCGCTGACAGGTTCTCGAACGGCGCAAACCGCTCGCTCATGCGACGGACCTCCTCGATCGACAGGGAACTCCCCTCAGCGTAGAAGGTCGCGACCGCTTTTCGCACGCCCAGGTCGCCTGCGGGCCACGCGTGCGGACGAGCCAAGTGGCGCGCCAGGAACCAGTCGGCGGTCCAGCGGCCGAGCCCCCTGACGGCTGTGAGCCGCGCGATCACCTCGTCGTCGTCGAGCGCCGCGAGCGCGTCGAGATCGAGCGCGGAGTGCGCGAGCTCGAGCACGTACTCCGCCTTCGCGCGTGAGAACCCGAGCGGCGTGAAGTGACGGGGCCGCAGCTCGCGGATCCGCTCGCGCGTCGGGAACTCCCAGGAGTGCTCGTGCTGAACGCCATACGTACGGACGAGGTTGCCCCGGATCGCCGCCGCCGCACGGAGCGAGATCTGCTGGGTCGTGATGGCCACGATCAGCGCCTCGAACGGGTCGGGGTTCAGCGTCGGCCGGAAGCCCGGCAGCGCCTCGACGATCGCGGCCAGCGTCGGCTCGCTCGCCGCCCACGCGTGAAAGGCGTCGAGATCGAACGGGAGACCGAGGAGCCGGCCGACCTCCGCTGCGGCAGCGTCGCTCCACGGCTCGATCGCGACCCCTCCAGGCGCAGCAGCGATCCGGATTTCGCGACCGGCGACGACGCGGTGCAAGCCGTCGTCGACGAGAACGGTCGCGCCGTCCGAGCCGAAGTCGCGGAACCGTCGCGTCGAGAGCTCGAAGTCGTACGGCTCGGGGATCCGCAGCACCATGCCGCGGACGTTACTCAGGCGCCGTCGCGGATCAGCGCGAGCTCGGGCCGTGCCGCCAGAAGGAACATCGCGTGGCTCCAGCCGAGCGGGACGACCCACGCCGGCTCGCCGTCGCGCGTCACCTGCTCCGGCAGCAGCCCGAGTGCCGTCTGCCGCTCGAGTGCGTACTCGATGGACGCCACATGACCCGCCTCGTCGCCGGCCTGCCGCTCGGCGAGCCCCAGCCAGAGGGTCGAGATCAGCCACGGGTTCCCGCCCGCGTAGTCGTCGGCCTCGTGCCTGAGGACACCGCCGCAGTCGAGCCTCAGCTCACGCTCGACGGCCTCGATCGTCGCGCGCATCCGCGGCGACTTCGGGTCGACGGCCCGGAAGGGCCACGCGAGCCCGAGCAGCGAGCTGTCGACGCGCGCGTCCTCCGGGTCGACGCTTCGCACGGACTTCGTCGGGTAGCGGAGAGTGCGGTGGAACGACGCAGGGGGCGTCTCGCCGAGGTCGTCGGGCCGCCCCACCCAGCGCGAGCGGAGATAGCGGCCGTGCTCGTCGCTCCACAGGTGCTCCTCGATCGCCACGCGGACGCGCTCGGCCGCGTCGCGGTACCGCTGCTCCAGCGCCGGCTCGTGCCGGGTCGCCATCGCGGCGGCCGCAACGAGCCCACCGTAGGTGGCGGCGGCGCTGTAGGAGTGCTGCCCGTCGGTCTGCTCCCAGAGATCGACGCTCGGCAGCGGAAGCCCGGTCTGCGGATCCATGAAGCTGCACAGGAAGTCGGCGGCGGCGCGCGCGGAGGGCCACAGCTCGCGGTCGAGCGCCGCATCCTTCAGCTCGCGCCATGCCGCCTCGTACGCGAAGACGACCATCCCCGTCTCGTCGAGCTGGTGGAGCCCCCAACTGGGCGCGAGCGACCCGTTCGTCCAGTACCGCTGCAGCCAGAGCCCTTCCGGAGCCTGCTCACGGGCGAGCCAGCGGAGCGCGGGGACGGCGAGGTCGCTGCGGCCCGCGGCGAGGAAGCTCAGCACGACGTAGCCGAGGTCACGCGGCCAGACGAATCCGTAGCCGCCGGACTGCTCGAAGCCCGGATCGAACTCGGGCGCCGCGATCGTCGCGCCGCTCTGGCGGTCCGTCAGCTGCTCGAGAACCAGCAGCGAGCGCGCGTACAGGTCCTCGACGCGGTCGCCACCCGAGGCGGTCGCCGCCAGCGTCACCGTCTCGCGGTCGTACGCGACCCGCTCGTTCAAGAGCACTTCCGCGGCCATGGTCGCCGGTCGGGTCAGTCGCGCGATCGCCTCGTCGGGGGTCGCTCCGAAGGCGACGAGCACGCGCGCTTCTCCCTCAACCCGACCGCGCAGCGTGCCCTCGACGGGAGCACGATGGACGACGACGTCCTGCGTCTCGCCGTCTCCGTTCCACTCACGCAGGGTCGAGGTCTCCTCCTCCGCGGACAGCGACACGGCCAACGCGACCCCGCGGAGGTAGAAGACGAGCGCGCCCGAGTCGGGATCGACGTAGCCGGCGCCGCTCCGCTCGTCGCCGTCGAGCCTCGGCGCGATATGCACGACCAGCCGCTCGGGCGCGGCGGTGCGGATCCGGCGCACGAGGACGGGCGCCGCCGGCGTGACCACGTCGGTGATCTCGATCGTCTCGCCGTCGAGCTCCGCGAGCGTGCACAGCACGGACGAGCCGTCGGCATACGACTGATCCCACGACCACGGCTCGTCGTCGAGCCAGAGCGTGTGACCGTCCCGCTCGACGCCGAGGCGGAGCTGCCCGAGATGTTGCCCGTGGTCGACGTTCGGCCAGAACAGCCGCTCGATCTCCCCGCGCTCGCTGACGGTGGCGAGCAGGGAGCCGTTGCCGAGGATCGCCGCCGGCCGGAACGCATAGCGCCGCCCCGTTCCGTCGAGCGCCCGGGTGACGTCGGGCTGGACGCTCACGAGCGCAGCCTCCGCGTCACGACCGCGGACCTCGAGATCGTGCCGTCGCTCGCCCGCGCGACCGCGACGAACGACACCGTTTGGCCGCGACGGAAGCTCTGCGGGTCGACGAAGACACCGTAGGGCGCGCCGTCGTCCGTCCCGACGCGCGTCCACTTTTTTCCAGGGCGTTTGAGCGCGAACGTGACGCTGAGCGGGTCGACGGACGACGCGTCGGCCGCGACGCGAACGAGGTTCGTGAAGCGGTCGGAGGAGATCGCGAGCCGCAGCTTCGCCGCACCGCGCCGGGGCAGCGTCGCGTCCGCCCGGAGGAGAACAGCCGAGAGCGGCGGGATCCGCAGCGTCGTGCGGCCGTTCGCGAGCGACGTCGTGGCGGTGGCGGTTCCGAGCAGCGGCGACCAGGCCGACGACGGAGTGGCCGTCTGCACGGTGACGTTCACCGCCGCCTCGGACGCGTTGAAGGCCGCGAGGTACTCGCGCCGCGCCGCGGCGTCGATCCGGCTCACCACGAGCGCCTCTTCGCGTGCGAGGCGCACGAACGAGGCGCCAGTCGAGAGTGCCGGATGCGCATCGCGTAGCGCGCCCAGGGCACGCAGGTGCTCGGACACCGGATGCGTCACGAGGTCGAAGGACGAGCCCGCGCCGATCGGCGGCGATCCGACGCGCTCCTCCGTCCGCCACTCGGCGACCGCCGTCGGGTAGAGATCCTGGCGCGCGGCCTTGTCCCCGCCGCGCCCGACCATTCCGACCTCGTCGCCGTAGTAGACGGCGGGCGCGCCACGCAACAGGTAGAGCAGGCTGTGACCGAGCAGATCGCGGGCGAGGAGCTCCGCGCCCTCGCCTCCACCCTGCTCCTTGATCTTGAGCGCGGCCCGACCGACGTCGTGGTTTCCGAGGAACGTCACCGGCGTCGGCGCAATGCCGTCGCCGAGCCGGAAGTAGTCGTCGTCTGCGAGCCGCGTCGAGATCCCGCGCGCGCCCGCCGAGCCGCCCGCGTAGCGCATCAGCGCGTCCTGCAGCGGGAAGTCGATGACGTTCGGCACGCCGCGCTCGCGCACGAACGACGCGAGGGTCGAGGAGTCGGTCTCGAACACCTCGCCGAAGACCTCGAACGCCGGCACGCCGGCCGCTTTCGCCGCAGCTCGGATCTTCGGCATCCAGGCGCCGAAGAAGGCCCGGTCGACGTGCTTGGCCGTGTCGACCCGGAAGCCGTCGATCCGATACGCGCGGATCCAGTCCGCCCAGACCTTGGCGAGCCCGTCCACGACGAACGGCTGCTCGGTGAAGACGTCGTCGAGGCCGAAGAAGTCGCCCTGCTCCAAGCAGCCCGCCGAGCACGACGAGAAGTCGATGTCACCGCGGTTGTGGTACCGCGTGACGTCGTTGAGCCATGCAGGCCCCTTCAGCCTTCGCTTCTCCGGGAGGACGATCGGCGCACGGGGCTGGTAGCGCACGGACACGCACGGGAAGCGCTTGCCTCCGGCGTAGCGATCGGCCGAGTACGGCTTGCCGCGGCAGTCTCGGTACGGCTCTTCCTGCGGCGAGCGGTAGCTCGTGCCGCCCGTGAGAAGGACGACGTCGGCCGTGTGGTTCACGACGATGTCGAGGTAGACCTTCAGGCCGAGCGAGTGCGCGCACTCCGCGAGGGCCTTGAAGTCGGCCTCCGTCCCCAGGTGCGGGTCGACCTTCGTGAAGTCGAGGCCCCAGTACCCGTGGTACGCGGCACTGTCTCCCTGCACCGGCTGGTTGACGACGACCGGCGCGATCCAGATGGCCGTGAACCCGAGACCCTTGATGCGCGCGAGCCCGGTGCGCGTATCCGCGCACGAGCCGGTGAGCCCCTGCAGGTCGCCTCCGTGGTACCAGCCGATGTCGGACGGCTGGTAGCCCGTCACCGACTGCCCGCCGCTCGCTCCTCCGCGGTCGTTCGCCGGTTCGCCGTTCGCGTACCGGTCGGGCATGACGAAGTAGATCCGCTGGCTCGCGAGCGACGAGTGTGAGATGGGCTTGGCGAGCGCCTGCAGCTCAGCGCCTGTCGGCGGCGCGACTGCGTCGGGTGCCGCGGCGGCTCCGCCGACGCCCAGCGCAACGGTCGCAAAGGCGGCAAGGGCGCAGCTAGCGAAGCGCGGCACCCGTTTCCTTGTCGAAGAAGTGCAGGCCGGCGGTGTCGATCGCGAGGGGGACGGTGTCGCCGATCCGCAGGTCGACCCTGGGCGGGAAGCTCGCGATGAGGTTGGGGCGCTCGACGACCGTGCTCTCGCCTTCCTCCGGCAGCTCCTCATCGTCGGTGCCCTCGGGCCGAACCTGCTTCGCGTCGACGTGGAAGTAGGCCATCAACCCCGAGCCCAGCGCTTCGACGAGCTCGATGCGCCCGTCGATCGCCGGCAGGTCGGGGCGGGACGCGGCCGGGTGCACGTCCTCGGCACGGACTCCGACGATGACGTCGCGTCCGTCCGCCTGCGCGACCGCCGAGTAGCGCGTGACGCAGATGGGTGCCACAGCGAGGGTCGACGAGCCGATCGTGACCGAGACGCCGCCTCCGTTCGAATGCACGACTCCCTCGAAGAGATTCATGGGCGGCGTTCCGATGAAGCCTGCGACGAAGAGGTTGAAAGGCTCGTCGTACAGGTGCTGCGGCGTGTCGACCTGTTGCAGCACACCCATGCTCATCACCGCGACGCGGTCGCCCATCGTCATCGCCTCGACCTGGTCGTGCGTGACGTAGATCGTCGTCGTGGAGAGCTCGTGCTGGAGCTTCGCGATCTCGGCGCGCATCTGGACGCGCAGCTTCGCGTCGAGGTTCGAGAGCGGCTCGTCCATGAGGAAGACTTGCGGCTCGCGAACGATCGCGCGACCCATGGCGACGCGCTGGCGCTGGCCGCCCGAGAGCTCGCGCGGCTTGCGGTCCAGGTACGGCGTCAAATCGAGCAGCTTCGCCGCCCACCCGATGCGCTCGGAGACGACGTCCTTCGGCATCTTCCGCAGACGCAGGCCGAACCCGATGTTGTCCGCGACCGAGAGGTGCGGGTAGAGCGCGTAGTTCTGGAACACCATCGCGATGTCGCGATCCTTCGGCGAGAGGTCGTTCACGACGCGATCGCCGATCGTCACGGTTCCGTCGGAGATCTCCTCGAGCCCCGCGATCATGCGCAGCGCGGTCGTCTTGCCACAGCCCGACGGCCCGACCAGCACCAGGAACTCGCCGTCCTTCACGTACAGCGAGAGGTCCTGCACGGCATGCACGCCGCCCTCGTAGATCTTGTCGACTTCCTTGAGCTGAACGTCAGCCATCGAACATCTCCTCGGTCGTCATGTGATTCGCCAGACGTGGAAGGCCGGCCCGCCGGCCGGCAGCAGCATCTCGTCGCCGTCGAGCCGGGCGTCGTCTCCGAACAGCGTCTCGACCTCGGTCGCGGCGAGCGCCAGGCGGATCGCCGGCCCGTCTGCGCGCGTGGCGAGGCAGAGCAACGTCTCGTCCCGCGCCTCGCGCAGATATGCGATCGCGTCGCTCGCGACGTGGACGTAGCGGATCCCGCCGCGTGCGAGCGCGCGGTGGCTCCGGCGTAGCGCGACGAGGCGGCGGTAGGTGTCGAGCAGCTCTGTGTCCCAGGTCTCGGGCCGGCTCCACGGCATCGTCCGGCGGGCGTCCTCGCCCCATTCGCCCTCGAGCCCGATCTCGGCGCCGGCGAACACCATCGGCACTCCGGGGGTCGTCATCTGCAGCCCGACGCCCACCAGCTGACGCTCTCGGGAGCCCGCCAGCGTGCGGAAGCGGATGACGTCGTGGCTGTCCAGGATCGCCCAGGAATGGAGGGATGCCGACCAGGGGATCCCGGCGCGAAAGCCGGTCATCGTCCGCACCACCGACTCGCCCGGAAGGCGGGGGATCCCGACCGGCGCCCCGAAGAAGATCGTCTCGGCCTCGGACGGGAGGTCGTCGCCACGCAGCCAGGTCCAGACGGGCCGCGTGAAGCCCGCGTAGTTCATCGCCCCGTGCCAGCCGCCGGTGCGGAGATCCGCGCGTACGTCGTAGGCGTGCTCGGCGACGACGACGGCGTCGGGCCGGGTCGCGACTGCGGACGCGCCGACGCCTCGCGCAACCTCCGGCAGGACGTCGACGTCGGCGAGCCGGCCGGTCATGTTCGCGACGTCGATGCGCCAGCCGTCGAGGTCGTATGGCGGCCGCAGCCAGCGGCGGACGACGGAGTCCTCGCCGTCGTACATCCGCTCGCGCAGCTCGTCCGAGCGGTAGTCGAGCTTCGGCAGGGACGGAATGCCCCACCAGCACTCGTAGCCGTGCTCGACCTCGTCGTCGAACACGAAGAAGTCGCGCTCCGCACCCCCGTTGGACGCGGCCCGGAACCACTCGTGCTCGGCACCGACGTGGTTCGTGGTGAGGTCGCCGACGACTCGGATGCCCCGGTCGTGGGCGGCCCGGACGAGCGACGCGAGGGCCTCGTCGCCGCCGAGCAGCGGGTCGACGTGCTCGAAGCTGCTCGCGTCGTAGCGGTGCGTGCTCTCGGCCGGGAACACGGGCGTGAGGTAGAGCACGTTCGCACCGAGCGCGCTCAGGTGGTCGAGGTGCGCCTCGACGCCGCGCAGGTCTCCGCCGAACCACTCGAACGGCGTGTCCCGCCCACGCCCGGTCGGCAGCTCGTCCCACTCGCGCGGAACCGCCCACTCCGGCGGGACGACGTCGAGCCCGGACGACGCGAAACGGTCGGGAAAGACCTCGTACACGACGGACTCGAGATGCCAGTCGGGACCGCCCGGACCGGGCGTGACGACGAAGTCGTCGGCATCGGTCACGTCGAACGACTGCACGCCCGTCCCGTTGAGCCACGCGTACCCGTACGAGCCACCCGAGAGCAGCCAGCGGTAGGGCGTCATCGGGTTGTCCACGCGGAAGGTCGCGCGCCACCACGTCTCGCCCGCGGTCTCGCGATCCTTCTCGGCGACGGCGTAGCGCGGCTCGCCGTCGTGGACGAAGCGGACGACGACGTCGTCCGCAGGCGCGCTCGCAGGCATGCGCAGCAGGACGGTGGTCTCGTCGCCGAGCTCCGCGGGTGCCTCGAGGACGTACGCCTCGGAGCCGTCGTGATGCGGCTGCGTAAGCAGCGTCAGCCCTTCACGGCGCCGGTGACGCCCTCGGTGAAGTAGCGCTGCAGGAAGAAGAAGAGGATGACGACGGGAATCGCGGCGAGGATCACGCCCGCGCAGAACGTGCCCCACTGCTGCGCGTACTTGTCGTTGATGAAGCCGTACAGCCCGACCGTCATCGTGAACTTGTCGGTCGAGTCGAGGAGGACGCTCGCGATGATGAACTCGTTGATCGAGAAGATGTACGAGATCAGCCCGACCACGGCGAGCACCGGCGCGGCGAGGGGGAGGATCACGGCCCAGAAGACCTGACCCGGCGTCGCGCCGTCCACGCGCGCGGACTCGTCGAGCGAGTCGGGGATCGAGTCGAGGAAGCCCTTCATGAGCCACGTGTTCACACCGAGCACGCCGCCGAGGTAGACGAGGATCAGCCCGACCCGGGTGTCGAGCCCGATCGCGGGGAAGATGTCGCCGACGCGCAGCACGATCAGGTAGATCGCGACGACGGCGAGGAACGTAGGGAACATCTGGATGAGGAGCAGGCTGAGCATCCCCATGCGCCGGCCCTTGAAGCGGAAGCGCGCGAACGCGTAGGCCGCGATGACGCCGAAGAAGACCGAGAGCAGGGCGGTCGCCCCCGAGACGAAGATCATGTTGACGTACCAGTTCTTGTAGGGCACGTCGAGCGCGGCCTCGCTCGTGCCCTCGTCGCCGGGGCTCCCGCTGAGGATCGCCCTGAAGTTGTCGAGGGTCACCTCCCGCGGGATCAGGCCGGTGCTGCCCAGCGAGTCCACCGCGTTGAAGGCCGACGAGATCACGTACAGGATCGGGAACACGGCGAACGCGATGGCGAGCAGGCCGACGAGATAGCGCCACCAGTCGGAGGCGAAGCTCGATCTCCGGCGACGGGCCTCGGCGGTGCGCACGGCCGGTGCGGCCTGGGTCTGGTCGAGGGTCGTCACCGGACCGTCTCCAGGCTCTTCGTGCGCCAGAACGAGATCGCCGAGATGCCGGCGACGATGAAGAAGATGAAGATCGAGACGGCTGCGGCGAGGCCGTACTGGGCGCCCTGCCCGGCCGAGAACGCCAGCTTGTACGTGTACGAGATGAGGATGTCCGTGGAGCCGGCGATGCTCTGCTCGACGCCGTAGGGGCCGCCCTCGGTCAGAAAGTAGATGTTGTTGAAGGCGTTGAAGTTGAAGGCGAATGAAGCGATCAGAAGCGGCGCCGTGACCACGAAGAGCAGGGGCAGCGTCACGCGCCGGAAGACCTGGAGCGAGCTCGCGCCGTCGACGCGCGCCGCCTCGGTGAGCTCCGCGGGGATCGCCTGCAGCGCGGCCGTGTTGACGAGGAAAAAGTACGGGAAGCCGAGCCAGACGTTCACGAGGATGCACGAGACCCTCGCCCAGGTCGGATCGAAGAGCCAGGGGATGTCCAGACCGAACGTCTGGTTGATCGCCCCGAACTCGTCGTTCAGGAGCCCTCTCCAGACGAGCACGCAGAGAAATGCGGGAATCGCGAACGGAAGCACGAGCAGCGCCCGCTGGATGCGGCGGAGCTTGAGAGTCGGCTTGTTCAGCACGATCGCGAGGAAGAGCCCGAGCGCGAAGCTGAGGAAGACGGAGAGCGCGGCGTACGCGAACGTCCAGACGAACACCCGCACGAACGGGTCGCGATACAGCGGATTGGTGAGAACGGTGGTGAAGTTCTCGAAGCCGATCCGCGTGCGCCAGCCAGGCTCGATCACCTCGCCCGCCGGGGATTCGTACGAGCCGTCTCCGTTGTCCGTGAAGACGGTCCCGGTCTCGACGTTCGTGAACGTGTCGTTCGCCGGGTCGTACTCGAGCGTCGGCTGCAGCTCGACGGCGAGGCTCAGGCCCTCGGCGCGGATGAAGCGGTCGTCGGCCGCGGGAATGACGAGCGCAGCCAGCTGCGTGTCGATGCCCGCGAGATCCGTGCCCTGCAGGATCTCGTAGCCGTCCGCGGCCGTGATCGTCCCGATCTCGACGGTGGCCGAGTCGGGGGGAAGCGGCTCGAGGCCGTCCTCGGTGCCGACGTAGAGCTCGCCGGAGGTCTCGTCGACGAGGAGCAGCACGAGCTCGCCGTCCTTCGTCGCGGGAGTGGCGGTGTACGTCTTCCCGTCTGCCGGTGCGACCAGCGACACCTCCTGGATGGCGCCGATGGCCTCGTCCTTCGTGAGGTTGTGACCGGTCGACCAGTTGGTGAACGCGATGTTCGCGTTCGACACGATCGGGATGACGACGAACGCGATGAGGAACACAACCCCCGGCATGAGGTACTTGAGCGGAACGAGCCGCCGGCTCGGATACAGGTAGACGAAGTCGATGAGCGCCGTGGCCGCGACGAGCACGATCGTGGCGATCCACTTGTCGTCGCGGACGAGCACTCCCGCCGCCCACAGCACGAGCGCGTTCAGGAGCACGAGGAGCGCGACCTTGATCGCGAACCCGACAGGCCCGGAGAAGAACCCGACGGCCCGCACGAGCCACGACGGGCTTGGAACGGTCGGTTTAGCTGCGATTGGTGCGGTGGTCACGTCGATACGCCCATCCTTCTGAGGCGCGGCTGCGAAGCAGCCGCCTTCAGGGATTTGCGCGACCGGAGATCCGCGCTAACGGATCTCCGGTCTGCGCCGAAGGGATCGCGCGGATCCCACGGTCTTGCGGAACGACTCAGCCGATCTTGGCCGCGATGCTCTTCTGGGCGCCGATGAACGACTTGCGGGCAGGGATCGACCCGGAGCCCTTCGTCGAGCGAACCCACGCGGCGCCGAGGTCACCCCAGACGCTCGCCATCTGCGGGATGTTCGGCATCGGGACACCGCCGACGGAGGCACGGCCGAACGCCTTCAGGTCGGGATCCTTGACCTGCGTAGCCGCCGTGGTGTTGGCCGGGAAGCGCCCGTTCGCCGCCGCCAGCGCGAGCTGCGAGGCAGGCCGCGCCATGTAGGTGGCGACGAGGTCCTTCGCGAGCGACTCGACGCCGTGAGTCGCGGAGAACTTCGTGACCATGAAGCCCTGCACGCCCAGGAACGGAGCCGACTTGACACCCGGAACGATCTGCGGGAACGCGGAGATCGCGTACTTGATGCCCGACTTCTTGATGTCGCTCGTGAACCACGGACCCGTCACCCAGTAGGCGACCTTGCCCGTGAGGAAGAGGCTCTTCGCCTGGTCTGCTCCGACCTGCGAGCGGACGAGGCCCGACTTGTTCCACTTGTCGATCAGCGCCGCGTTCTTCAGGAACTTCGCGTTCGCGACGCCGATGTCCGACGGGTCGAGGTTTCCGGCCTTGTTCTGGCCGAAGATGTAGCCGCCGAGACCGGAGAAGAAGGGATACATGTGGAACGCGTCGCCGCCGGAGCCCTGCTGGACGGCGAGACCGACCTGCGCCTTCGTCTTCTTCTTGGCCGCGAGAGCCTGCTTCTCGAGGTCGGCGAATGACGTCGGCACCTTGGCCAGCTTCGTGTTGGTGATCAGGCCGACGTTCTCGAGCGCGACGGGCATGCCGTAGAGCTTCTTGATGGCCGTGCCGTACGAGAACGAGTTGAGCGCGTAGGCGGGGAACTGCTTCCTGGTCGCCGCGGACGGCGAGAGCGGCAGCACCGACCCGTTGGCCGAGAGCTCACCGACCCAGTCGTGTGCGCCGACGATGACGTCGGGCGCCGTGTCTGCGGCTACCGTCGTCAGCTGCGAGCGGATCTGACCGAAGTCCTTCTGCACGACCTGGACGGTCGCGCCCTTCGAGTTCGCCCAGGCATTCGCGACCTGCGTCACGGCCGGGACGCGGTCGGCGTCCGCCCAGATGACGAGCTTCGCCGACTGACTGTTCGCCGATGTGCCGGTCGAGACGGCGACGACGGCAACGAGCGCGGTGACGGCCAGGCCGGCAGCCGCTCGTACCCTGCGGGTACTGAACATAGAAGTGCCCTCCTTGAGGCGTAATGGTGCGCGCTGAATGAAAGGATGTTTCATTCCCATGAAACGCGCGTGGGAGACTAACCAGATCAAGGCAATCGGTCAAGTAGCAAACTCTGTACAGACCTGGATAAGATCAGGCGCTCAGACATGACACACGTTTCTGTCGTCAGTAACGCTTCTCCAGGTCGAATCGCGAGCGAGGCCGATGGCCAGCCTTAGAGACGTCGCCGACCGGGCCGGAGTTAGCCTGGCCACTGCATCCCGGGTCGCGAGCGGATCTCCGGCCGTGCGGCCGCAGACGCGCGAGCGCGTCGAGGGCGCGATGCGGGATCTCCTGTACATCCCGCCGGGAAAGGTCGAGGAGTCGAGCGCGATCGGGCTGTTCGTCCCGGACTTCTCGAACCCGGTCTTCGCGGCGCTCGCCGAGGCGATGGAGATGCACGCCTCGCGCAGCGGCCTCGCGACGATCCTCTGCAACACCCACGGCTCCGCAGGACGCGAGCGCGACTACGTGCGGATGCTCCTCGAGCGCGGCGTGGAGGGCATGCTCTTCATCTCCGCCGAGATCACCGACGTGCGCGGGCGGCACTCGCACTACGCGAAGCTGCTCGAGCGCGGCGCCCGGCTCGTCTTCGTGAACGGCGGCTCCGAGGACCTCGACGTCACGTCTGTCGGCGTGGACGAGCGAGCGGCGGGGCGGATCGCGACGGAGCACCTGATCGAGCTCGGGCACGAGCGCATCGGCTTCGTCGCCGGGCACGAGTACGCGCTGCCGACGCGCGAAAAGACCCTCGGCCACCTCGACGCACTGCGGGCCGCCCGGCTCCAGGACGGTCTCGTCGCCCACTCCACGTTCACGGTGCGCGGCGGGCGTGAGGCGCTGCGCGAGCTCCTCTCGAAACCGGACGGCGAGCGTCCGACGGCGGTCATCTGCTCGAGCGACCTCATGGCGATCGGCGCGATGCAGGAGGCCACGGCGCTCGGGCTCTGGGTGCCGAAGGATCTCTCGATCGTGGGCTTCGACGGGATCGACGCAGCGACCTGGACGAACCCACCGCTGACGACGGTCGAGCAGCCGATCGACGAGATCGCGCGGACGGCCGTGGAGGCTCTCTGGGGACAGGTCGAGCGCCCGTCCGAGCGCCAGCCGAGCTACGTGTTCCGGCCGCGGCTGAGGCCTGGCGGCACGACGGCTCCGCTGGCGAGCGCCTCCGCGACGTCGTAGAAGTCGTCGAAGCGCTCGAAGGGCACGCCCCGTTCCTCCAGGTAGGCCGCGAGGCCGTCGCGCGCGAACACGCGCGTCGCCAGCTCCGCGACGCAGCGGTCGGAGAAGCCGTCGCCCGCGTACGCGAACGCGTCGAGCCCGGCCAGGTCGGCGCGCTTGCAGGGCTGCCCGCAGACGGCGCACGTCGTGTCGTGGCGGAAGTGAACGCGCCAGCCGTCGGGACGGGGATCGAGGCGGTTCGCGCGCAGGTCGAGGCTGATTCCCTCACGCTCGAGGATCGGCTCGATCAGTTCGTGAAAGCCGCTCGAGACGATCTGCGGTTGGTGCGTCGCCGCGAGCTCGGCGAAGCCGGGGCGGATGCGGACGTTCGCGAGCATCCAGGCCACGACCTCCTCGAGCGGCGCCGTGACGCTCCTGAACTCGAGCGCGATGACCTCGTGCAGCGTGAGGTCGCGCCCGAGCCGGTTCTCGGCTGCGTCGTACAGCGTCTCGTCGCCGAACTCGAGCAGCACGAGGTGAAGCCCGTCGGTCTCCGTCACGGTTCCGTCCCAGTCGAGAACGAGCTGCATCTCAGCCCGTCACCCGCTCCTCGAGGGCACCGATGCCGTCGACTTCGAGGGACACGCTCTCGCCCGCGCGGACCTCGCGCTGCTCCCGGACAGGGCCGGCGAGCACGTCGCCGGGATGGAGGCGCGTCCCTGCAGCGGCGAGCGCCGTCGCAGCCGGCCAGTCGAATCCCGCGCCGTCCACGAACTCGTCGGGCGTCACCACGACGGGCCCGAGACCGAGCGCGAAGTCGCGATCCTTCGGCGGTCTGCGCGCAGGGTCGCGCCACTCCGCCAGGAGCGTGAACCCCCCGATTTCCGAGCCTGCGCCGACCACGACCGCAACGCGCAGCGCCGCCACGAGCCCTTGTGACTGATCGGTACAAGGGATCTCTGCGCCCGGTCCGACGATCGCAGCCGGATTCGCAAACGCGAACGAGCCCGCCTCGTCGAAGAGACGCACGGACGGCGGGTGGAGCACCGGCGCCAGGAGCACGACCTCACTGAGCGGATACTCCGCGTGCTCGCGCGCCGAGCCGCCGCCCGAGAAGAACGATTGCAGCGTTTGCGCGGCGAGCTGAACGACCCGGTCGCCGTCGACGCGACCGACCCAGCCGCGCTCCAGCGGATGCCCGACGGGATGGAACATGCAGAGCCGCATCAGGGCTCGGTGTGTACCACGACGTCCGCAACCGCCGGCACATCGGTGCGCACGCGCCGTTCGATCGCACTTGCGAGCCTGTGTGCGTCCGCGAGCGAGCCGGCACTCGGAAGGCCGAGGGTGAGGAAGACGACGATGCCGTCGTCGGTTCGCACGAGCCGCAACTCGCGCGCGTCGGCGCCCGTTTCTTCCCGAACAGCGGTCTCGATGGCCGCGGTGTCGACCTCGACCTCCTCGGCTGCCGCCGTCTCGCCGATCGGCTCGATGTGCGTCTGGGCCGAGCGCACCTCGGGAACCTCGGCCAGGATCGCCGCCTCGACCTGCTCGGCGACAGCATGCGCCCGCTCGAGCGAGAGGTCGCCGGGGAGCTTCAGGTGCAGCGAGACCTCGATCGAGCCGTCGACGTCCAGCACGGTGAGGTTGTGGAGCTCGCGCACGTGCGACAGGGTGAGGGCAGCTGCGAGGACGCGTTCGCGAAGTGCCGCCTCTCCTCCCTGCGGTTCGACGTGGACGACGACGTCGATTCCGGGAAGCGCCTCGTGCAGGGCGCTCTCGACCCGGTCGGCCGTCGCGTGCCCCTGCCCGATGGCCGCGCCGGGCGCCACGCCGATGACCACGTCCGCGAAGCGCTCGACGCCGGCGCGCCGAAGGCGCAGCCTGCGGAGCTCGACGGACGGCTCGAGCGCTCCGATCGCCTCGCGCGCGATGCGCTCGTCCTCGTCGGGCGAGCGGTCCATGAGGACGTCGACGTTGCGCCGCGCCAGCCTGACGGCCGCCCCGACGACGAGCGCGGACACGAAGAGCGCCGCGATCGAGTCCCCGGCCTGGAACCCGAGCGCCGCGGCGACGAGTCCTCCGAGCACCGCGATCGTTCCGACGAAATCGCTGCCGAAGTGGAGCGCGTTCGCGAGCAGGGCGTCGCTGCCGTAGAGCCGCGCGCCGCGCAGCGAGATAACCGTCCGTGAGGCGTCGACCACCAGGACGACCGCGATCGCGGCGAACGTCCACCACGTCGGCTCGACCTCGAACTCGACCACACCTGCGAGCCGCAGGATCGCGGCAACCGCGATCCCGACGCTGACCAGGATCAGGAACGCGGACTCGGCGAGCGCGGCGAGGTTCTGGGCCTTCGCGTGCCCGTACGGATGCCCGCGATCCGCGGGCCGCACCGCGACCGACACCGCGAAGAAGGTGAGCAGCGCCGCGGCGAGGTCGGTTCCCGAGTGCGCCGCCTCCGCGAGCAACCCGAGGCTCGAGCTCGCGAACCCGGCGACGAGCTTGATCGCCACGAGCAGGCACGCGGCCCCGACCGATACGAGCGCGGTGCGCCGCTGCGGCGACATGCGGGGAAGGCTACGGCTGCTAGAGGTTGCCGCGGAGCGCCTGCTCGCGCTCGATCGCCTCGAAGAGCGACTTGAAGTTGCCGAGCCCGAAGCCGCGCGAGCCGTGGCGCTCGATCACTTCGAAGAAGAGCGTCGGTCGGTCCTGCACGATCTTCGTGAAGAGCTGCAGCAGGTAGCCCTCCTCGTCACGGTCGGCGAGGATCCCCATCGACTTCAGGTCGTCCCAGCTCTGCTCGATCTCGCCGACGCGCTCCTGGACGATGTCGTAGTACGTGTCCGGGGTCGCGATGAAGAGCACGCCGTGCTCGCGCAGTGCCGCGACCGTCCGGACGATGTCCTCCGACTGCATCGCGACGTGCTGCACGCCGGGACCGCCGTGGAACTCGAGGTACTCCTCGATCTGGCTCTTCTTCTTCCCCTCGGCCGGCTCGTTGATCGGGAACTTGATCTTCCCCTCGCCGTCCGTCATCACCTTCGACATGAGCGCGGAGTACTCGGTCGAGATGTCGTCGTCCGAGAAGTGCGTGAGCTGCGTGAAGCCGAGGACGGGGGCGTAGAAGTCGACCCACTCGTCCATGCGGCCGAGTTCGACGTTGCCGACGACGTGGTCGATCGCGATCAGGCCGACCCCGCGCCGGGGCCCCGCGCCGTTCGCCGAGACCGACTGGTATCCGGGGAGGTACGGGCCGGAGTACTCCGAGCGGTTGACGAAGGTGTGGATGTTGTCGCCATAGGTCGCGATCGCGGACAACTCCACCCGGCCGTGATCGTCCTCGACCCAGTGCGGCTCGACGACGCCACGTGCGCCTCGCTGGACGGCCTGGCGGTAGGCGTTCGCGGCGTCGGGGACTGCGAGCGCGACGTCGCGCACGCTGTCGCCCTTCTGTGCGGCCCACCTGCAGATCTCGCTGTCGGCGCGGAGCCCGCTCGTGAGCACGAAGCGAATCTCGCCCTGCTCGAGCACGTAGGAGGCCCGGTCGCGCACGCCGGTCTCCGGTCCCGCGTACGCCGTGCGCGTGAACCCGTAGGCGTTCTCGTAGAAGTAGGCCGACTGCTTCGCGTTCCCCACCCAGACCTCGAGGTGGTCCCAGCCCTTGAGCGGCATGAAGTCGTGTTCGGTCATGTGCCCGATTCTAGGCGGCCTGGGCCGGAGCAGCTTTCCGGCGTGCGACGACGATGCCGACGGCGATCAGCGCGCCGCCCGCGATCTGCACGACGCCGAGCGTCTCGGAGAGGAGGATGACGGCGAGAACAGCGGCCACGAACGGCTGCAGGTTCGCTGCCAGAGTGGCGCGCGCAGGGCCGATCCGGTGCAGCACCCGGAACCACAGGATGTTCGTGATCACGAGCGGGCCGACCGTCGCGAGGACGAGCAAGACCCAGATCCACCACCCGACGTCCCAGTCCTGGTCGGTCGTGGTCGGAAGCCCGACGAGGGCGATCAGCACCCAGGCCGCCGGGATCACGATCGCGCTGACGCGCGAGGGAGAGTAGGTCTGCATCAGCGGGGTCACCGCGACCGAGTACCCCGCCCAGGTCGCAGCCGTCACGAGGCCGAGAGCGATACCCCAGTAGCCGCCGGACACGCTTCCACCCGAGCCCGCCGCGACGAGCGCCACACCGACGGAGGAAATCGCAGCGGCAGCCCAGAAGCGCGAGCCGAGTCGCTCGTGCCCGAGCGCGACGCCCAAGAGCGCGGCGAAGATCGGGATCGTTCCGATGAGCAGGCCGATCGTCGAGGCGCTCGTGGCGTCGAGCGCGAAGACGAAACACACCTGGTTGAGCCAGAGCAGGAGTGCGGCCGCTACGACGGTCGCCACGTGCCGCCGCTCGATCCGCAGGGTCCGCTCCGCTACGAGTGCGAGCACGACGAAGATCACTCCGGCGAGCGCGTAACGCAGACTCGCGTAAGACAGGGGCTCGAGACCGTTCTCGAGGACGTACTTCGTGACGCTCAGGTTCAGCGCCCAGAGCAGGATGGTCGTGAGCAACATCAGCTCGACGTTGCTCGGACGACGCATCGTCCGACGCTAGCCGGAGCGCTCTATCCGCCGGAGATCTCGCCGTCGCTCGTCGTCGCTTGCGCCCGGGCCGGCGGCTCCGCGACGAGCGCGGACGTGACGCCGACGATCAGCGCCATGATCGCGAGCTCGGTGGCGATCACACGCGAGAAGCGGCGACGCAGCTCCGCGGGCGGGTCCCCCGCCCGCAGCGCCGGAACCGCGCGCCGGTTGTTGTACGCGCCGAGGAGGAGGAGCGGAACGACGAGCGCGACCTTCGCGAGAAGCAGGCGACCGTAGGTCGTCTCCCACAACGCCTGCATCGAGCCCACCTGGACGATGCTGTTCCCCACCCCGGCCGCGACGAGCGCCGCGACGGCGACGAGTGCCACCGTCGAGAAGCGAGGAACGACGCTCGCAGCGAGCGACCAGCGGTCGCCGGCTGCTGCGACCAGCAGCAGGGAGACGAATGCGAGGCCTCCGACCCAGGCGCCGGCGGCGAGCGTGTGGACGGCGTCGCTCGTCATGGCGAACACGCCCTCCGTCCGTGCGTGTCCCGAGAGCGCCGGGGTCACCCCGATCGCCGAGGCGAGGAACACCGCCGCGACGAGGCCGCGCTCAGTCCGTCGCCGTGCGGACACGACGGCGAGTACGGCGAGCACCGCCGCGAGCACGGCGCGAATCAGCCACGCGCGGCCGAAGCCCGTCTCCACGACGTCACGGAACAGCGAGCCGGTGAACACGGCGTCGAGCCCGAGCCCGACCGCCTGCACGCCCGTCAGCGCGATCCACGCGAGCGAGGCGAGCACGAGCAGCCCGGCCGAGACGGCGAGCGCCGACCAGAGGACACGGCTGCGCTGCTGCGGCGGATCGACGACGAACGCGAGGATCGTCGCCCCGCCGACGCAGAGGAGGATCAGCGCGAGGCCGAGGTAGCGGGTGATCGCCAGCGCCGCGTCGACGGCAGTCGAGCTCTCGTCGTCGAACACCTCGTCGGCGATGCCGTCCGTGTTCGCCTGTCGGGTGCCGACGGTGAAGGCGTATGCGCCGCGGATCGGGTGCGAATCGGACGAGATGGCTTTCCAGGCGACCGTGTAGACGTCGTCCGGCAGGCCTCCCCGGAGCCGCGCCCGGAGCTCGCGGTCGCCCGGCTTCTGCACCGTGCCGATGTCCACACGACGCCCTTGGCTGTCGAACACCCGGAGCGAGCCCGAGACGACCGACACGGAATCGGTGAACCGCACGAAGACGGTCTCGGGCGCACGGTCGAGGACAGCGCCGGCAGCCGGGCTCGCCTCCTCGAGCTGGGCGTGTGCGCGAGCGGGTGACGCGGCGACCCCCGCGAGGGCGACGACCGCCGCGAGCACCGAGACCCGGCGCAGGTTCGTGCGCGCCGAGGCGGCTCGTTGGGACGCCGCCAGCGCAACTGCGAGACGACGCATGACGAGGATGGTACGTCCGAGGGTTCGAAACGGTTCGAGCCGCTAGGGGTGCTCGAAGCCGAGCGCGGCGAGCTGCTCGTCCACCACGTTCGCCCAGTCGTTCGCGGCCGGGCTCGCGGGACTCGGGTGCAGGATCCGGCCGATCCTCGCGCGATCGCCCAGCGCTTCGCGCGCGCGCTGCTCGGCGAAGGCGCCGATCGCGACGACGAGCGAGGGGCTCATCACCTCCGCGATCCGCGCGAGCGCGTCGTTGCAGACGCGAAAGAGCGGCGCGCGCTCGGCGGCGGGAAGCTTGTCGGGCGGAACGTTGCTCCCCGACTCCGACATGAACACGAGCGGGCACCAGTTCGCGACGTAGACCTGCTCGAAGAAGCGCTCGGCCGTCCCGAAGCGATCGCGCGCCCAACCCCAGAACCGCGTGCCGCTCACCTCCGAGCGGTGGCACTCGAAGCCGGCGACCGGCCTGCGCGGATGCTCTCGCGTCGGCTTCCCGACCGGGCCTTCGACGCCCACGAAGTCGCGGGCCATCGCGACGTCCCCGAAGGGCACGCCCGTCTGCGCCATCCCGAACGGCCCGGGGTTCATCCCGACCATCAGCACCTCCCGCGGCCGCTTCGCGCCCCAGCGCTCGAGATACCGCTCGTGCGGCACGCGGGCGTAGACGAGCGGGTTGTAGACGAACGCCACGGACGGGAAGTCGAGCTCGTCGACCTGCGCCGAGAGCTCGCGGCTGATGCGGACGAGCGCGTCCATCTGGAGAGGGTCTTCCACGTCGGCTGCGCTGATCGTTCCACGGTTAGGCTCTCGGCGATGGTCGAGCCCACACGCGACGACATCGACGCCCTCATGGGGCCTGCGACACCGCACTTCGCGTACCAGCTGCGCGCACGGGTGCGTGCGCTCATCGAGGATCTGCCCGCGGATCATCCGGTGCGCAGATATGGCGAGGAGCAGATGGAGCTCCTCGACCGGCTCGGCCACGCGTCGTCGTTCGCGGCAAACGGCGACCGCGAGCCGCTCTCGCGAATCGGCTGGGAGACGGTTCCGTCGAGCGCTCCCGCGTACGACCCGCTTCCGAAGAGCGAATGACCTTCGAGGGCGCGTCCGTCCTCGTCACGGGCGGGTCGAGAGGCATCGGGAAGGCGATCGCGCTGCGCTTCGCATCGCTCGGCGCCTCGCGCGTCGCGATCGGCTACATGCGCGGAGACACGGCGGCCGAGGAGACATCGTCGGAGCTGCGCGAGCTCGGCGCCGAGCCGACGCTCGTCCGCGGCAACGTGGCCTCGGCGCGGATCGCCGAGGAGGTCGCCGGGCTCGGGCCGCTGGACGTGCTGATCCACGCCGCCGCGACGGGTGTCATCAGGCCCGCGCTCGACACCGACGACAAGCACTGGGACTGGACCCACTCCGCCAACGCCCGCGCGCTCCTCTCGCTCACGCGCGCAGCTGCGCCGACGATGCCCGCCGGTTCCTCGATCGTCGGGATCTCGAGCCTCGGCTCGGAGCGCGTTCTCGACAACTACACGCTCGTCGGAACCTCGAAGGCCGCCCTCGAGGCGCTCGTGCGCTACCTGGCCGTCGAGCTCGCGCCGAAGGGGATCCGCGCCAACGCCGTGTCCGCCGGCGTCGTCGAGACGGGGGCGCTCGAGCACTTCCCCAACAAGGAGGCGATGCTCGAGATGGGTGCGAACAACCCTGTCGGACGCCTGGTCTCGCCGGACGACGTCGCCGGGATCGTCACGTTCCTCTGCTCGCCCGACGCAGAGATGATCCGCGGTCAGACCGTGATCGTGGACGGCGGCTGGAGCCTCCTGACGAACATCTCCTAGCCTCGGGGCGAGCGCACTACGAGCGCATGAAGCCCTGCCGGGCGGCCGAGACGAGCGCGACCGCCTCGGGGAAGAGCACACGCATCGCGTCACGGAGGGCGATCGCCTGCGCGTCCGACGAGCCTTCGACCTGGATCCGCGACAGCGCCGCGGCGGTGAGCTCGACCGCGGTGTTGAGCGTCAGCGTGGCGAACTGCTCGCGCTGCGCGTCCTGCACCGACTCGGCCTGCTTCTCCGCGAACTCGCGCAGCGCGCCGAGCAGATCCTCCGGATCGCCGCCGCCGAACGGGAAGAAGCCGCCGCCACCGCTGCCCTCCATGCGCCGCAGATTACGTGAGGTCGACGAGATAGCCGGCTTCGACCTCTCGCTGGAGCTCCGAGACCGCACCCTGCGCCGACTTCAGCGCCGCCGCGAACGGCGATGCCCCGCCCGGGTCGAGCTCCTGCTCGAGCAGTCTCGTCGCGGAGCCGATTGCCTCGAGCCGGTCGGGCGACGCCAGCTGCGGAGGCTCGCCGACCACCTCGCGCAGCGCGCGGGCGGCGGCTTCGGCGTCCTCGATCCCCTCCGGTGCCTCGCGTGCACGCAGATCCGCGAGACTCGCGATCAACCCGTCGAGATCGCCACCTCCGGCCGCGTCGACGGCCACCTCGCAGAGCGCCGCAACCGAGACCGCCGCGCGAACCTCGGCACGACTCGTGACGGCCGAGCCGTCGTCGCGCACGCCGAGCCACCCGCGCGTTCCGTCCGCGCCGTCGATCGCGCAGAGGTAGACGCCCCGGCCCGGCTCCGGCTCGGTCGGAAGCACGGCGGAGACAACGTCGTCGGGTCCGACGAGCCCGAGGACGGCCGAGGCAACGCGCTCGAGGTCGTCGCGAAGAGCCATCTCGCCACAATAGGCAGCGTGCACTCGGCCACGGCCGCCAAGCTCCCCGAATCTAGAGTCACGGGATGACCACTGTCGGCTGGGCTCTCCTCGCAGCGCTTGTCGGCGCGCTGCTCGCGTGCGTTTTCCTCGCACTGACGCTGCGTCGCGCACGTGCGCGGGCCACCCGCACCGAGCAGCTCGTCACCGAGGCGCGACGCGCCGTCCGCGCCGCAGGCGAGGAAGAAGCCTCGGCACAGGCAGACACGCTTCGCGTCTCGATCGCTCGCGCTCACGCCGACGCTCTCTCCACCTATGTCGCGGAGGAGCGCCGTCTCTCGGATCAGCGCCGCGGCGAGCTCGCAGTGCGCGAGCGCGAACTGTCGGATCGCATGGCGGAGGTCGTCGCCGTCGTCGAGCAGCGCGTCGAGGAGCGGCTGCGCGCCTGGGAATCGGATCTCGAGCGCGCTCAGAACGCGCTCCACGGGGCGGTGGCGACGCTCGAGCAGCGGATGCGCCAGAGGATCGCCGACGTCGAGTCCCGGGTCGCCTCCGAATCCGACGAGCTCGACGCGACGATCGACGAGCAGCGCGCGGCTTCGAGCCGGCTCCGCGAGGAGCTCGAGACGAGCGCGCGCGACTCGCTGGCACGCGCGCTCGAGGAGCTCTCCACGCAGGCCGACGACCGGCGCCGCACCGTCGACGAGCTGAACGACCGGCTCCGACAGCACGAGCAGGCCGTCACAGAGCAGGTCGACCGCGCCGAGAGCGAGGCCCGCACGCGCATCGAGGTCGCCTTCGCCGAGCTCGAGCGCCGCCAGATCGAGCACCTCGACCGTGCGATCGGACGGGAGATCGAGGTTCGCAGCGAAGCGGGGGCGCTCGAGTTCGACAACAGGATGCGCGCGATCCGCGACGAGGCGAGCGACCGGTTGCGCGAAGAGCTCGACCGCATCGCGGAGTCGTTCCTCCGCCGGGCGGACGGCCTGATCGCGGCCGAGCTCCAGCAGGCGATGAACGTGGCGTCGCAGCGTCTGGACGACCGCATCGTCGAGCTCACCCGGCAGCTCGTCGCGCGACAGTCCGCGGAGGCGAGCGGAGCCGGGCGCTAGCACCCGGAAGGGAATGCTCGAACAAGCGCGAATCACGCGCGCATGGCCGAGACGACCGAAGCGCCTCTCTGGAACGAGAACGAGCCTGCGAAGGTCGAGAGCTGGCGGCTCCACATCCTCCTCGAGGCCGGGTATCCGGTGTATCTCGCGGAGCGGATCGCCGTCAGCGAGGTCGATCTCCACGACGCCGTCGAGCTGCTCGGCCGGGGCTGTGACCCCGTGACCGCGACCGAGATCCTGCTCTAGAGCTCACGCGAGAGCCCGACCCGCAAGGATGTCGGGATGGACGAGGGACTCGTTCTCCTCATCGTCGGCGCCGTCCTCGCTGCGAGCGTGCTCGTCGCCCTCGGATCGGCGCGAACCGGGGTTCCGGTACTCGTGTTGTTCCTCGCGCTCGGGATGCTGCTCGGCTCGGATGGGCCGGGCGGCGTCGAGTTCGACGATGCCGAGCTCGCGCGCGAGGTAGGCATCGTGGGCCTCGTCCTCATCCTCTTCGAGGGCGGGCTCCAGACCTCGTGGCGGCGGCTCCGCGGCGTCGTCGTGCCCGCCGCGCTCCTCAGCACGGTCGGAGTCGTCGTCACGATGCTCCTCACTGCCGTTGCCGCGTACTCGCTCTTCGACCTGACGTGGCTCGAGGCGTTCCTGCTCGGCGCGGTCGTCGCGTCCACCGACGCGGCAGCGGTCTTCGCGACGCTGCGCTTCACCAAGATCAGGCGCAGACTCGCTCGCACGCTGGAGGCCGAGTCCGGCGGGAACGACCCGATGGCGATCGCCCTCACGCTCGGATTGATCGCCTGGATCGAGAGCCCCGACACCGAAGGGTTCGGCGATCTCGTCTTCCTCGTCGCCCGCCAGCTCGGGATCGGTCTCGTGATCGGAGTGATCCTCGCGCTCGCGGCGACGTGGATCTTTGCGCGCCTTCCTCGCTCCGTGGGCCCTTTCGCGCCGGTTGCCTCGCTCGCAGCAGCGGGCATCTCGTTCGGCGCAGCCGACGTCCTCGGTGGCAGCGGCTTCCTCTCCGTGTACCTCGTGGGGCTCGCGATCGGCAGCACACCGTCGCGCTACCGCCGACAGCTCGTGGGCTTCCACGAGGGGCTCGCGTTCCTCGCCCAGGTCGCGATGTTCATCGTCCTCGGGCTCCTCGTCTTCCCCAATCAGCTTCCGGACGTTGCGGCCTCGGGACTCGCCCTCGCACTGCTGCTCGTGCTGCTGATCCGGCCGGTTGCCGTCTTCCTCTCGACCGCGTTCAGCGAATTCACCGCGCGCGAGCAGATCCTGCTCGGATGGGCCGGCCTGCGCGGCGCCGTTCCGATCGTCCTCGCCACGTTCGTGCTCTCGTCCGAGGTCGACACGGCGAACACGATCTTCAACGCGGTCTTCTTCGTGGTCGTCGTGTCGGCGATCCTCCAGGGAACGACCCTCGAGCGACTGGCAGCGCGGCTCGGACTGCTGTCGGCCGCGCCGCCGTCACACGAGGCGCCCATCGAGGTGGGCGAGTCGAGCCCGCTGGATCTCCTCGACTTCGTCGTGGCTCCCGATCACGCCATCGCCGGCGTCGCGGTTCGCGAGGTGGGGCTGCCGCGAACCGCGATCATCGCCGTCGTCGTGCGCGGCGACGCCTCGATCCCACCGCGCGGCAGCACGCTCATCGAGCCCGGCGACCACCTCTTCGTGCTCGTGCCGCACTCCGTGCGTCCCGCCGTCGAGGACGTCTTCTCGCGCTGGCGTCGGAGGGTCTGAGCGCCGATACGCTGGCGCCGTGGCGAAGGTCGAGCACCTCCTCTACGGCGATCGCAAGGTCTTCACGGTCTCGTCCTTCAACCGCGGAATCGGGATGCATCTCGGGCGCCTGCCCCCGATCTGGGTCGAAGGGGAGGTCACGGAGCTCCGGCGCAACGATGCGTGGGCGAACGTGTTCCTCACACTCAAGGATCCGAAGACGGGTGCCTGCCTGAGCGTGACGATCGCGCGGCGCACGTACGACCGCCTCGCGCTCGAGCTGAGCGATGGCGAGACGGTACACGTGGCCGGTCGAGCCGAGATCTACGAGCTGAAGGGCGAGCTCGGGCTGCGCGCAACCACGGTCGAGCGGATCGGCCTCGGCGACCACCTCGTCGCGCTCGAGCGGCTTAAGCGCGTGCTCGCCGCCGAAGGGCTGTTCGCCGCGGAGCGGAAACGCCGGCTGCCGCGCGTCCCCCGCGCCGTCGGGATCCTCACCGGCGCGGACGCCGCAGCACGAGGAGACCTCGTCGCCACGATCCGCCTCCGCTTCCCGGCGACGCGGCTCGTCGTGCGCGAGACGCGCGTGCAGGGGAAGGGCGCCGCTACGGCGATCGTGGCGGCGCTGAGCGAGCTCACGGCGCGCCCGGACGTCGACGTCGTCGTGCTCGCCCGTGGCGGCGGCAGCGTCGAGGATCTGCTCCCGTTCAGCGACGAGGCCGTCG
The DNA here is from genome assembly GCA_035630135.1 of Gaiellaceae bacterium. GTDB lineage: Bacteria > Actinomycetota > Thermoleophilia > Gaiellales > Gaiellaceae > GMQP-bins7. Next base: position 48,323 of record DASQLF010000162.1, read on the forward strand.
TGCGTGCGGTTGCCGCGTCACGCGTTCCCGTGGTCTCGGCCGTCGGGCACGAGCAGGACACGCCACTCTGCGACCTGGCAGCCGACGTGCGTGCGGCGACGCCGACTGCCGCCGGTGCGCTCGTCGTGCC
>DASQLF010000163.1:0-13571 GCA_035630135.1 Gaiellaceae bacterium
GCCGTTCCGGATGAGCGACGAGCACCTCGCCCCAGAACTTGCGCTGACCGTCGCGAGTCGGATTGCGCATCAGGAAGCGTCCGAGCGGATTTCCGATCACTGGAGCTCCGAGAATGCGAAGGGGCAGCGGAGCATCGCGCGTCACGCCTGGAGGGTGGCCGGCGAGGACGAGTCGTTCGACCCGTTCCGGGCGATCGAGGGCGAGAACGGCCGCCCACCAGCCTCCGATGGAGTTGGCGACGACATCGACCGACTCGAGCTCGAGCGCGTCGAGAATCTCGGTCAGGAACGTCACCGCGTGCTCGGCGAGATCGACCGCTCGGTAGTCGAACGGATCCGCCAGTCCGTGACCGGGACGATCGACCGCGATCACGCGATGCCTCTCGGCCAGCGCCGGAAGCACGGGAATCCATTCGTAGGCCGCGTCGCCCCCTCCGTGGACGAGAACGAGCGGCGATCCAGAGCCCAGCTCGAACGCCTGGGTCTCTCCGCCCGACCAGCGCAGACGGGAGATCCGGGTGCCGGGCGCGTAGTGCGCTACGAGCGCTTCCTGGGCCGCCCTCAGCTCGACGTCCCGCTCGACCATCGGGCTCTGCTCAGACGCGGAGGAAGCGGCGCAGCGTGAGACCCGAGCCGAGAGCGCCGATCACGAGGCCGCCCGTGATGAGGATGAGCGCCGTCCAGGTGAACGCCATCGCCCTCACGTCGGCGTCGTCCTGGATGTGCCCGAGCATCTGCGGGATCGCGACCTCACGGCTGACGAAAAGGAGCAGCACCGCGGCGACCGAGCCGGCCAGACCCGTCAGAAGCCCTTCCAGCATGAACGGCCCTCGGACGTACCAGTTGGACGCTCCGACGAGCTTCATCACCTCGATCTCACGTCTCCGGGCGTGCACGGACAGGCGGATCGTGTTCGCGATGAGGATCGTCGATGCCGCGAGGAGCACGAAGACCGCGATGAGGAACACGATCTGGATTGCGCGCGCGATCGCGAGGATGCGCTGCGAGACTTCCTTGCCGTAGCGCACCTCGTCCACGGCAGCGAGCTTCGACTTGTTCACGGCGAGCGCGATCGCCTCCGTGTCCTCGCCGCGAACCGGCACGACGTCGAACGAGGCGGGGAGCGGGTTCGAGACGAGGTTGGCGGTGAGCTCGGGATTGCGCTTGCGCATGATCGCGAGGGCCTCCGCCTTCGAGATGAACGTGACCCCGCCCGGCTTCACGCGCTCGTCGGACGCGAGCAGCACACGGAGCTCGTTGACCTGCTTCGGCGTGGCCTTGTCGGCGATGAAGACGTGCACCGCGAGCTCGCGCTTCTTGTCGTCCGACCACGAGACGAGCCACGTGCCGAGCCCGATGAAGACCCCGATCAGGAACATCCCTATGAGGACGGACAGCGCCGACGCGACGGTCGTCGACATGTTCGCGCCGATCGAGCGCAGCGCCTCGGCGAAGACGGTGCGAACCCGCGTCACTCGGAGTAGCCCCCGCGTCGCTCGTCGCGGACGAGCTTGCCGGACTCGAGCGCGATCACGCGCTTGCGCATCTTGTCGACCATCTCGCGGTCGTGGGTGACCATGAGGATCGTCGTCCCGGTCCTGTTGATCCGATAGAGGAGCTGCATGATCCCGACCGACGTGTCGGGGTCGAGGTTGCCGGTCGGCTCGTCGCAGACGAGAAGCGGCGGATGGTTGACCATGGCGCGCGCGATCGAGACGCGCTGCTGCTCGCCGCCGGAGAGCTCCTCGGGCCTCGAGCCCATCTTGTGCGCGAGCCCGACGAGATCCATCACCTCGGGCACCTTCTTGCGGATCAGCGCGTTCGACTGTCCCTGAACGCGGAGCGCGTATCCGATGTTCTCGGCCGCCGTGCGGTTCGGCAGCAGCTTGAAGTCCTGGAAGACGCAGCCGAGGTTCCTGCGCAGAAGCGGCACCTTCGAGCCCTTGAGTCGGCCGAGGTCGCGCCCGCCGACGATGATGCGCCCGCCGGTGGGCTCCACCTCCTTGAGCAAGAGGCGGACGAGCGTCGACTTCCCCGAGCCGGACGCGCCGACGACGAAGACGAACTCGCCCTTGTCGATGACGAAGGAGACGCCGTCGAGTGCCTTTACGCGGTTCGTCTCGTAGGTCTTCCGAACGTCTTCGAACACGATCATCGCGGCCCCGCTCGACTCCTCGCGGGTCGGCTCGGGCTGAACGGTCGTATCTGGCTCGAGGAGGGTCGTCATGAGGTCGTCAGTCGTCGCCGGGTGTCAGCTGACACAGCCGCGGGGGCTGCTCCGGGTCGTTGAGAAGGCTGCAGTGTAGCCGACGATTTGGCTGCATCTGCCGCGGGCGCACGGTCTAGACCACTTGCCCCGCGGCCTTCGCCAGCAGGTACGCGTGGACGAAGCCGTCGAGGCCGCCGTCGAGAACGGACTGCGTGTTCCCGACCTCGAAGTCGGTTCGGTGATCCTTGACCAGCTGGTACGGGTGGAGCACGTACGAGCGGATTTGACTCCCGAAGCCGATATCCTGCGCCGCGCCCCGCTCGCGCGCGAGCTCGGCCTCCCGCTTCTCCTCCTCGACCTCCGCGAGCCGCGAGCGCAGGATGCGGAGGGCCGTGGCCTTGTTCGACGTCTGCGAGCGCTCGTTCTGACACTGGACGACGATGCCGGTCGGGAGGTGCGTGATGCGGACGGCCGAGTCCGTCTTGTTGACGTGCTGGCCTCCCGCACCGCTCGAGCGATACGTGTCGATGCGAAGCTCCGACTCGTCGATCTCGATCGGTGCGTCGTCGGGCAGAAGCGGCGAGACGACGACCTGCGAGAAAGCCGTATGGCGGCGGTGCGCCGAGTCGAACGGGGACTGCCGGACGAGCCGGTGCACCCCACGCTCGGCCTTGAGCGTCCCGTAGGCGTTCTCGCCCTTCACGGTCACCGTCGCCGACTTGAGACCGGCCTCCTCCCCCGGGCTCGCGTCGATCGTCTCCGTGGAGAAGCCGCGGTCGCTCGCCCAGCGCAGGTACATGCGCAGGAGCATGTCCGCCCAGTCCTGCGCGTCGGTTCCACCGGTTCCGGCGTGGATCTCGAGCACCGCGTCGCCCGCGTCGTACTGCCCGTCGAACAGCGCGTCCTCCTGCAGGCGCCCGAGCTCACCCTCGAGCGAGCCGACGAGCTGCGCGATCTCGACCTCGTCCTCGCCGAGCGAGAGCAGCTCGCGCGCGTCGGCGAACTCGCCCTGCAACCGCTCGTAGCGATCGAGCTTCCGCGTGAGCCGCGCATGCTCGGTGGAGACACGCGTCGCGCTCGCCTGGTCGTCCCAGAAGCCCGTCGCACCCATCGTCTCCTCGAGCTCCGCGCGGCGCGCGGTCAGGCGGTCGGGGTCAAAGGTAATCACGGACCCAGGCGAGCTGGGTCCCGATCTCCTGCAAGCGCTCGTCGAGCGGCGCGGCGCTCACGTCAGTCATGCCGAGAGCGTATCGGGCGTCGCCGTCGGATCCCGACGCGTGGAGTGTCCGAAATCGGGTAGGTATTCGCTGGGTGGAGATGCGGAGCGTCACGACGTACCTGAGGCGGACCTACTCGCTCGAGGCCGAACTCGCGATCGTGGCGCTGACGCTCGTCACCTGGCACGCCATCCGGATCCCGATCGAAGGCGACGTAGCGACCTCGCTCGCACATGCTGCCGACGTCATCAGCCTCGAGGAGACCGTCGGCATCGACGTCGAGCAGTGGCTGATCGCCGCGACGGACGGGATCGCCGCGACGCTCGCGTGGCTCTACACGAACGTCCACCTCCCCGTCCTCTTCGGCTTCGTCGCCGCCGTCCGGCTGCTCGCACCCGACCGGTATCCCCTTCTTCGCACGACCTTCCTACTCTCGTTCGTCCCGGCCGCGCTCGTGATCTGGCTGTACCCGCTCGCACCGCCGCACTGGCTGCCGGAGTTCGGCTTCGGCGTGCCTCCCACCGACGCGGAGCTCACGAACACCAGTGGGGCGCTCTTCCACAACACGACCGCAGCCGCAGCCAGCCAGCACTTCGGCTTTGCGCTCTTCGTCGCCGCCGCGTCGATCTGGCTCTTCCCGCGATCGATCCTCGCGTGGGCGACTATCGCCTACCCGGTGCTCGTCTTCGTCGTCATCGTCGGAACCGGGAACCACTACGTGGTCGACTGCATGATCGGCACGCTGACCTTCGTCCTCGCCGCCGCGATCGCCTCGAAGCTCGTGCCGGTTCCGAGACAACGCGTTCAGGTCGCGCAGACGGGCGGTATCGCGAGTGTGGCGATCGGCTATGCCCTCGTCGCCTGGGGCTTCGTCTCACTGAACCTCACATCGCCGACGAGTGCCGACAACGTGCTCCATCTCGCGGTGCTCGCGGTCGGCGTCGCGGCGGTCGTCGTGCCGCGTCTCGTCGACACTGATCTGCTTACCGAGAGCAGCTAGCCGCGGGCGCTAGGCGCCGTGGCAGCGCTTGTACTTCTTGCCGCTCCCGCACCAGCACGGGTCGTTGCGGCCGATGTCCTTGTGCTCGTTCACGACCGGCGCCGACGCGAACGAGCCGTCGCCGGCCGGAGCGGGCGGGGCGGCGATCGCGGTGGCGGCGCCTCCGGCCGCGGCGATGACCTCGGCGCCCGCGGAGGTGTCGTGCTCGTACTGCAGCGCGCCATGGTGCGACTGCATCGGCTCGAGAGCGGGCTCCTCCACCTGCACAGCAACGTGGAAGAGGGTGAAGACGACCTCCTCGCGGATCGTCTGACCGAGCTCCTCGAACATCGCGTGACCCTCGCCGCGGTACTCGACGAGCGGATCCTTCTGCGCGAACGCCCGCAGGTGAACTCCTTCGCGGAGGTAGTCCATCGCCTCGAGGTGCTCGCGCCAGCGCTGGTCGACCGTCTGCAGGACGATGTAGCGCTCAACCTCGCGCGCAAGCTCGGGGCCGAGCGCGGTCTCCCGCTCCTCGTAGGTCTCGAGCGCGTCGTCGACGAACTCCTCGACGAGCTCGTCGCGGCTCGTGACGTCGACCTCCTCGCGCAGCTCTTCGACCGTGATGTCCGAGCCGTACAGCGACTCCATGCTCTTCGTGAGTCCGTCGAGATCCCACTCCTCCGGGTACTCGGCGTCCGTCGCGTGACGCACGCCCGCCTCGACGACCTCCCTGATCCACTCGCGAACCTCCTCGGAGAGGTCATGACCCTCGAGCACGCGACGGCGCTGCTCGTAGATGACCATGCGCTGCGTGTTCATCACGTCGTCGTACTTGAGGACGTTCTTGCGTGCGACGAAGTTCTGCTCCTCGACCTTCTTCTGAGCGTTCTCGATCTGCTTCGAGAGGATCGAGGCCTCCATGGCCTGGTCGTCCGGGATCTTGAAGCGGTTCATGATGTTGTAGATCCGGTCGCCGGCGAAGAGGCGCACGAGGTCGTCCTGGCCCGAGAGATAGAAGCGCGTCTCGCCCGGGTCGCCCTGGCGGCCCGACCGGCCTCGGAGCTGGTTGTCGATGCGGCGTGACTCGTGCCGCTCGGTCCCGAGGACGTAGAGCCCGCCCTTCTCGACGACGCCATCTCCGAGCTTGATGTCGACGCCGCGACCGGCCATGTTCGTCGCGATCGTGACTGCGCCAGGCTGCCCTGCGTCCTTGATGATCTCGCCCTCGCGCTCGTGCTCCTTCGCGTTCAGGACGTTGTGGGGGATGCCCTTGCGGTTCAGGAGCTCGGACAGGTACTCGGACGTCTCGACCGCGATCGTCCCGACGAGCACCGGCTGGCCCTCTTCGTGCCGCTCCACGATGTCGTCGAGAACGGCTGCGAACTTCGCCTCGGGCGTCTTGAAGATGTAGTCGTTCTCGTCGGCGCGGGCGACGGGCTGGTTCGTCGGGATCTCGACGACGTGCAGGTCGTAGATCTCGACGAACTCCTTCTCCTCCGTCTTGGCCGTGCCGGTCATTCCGGCGAGCTTCTCGTAGAGGCGGAAGTAGTTCTGAAGCGTGATCGAGGCGAGCGTGACGTTCTCCTCGCGAATCCGCACGCCCTCCTTGGCCTCGATCGCCTGATGCAGACCCTCGCTCCAGCGACGACCCTCCATGATGCGGCCGGTGAACTCGTCGACGATCTTGACCTCGCCCTCCTGCACGACGTAGTCGACGTCGCGCCTGTAGAGCGACTGCGCCTTGAGCGCCTGCATCAGATGGTTGACGAGGATGACGTTCTTCGGGTCGTAGAGGTTGTCGATCCCCAGCGCGCGCTCGACCTTCTCGATCGTGGTCTGCGCCGGCGAGACGGTCTTGAACTTCTCGTCGTAGAGGAAGTCCGCTCCCGAGAGCTCGGTCTCGTCGAGCCCCTTGGCCGTCTTGCGCGTGGCGGGCTCCCCCTCGAGGGTCTTCGCCACGCGAGCGAACTGGTAGTACGTCTCGGCGGCGGTCTCGGGCTCACCCGAGATGATGAGCGGCGTGCGCGCCTCGTCGACGAGGATCGAGTCGACCTCGTCCACGATCGCGTACGTGTGGCTGCGCTGGACGGTCTGTTCGAGCGAGACGGACATGTTGTCGCGCAGGTAGTCGAAGCCGAACTCGGAGTTCGTCCCGTACACGACGTCGCAGGCGTACGCCTCGCGACGCTCGCTGAAGGGCATCTGGTTCTGGATGAAGCCGACCGAGCTCCCGAGCAGCTCGTACACGGGGCGTGTCCACTCGGCGTCGCGCTTCGCCAGGTAGTCGTTGACGGTGACGAGGTGGACGCCCTGTCCGGTCAGCCCGTTCAGGTACAGCGCCTGTACTGCTGTGAACGTCTTGCCCTCACCGGTCTTCTGCTCGGCGATGTCCCCCTCGTGCAGGACGATGCCGCCCATGAGCTGGACGTCGAAGAGGCGCACGCCGATCGTTCGCTTGAAGGCCTCGCGCACAGCGGCGTAGGCCTCGAAGAGGAGATCCTCGAGCGACTCCCCGCCCTCGTACCGCTGCTTGAACTCCGCCGTCTTGCCGCGCAGCTCCTCGTCGCTCAGGGCCTCGAACTCCGGCTCGAGCGTCCCGATGTACGACGCCTGCTCGGCGAGACGCTTGACGCGACGGCCTTCGCCGAGGCGCAGGAACTTCTCGAACCCTCCGTAGCTGTCGCCGGCCACGGGGCCTAGGGTACCGGCTCGCCTCGGCGATTTCGCCGGCCTCCGGCTCTCGAATTCGTCACCGTTCGTTCACCGAACGGTCACCAGCAGGGTCGCTAGCGTCGCCCGATGGACGCGGCGCAACTCGCCTCGATCTCGCTCTTCGCCGACCTGACGGCCGACCAGCGGCAGACGATCGCACGGACGTGCGAGGAGATCGAGATCGACGCGGGAGCGACGCTCGTTCGCGAGGGCGACTTCGGCTTCGCGGCCTACGCGATCCAGGAGGGAATGGCCGAGGTTCGTCACGACGGCGGCGTCGTTCGAACCCTCGGGCCGGGCGACCTGTTCGGCGAGATCGCGATCCTCTCGGGCGGCCGTCGCACGGCGAGCGTCGTCGCGACGACCCCGATGAAGCTCGTCGTGGTGCTCAACCGGGACATGTGGCGGCTCGAGCGAGAGTCACCCGAAGTCGCTGCGGCGCTGCGCGCAACGGTCGACGAGCGACTCGGCCACGATCTCCGCTAGGCCTAGAGCGCCAAGACCGAGATCTCCCAGAGATCCCGGTGAAGTCGGTGCGCGTGCGCCGCGTAGGCCCCGCGGACACGTCGCGAGGCGATGCGCTCCAACGCGACGGCCCGGGCGGGGTCGGCCGGCACGGCGTCGATCGTCAGCTCTGACTGCGCCCCGTCCCAGCCCAGCTGGAGCTCGTCGCCACGCGGGTCGGGATCGAGGCGCTCGACCTCGATCGCGACGGCCCCGATCGCCCACAGCTCGGGACGCCGGACAGCGAGCGCCCGGAACGGCGGGGCGATCCTCTCGCCGAGCGCGTCGACGAGCCGCGACGGATCGATCGACGAACCTGACTCGGGCACGGTCGTGCCATCCGGCAGCACGACGAAGGCAACCTCGTCGCCGGGATTCCCCTCACCGCGAAGCGTCGCCACCGCGTCCCACTCGCGCCCGCGAGCGAGCCCGGTGATACCCGCTGCGAGCCACTCGCGGGACGGGTCGAGTGGACGTGTCAGGCGGCTTCTTCGCCGGCCGGGTCGCTGTCGCGCTTGCGCTGGACTGCGCGGCGCGGCTCGAGAACACGCTTGTCGCGGTGCCGCTCGATCTGTCGCTCGAGCTTGTCGACGAGCCGGTCGATGGCCGCCTCGTACGTCGGCGCCGACTCGCGCGCCACCAGGTTCGGCCCCTTCATGAAGACGACGCCCTCGGCGACGTGGTCGTCGCGGATCGAGGGGTTGTGCTGACGTGAGAACGTAACCTCGACGACCGTGCCCTCGAAGAGCCTTCGCGAGAGCTTGGCGAGCCGCTTCTCCGCGTAGGCGTGCACGGCTTCCGGAACGGTCTCGTGCTGGGCCTTGACCTGGAGCTGCATCGAAGACGCTCCTTTCAGGATCGGCGCTGACGACTCGTCTCAATCTAACGAACGGCTCGTGCGAGGGTCACGACCCGTACGCGACGGGCGCCGAAACGCCGGCAGGCCGTCGCGCAGGCGCCCGCAGTGGCTCCAGACGTGTACACGTCGTCGACGACGCATACGTCCGCGGGCACGCGAGCGCGCGCGACGACGCTGTCGCGGACGTTGCGGCGGCGCTCGTCGAGCGAGAGCCCGCGCTGACGAGGTAGCGCACGTCGTCGCTCGAGCGCGTCCAGAGCCGTGAGCCCCCAGAGCGACGCGAGCTCGCGCGCGAGCCCTCGAGCAGGGACGTCACCACGCCTCCACGCCCGCTCGGGATCGCCCGGAACCGGAACGAGGCAGCCAGCATCCGGCTTGCGCACCGTCTCGGCGACGAGCTCGGCAGCCTCACGCGCGAGACCGCGCCGCCCGCCCTCCTTCCACCGGCGCACGAACGTCCGCGCGTGCGCGTCGTAGACGAGCGCCGAGCGCGCCGCGACGAAGCCGAGCCGCCGGCCCGCGCACTCCGCGCAGCGGCGAACGGGCCACGGTCCGGGCGACCCGCAGCGCTCGCACACCGGCGGCAGGAGCAGCGTGAACCCGCGGCGACACCCATCGCACAGCGCCGCGCCGGGCAGATCGCAGATCGCGCATCGCTCGGGCAGCAGGAGGTCGAGCGCCCGCACCATTCGACGGTACGGGCGAGACCGTCACGCCTTCGTGTCAGATGGGTGCCGAAACGAGCTCGCGCAGGTCATCCTCGGCCCGCTCCAGGTCGGCGGGAGTCTTGATCGGAAGGAACCGGCCGCGCGGGCCGCGGCGCGGTACCTCGAGGTACTGCGTGTCGACGAAGGCGGAGACCTCGTGGTACAGCCGCTCCAGCTGCACGGCGGGTCGACCATCCACGTCCTTGACGACGTACAGCCACGTCAGGTCGTAGTCGGCGCCGAGCGCGTCGGCGTGGAAGAGGGCCGTATTGGTGTTGAAGACGGGGACTTGCTGCTGGTCGAAACTAGGAGGGAACCGCGGCCCCTCTACCATCTGCAGCCGCCCCTCGACGCGAACCGGTGCTCCTCCCATGTCCCCCTCCTTGCGGGCGACCTCGCAGGTCAACGGCTTGCGGGAGGCGAGATGCGCGCCGATGACGACCGGGTCGACCCGCGCCCCGAGGTTGTCGACGTTCGAGACGGTCACGAACCTCACGCCCCCGTCGCGGAGCGCGTCCAGGGTGCCGGAACGGCGAAGCGCCGGGAAGAGGTCGCCGTGACCGGGCGCGTACAGCGACGGTTTTCCCTGCTCGTCGTGGAACAACTCTCCCGAGGGCTCGAGGCGCAGCGAGATGAACTGGTTGAAGACGAGCGGATCACCGAGCGCGCGCTCCGCAACGTGCTCGCGGATGGACGCGTCGGTCGCGAAGCTCGTCATCAGCGCCACCGGAACCGTCACGCCGAGTTCCTCCTCGAGCGTCGCCGTCTGGCGCAGCTTCGCTTCGAGGAAGCTCAGTCCGTCGACGGCCGGCAGGATCGCCTTGACGACACCGCCGAAGCGCGTGGCCATCCCCCCGGCCAGGACCACCTGCGCGACCTCTCCACGCCGAAGCGCGTCGAGACCGGCCTCGCGCGTGACGTCGTACTCCGGATCCCCCGGTGCGGGGAGAGCGACGATCTCGTCCGCACGCGGCGGCTCGATCGAGCCCTGGACGAGGTTCGACTCGGCGGAAAGCTCGCCATTCGCCACGCGCTCCCGAAGCCGCTCGAACTGCGGCTCGTCGAAGCCGAAGCGCTCGAGGACGACTGCGGTCTCGCGGTCGACGTCGATCACCGCGCGCGCACCGCCTGCGGGAGCGAGGTCGCGTAGGGCGCGCGATGCACGGCGGCCTCCGTGACGATCGCGGTGACGAGCGTCCCCGGCGTCACGTCGAAGGCCGGATTGCGCGACGGGAACCTGTCCGTGACCTCCACGCCTGCACGTTCCTCGATCGGGATGTCGGTGCCCGAGGGAGCGCTCGCGTCGAGCGTCGAGGTCGGGGCGACGACGACGAACGGGATCTCGTGGTGGGCTGCAGCAACGGCGAGCGGGTAGGTGCCGATCTTGTTGGCGACGTCTCCGTTCGCGGCAATCCGGTCCGCGCCCGTGAACACGATGTCGACCTCTTCCGAGGCCATGAACGACGCGGCTGCTCCGTCCACGATCACGGAGAAGGGGATACCCAGCGCGTCGAGCTCCCATGCCGTGAGGCGCGCACCCTGCAGGAGCGGCCGCGTCTCGTCAACCCAGACGTGCTCGACGAGCCCGGCGTCCCAGCCCGCCCGGATCGCACCGAGAGCCGTGCCATAGCCGCCGGTCGCGAGCCCACCCGTGTTGCAGTGCGTGAGGACGCGCGCAGCGGGAGCGAAGAGCTCGACGGCATGCTGTCCCATGCGGCGGCAGCGCTCGACCTCGTCGTCGTGCAGCGCTCGGGCACGCTCCGCCGTGGGATCGCCACGTAGCTCGTCCAGCGCCCAGCGCAGGTTCACCGCAGTCGGGCGCGACGACACGAGCACGTCGTACGCAGCGTCCAGGTCCTCCCCATGCTCGGCTGCAAGGGCGAGCCCGTATCCGGCCGCGACACCGATCGCGGGCGCGCCGCGGATCGCCAGGGCGCGAATCGCCTCGGCGACCTCGGCCGCCGAGCGGCAGCGCAGCTCGACCTCCTCCGCCGGCAGGCGCCGCTGGTCGAGGAGAACGACCGCGCCGGGCTCGAGGCGAACGATGCGCTCGGGCGTCAGGTCGGGCATCCGCTAGCGGTCGTCGTAGACGCGGATCGTGCCCGTGTAGCAAGCCACCCAGACCCGGCTCGTCGGCCTGTCGTACGCGATCCCGATCGGGTGGTAGCAGGCCCCGATCGTCTGCAGCGGCTTCATGTCAGAGGTGCGCAGCTTCGTCACCGTCCCGCTCTCGTAGTTCACGACGTAGAGCGCGCGGCCGTCACCGGAGAGCGCGAGGCTGCGCGGCGCGCTTCCCGTGGCCACCTTCGCGCGCACGGCTCCGGTCCTGAGATCGAGCTTCGCCACGCGCCCCTCGTGGTTCAGCGACACGAAGATGTACCGGTCGGACGGATGGAACTCCGCGGCGCGCGGCCCGATGCCGACCGGGAAACGCGTCGTCGTCCAGCGCCGCAGGTCGACGCGGATGAGCTCCGAGCCGCCCATCACGGCGACATAGGCAGCGTTGCCCTTCGGCGAGACCGCGATCCCGCGTGGGTACGCACCGATGCGGATCCGCTTCACCTCTCGGCCCTTCGCTGTGGAGATGACGCTCAGATCCCACGTGCACCAGTTCGAGACGAGCACGTAGCGGTGGTCGGGCGTCACTGCGACGACCTTCGGTACGGCTCCGACCTCGTAGGCGCGATCGATCCGCAGCCCCTCCATGTCGATGCGGTACACGAAGCTGTCGTGGACGCCCGACGAGGGCGTGCACTCGTCGCTTCCCTCCGGCCCGAAGCCCGAGCCGTACATCGAGTAGTTGGAGACGTAGCCGTACCGCCCGTCGGGGGAGAACGCCGCCTCGACGGGAGCGCCGCGGCTCGTTCCGGGATAGCGTGGGTAGCCGAGCCGGCGGAGGTTCACGGCGTCGGAGATGGTCTTCACCAGCTCGAGCGAGCGCGCGTCGTACACCGTGACGGAGTGGCGGTACATCATGTTCTGCGCCGTGACGTAGCCAGCGCCGGACGACGCGACCGACTTCGGCGAGATGCTTCCGCTCAGGACCTTGCGGAGCTTAAGGCGAGTCTCGTCCGACGGCCGCGCCTCTCGCTGTTCGACGACGCTCGCCGGCTTCGCATCGATCGTCGGCCTGGCTACCGGCTTCACCGCGACAGCGGCCGGCTCGGCCTCGTCCGCACCGCGCGCCAGCGTCGCCCACGCCACGGCCCCGATCACGGAGGCGGCGACGGCTGCAGCGAGCGCGCGACGTCGGCGAATCTCCCGGCGTCGCTGCGATCGCGGTTTGCGGGACGGGCGCTCGGTCATCTCGGACGAGAAGCGTACGGCGTCCTATTCGACGAGCGCGAGGATCTGCCTTGCGACGCCAGTCCAGCTCCAGCGCTCGACCACCGCCGCGCGGGCGGACGCACGGAGCTCGGCCCGGTCCTCGCCCCGCAGCGCGAGCACCTCTGTGAGCCGGTCACGGAGCGCTGCGGCGTCCCCGTTCGGGAAGCTGGCGAGCCCCTCGCGGCCGTCCGGATACGTCTCCTCCAGCCCACGCGCGATCTCGGCGAGCCCAGAGTGGTTCGCGACGATCGGCGGGCAGCCTGCGGCCGCCGCCTCCGCCGCGACCATGCCGAAGGCCTCGGGGAAGATCGAGGGCACGACCGCCGCGTCGGCGAGCGCGAGGAGATGAACCAGATGGCGGTGCTCCAGCGGGCCCGTGAAGAGGGCGTCGAGCCCCTCCGCGCGCTCCTCGAGCCGAGCCCGGTAGTCGCCGAAGCCGACGACGACCACGCGAGCGTCCACACCGCGAAGAGCGTCGAGCAGCACCTGCACGCCCTTGTTCTCGATCAGCTTCCCGTAGTACACGACCGTCGGCCGGTCGCCCGCCAGGAACGAGGCGAGCCGGTCGGCGTTTCCTTCGTCCGGCAGGCGCTCGTTCGTGTTCCTCCGGTTCGGCGGATCGAGCTGCGCCTCGGCGATCAGCGCCGCGAGCGCCTGCTCCTTCGGCGCAGGACGCCAGAGCTCGACATCCACCCCCGGCGGGATCTCGTGGACGCCCTCGACCGTCCCGCACACCTCGCGAACGACGTTGCGGATGTGCTCGGAGCCCACGACGGTCGCCTCCGCGCTTGCGAGCACCTCTCCGCCCCACTCCGACAGCTCGGCGTTGCCGCGCATCGAGTACTCGAGCTCGGATCCGTGCGCGAGCACGACGTAGCGCGCGCCGGTCGCCGCCGCGACCGGGCCGCCCAGGATCAGGTGCCCGGCGACCAGGAGATCGGCGGGCAGGTGCTCGCGGATGGCCGCGGCGTTCGCATCGACCCACGCGTCGAGCTCGGCGCGGCTGGTCGCCTGCACCTGCTGCACGCGGTAGCCCTCATAGCGGTCGATCACG
>DASQLF010000164.1:0-2447 GCA_035630135.1 Gaiellaceae bacterium
CCGGCTCGATGGCCGCTCGTCGCACGATCCGCCCCGATCGCTCGTCCAGGCGTACGACCGAGCCGTCGACTCCGAGCACCCAGACGCCCGCCTCACCGGTTGCCACCGCCGCCGCCGGGACGTTCCGATTGGTCGCCGTGATCGCTCCTGTCGTCGCGTCGGCTCGGACGACCGAGAAGTCCGGCGCGATCGCCCAGAGAGCGTCGTCCGAGACCGCGAGATGGTTGTCGACGAGGTTCGACGTCGACCCTCCCTTCCGGGCCAGGCCGACCGACGTCCGCTCCGTCCGCGTGGTCGGATCCAGGCGCGCCACCGCCGTCGCCACCGGGCCGATGAACTGCGTGTCGGGCAGCGGCCTCCCGTTGGCGACCCAGACCGACCCGGCACCGAACGCGACGTCCGTAGGCGTCGCGCCGGTCGCGAGGGTCTCGATGACCCTGGAGGACGGAACGATGCGAAGCACCGTCCGCGCGTCCGCATCCACCAGCCAGAGCGCGCCGTCGCCGACCGCGAGCGCGGATGGCGTGCGCCCGGCGGGGATGCGACGCACGACGTCACCGGACTCCACGTCGATGCCGACCACGGTTCCCTCACCGGCGACCGCGGTCGAGCCGGCAGCGTCGTCGTCGCGCAAGGCGAACGTAGCGAGGGCGACCGCCACGAGCGCGGAGCCGATCGCCGTCGCGACCAGCGCGACCCAGCGCCTCCGGCGCCGGCGAACCGGGCTCTGCGGCGCGCGGAGCGCCTCGTCGTGGCCCAGGATCGCCTGCTGAAGCTCCTGGAGCTCCGGTCCCGGCTCGAGCCCGAGCTCGGAGACGAGCGTCTGGCGTGCGTCCGCGTACGCATCGAGCGCATCCGACTGACGGCCGCAGCGGTAGAGCGCGAGCATCAGCTGTGCGCGTAGCCGCTCGCGCAGCGGCTCTGCACGGACGAGCGGCGTCAGCTCGCCGACGAGCTCCGAGTGCCTCCCGCACGCGAGATCCGCGTCGACTCTGAGCTCCAGCGCCGCGAGTCGCTCTTCGTCCAGCTCCCGCGCTACATCTGCGGCGAACGTCTCGTTCACGAGGTCGGCGAGCGGCCGCCCGCGCCAGAGCGCGAGCGCAGCCCGGAGCGTGCGCGCAGCATCGTCGGCCGAGTCGTCGGCGAGCTCGCGCCGACCCTGGTCGACGAGCGTCCGGAAACGCTCGAGATCGAGCTGCTCGGGGGCGATCTCGAGGACATAGCCCGGCGCCCGGGTGACGAGGACGCCGTGCGGCTCGAGAGCCTTTCGCAGGCGAGAGACGTGCTGCTGAAGCGCCGTCGAGGCATCCGCCGGCGGACGCTCGCCCCAGAGCTCGTCGATCAGCCGATCGCTCGAAACGGTCTCCCCGGCGCGGAGAACGAGAATCGCGAGGACGCTTCGCTGCCGTGTGCCACCGAGCGCAAGCGACCGCTCGCCGTCACGCACCTCGAACGGGCCGAGAACGCGGAAATCGAGCGTGCTGGCCAGATGGCGAACGTACCACGATCCGCTGTCAGCCCACTGACAGCGACCTGGAAGCGTCACGAGAGCCCTTCTTCGCACGATGGACGGGTCACTCGACCGAAGGAGGAGGAATTGCCGTGAAGTCACCTCTCGTCGCGATCGCCGCCGCCGTGGCCGCCATCGCGCTCCCAGGGTGTGGGGGATCGGATCCGGAGCCCGTCGACCTCGCCGCCATCGAAGGCACGTGGAGCTACGAGCTCACCTACGACTACCTCGTCGAGCAGGGAATCGGAACCGCGCAGGCCGAAGCCGAGTCCGGAATGCATACGGCGACGCTCGGCAACGGAGAGTTCAAGGACAGCTGGAAGACCGCCGAAGGCCGCGTGGGCAGCTGCTCCGGCATCTACACGGCGGACGACGCGAAGGTCGTCTTCCGGTGGTCGGAAGGGTGTTTCGGCGACTGGGAGATGAAGCCCGAGATCAGCGGGAACGAGATCGCCTGGTCGGACATCGAAGTGCTTCCGCCGTACGACGACGAGGAGGAGCAGCGAGTCGCCGAGGCGTTCAACAGCGTGCCGTGGACGCGCGTCGAAGACGCGTGAGCGCGGCATCCACTTCCAGGAGGAATCAGATGAGAAGCAAGAGGATCAGTCTCGCCCTGCTGGCGCTCGCTGTGGCCTCGGCCGCCGTGCTCGCCGCCGTCGCGAGCGCCGGCCAACCGCTTCGCGAAACCATCCACGTCGACGAGACGGCCGAGCTCGAGAACTTCTGCGACGTCGACGGGATGACGGTGGGGCTCCACCGGGTGATGGACATCCGGGTGCAGATCAACACCCGCGGTCGCGACGGTTTCGCGTACTTCATGCAGCACGGGACGAGGAGCGAGGTGTTCACGTTCGAGGGGACGTCGCTCACGTCCTCCACCAGGGTCAACGAGAAGGACCTGCGCGTCACCGACAACGGCGACGGCACGGTGACGGTG
>DASQLF010000165.1:0-3583 GCA_035630135.1 Gaiellaceae bacterium
CCCGCTGCCGTCTAGCTCTCGTGCCGATGCACCGCCAGCGTGCGGAGGTCGACGTCGGCGAGCGACTCGTTTCCCATGCGCACGGAGAGCGACGCGTCCCGGAGCTTGACGCGTAGACGCATCTGCTCGTTCTGCGCCATCCTGAGCGGCAGGTCGATGCAGAACGCGGCGCGCTTCGTCGTGTCGAGCGCATGCACGAACGGCGCTCCCTTGCGCGCATACAGCGTGTAGGCCCAGCGGCCGTCCGCCGTGCTCGCGCGGGTCACCGGTTCGCCACCCATCAGCGCCTTGCTCACGAGCCTGTCGATGACGGCCTTCGGAAGCAGCCGGCCGGCTTCGAGGTCGTACGCACGCACGCGATAGCGTGGGACGTCGCCCGCCGAGATGTGCTCGACGAGGTACAGCCGCGACCCGTCCGGCGAGAGCGCGTCGAACGACCACGTACCTCGCAGCTCGACGAGCCGGTACGGGTTCAGTGTCTTGGCCCTCAGCGCGAGAAACCGCGTCGTGCCGGCGTCTCCGGGAAGCGGTCCGTACGACGAGACGACCAGCGTCTCGCCGTCGCCCGAGAGCCCGCCGGTCGTCCCGTCGTAGGCGACGAGCGGCACGCCATAGAAGCCGCGGATGCTTCGTGAGTTGACGACGCGCCCACCGCGGACGGCGATCGCGGCGACCGTTGTCGCGCGACTCGTGGGGAGCGTGACGTAGCGAACGTCGCCACCGGCCTTGCGAACGCCTTCCGACCCGTAGTCGAGCCCGGGCGAGTACGCAGAGCCGTTGGCCTGCGCTCCGGCCGCTGTGACCGCGACGGAGACGAGGATCAGTACGAGGAGCTTCTTCATGTCGACCTCCTTAGAACGCGGTGAGTAGGCAGGCGTCGTGGGCGGCGCGGGCGATCCTCCGAACGGCTCGAACACCCTCGGTTCATGTCTCTCATACGCCTGGCGCCGCCACATGGGTCCCGGGACCTCGCGAGGTCGCCTGGTCGTATCTCTCACATGGACCTCTGCGACAGGCCCCGTCGTAGTCTGGGCAAGCGATGCGCGCCGATCGAGAGGAGCGCGCGCATGTGCGTGGCGCGCAGGCAGGTTCGGTCTCGGATCTCGAGGCGCTCTTCAAGATGCACTGGCCGCGCGCATTCCGAGCCGCGTACCTCGTGGCTCACGACGCCGCGGCAGCAGAGGACATCGCGCAGGAATCGTTTCTCGCGGCGATCCGCTCCCTCGAGCGGTTCGACCGGCGCCGCCCCTTCGGGCCGTGGCTGCACCGGATCGTCGTCAACCGCGCGATCGACTGGACACGAGCGCGGGCCCTCCGCGGCGAGGTCGAGCTGTCGGATGCGCTACCGGGCGCTGCGCAGCCGAGCGAACCGGACGGGACGCTCGCTGCGCTCGCGCGCCTGTCGCCCGAGCACCGCGCAGTGATCGTCATGCGGTACCTGCTCGACTTGACCCCGGGCGAGATCGCGGAGGCACTCGAGCTGCCGCGCGGAACCGTCAACTCGCGCCTCCGCCGCGGCCTCGATGCACTCGGAGACGAGCTGTGAGGATCGACCTCGAGCGCATCCCGATCCCCGGTCAGCACGAGGCCCAGGCGCGGACGTGGTCGATCGTGGCGCGAGCGTTCCACGAGCGGCGACCCTCGCCGCACCGCTCTCCCTGGCTCCGCGTGGCAGTGGTCGCGATTGCCGCGGCGCTGATCGGAGCGGCCGCGCTGAGCGCACCCGGCCGCGCCGTTCTCGACGAGGTGCGCGAAGTCGTCGGCGTCGAGCGCGCGCAGCCGGCGCTCTTCTCGCTGCCTGCACCCGGGCGCGTACTCGTCTCGTCGGACGCGGGCGTCTGGGTCGTCCAGGAGGACGGATCGAAACGGTTGCTCGGTCGGTATCGGGAGGCGAGCTGGTCTCCGTTCGGACGCTTCGTCGTCGCAGCCCGCGAGAACGAGCTGGTCGCACTCGAACCAATGGGCGGCATTCGCTGGACGCTCGCGCGGCGCGACGTCCGGTCACCCGTCTGGACAGGCTCGGAGATGGACACCCGAATCGCCTACGTCGACCGAACGGGGATCCGCGTCGTCGGCGGCGACGGCCTCGGCGACCGGCTCCTCGTGCGGGGTGGGCGCGGCCCGCTCGCATGGCATCCCGGCGACGGATTCGTCCTCGCGTACGCCGACCGTCGTGGGCGAGTCGTCGTGCTCGACGCGGGAACGCGCAAGGTGCGCTGGCGCAGCCGGCCGGACGGACGTGTCCTCGACCTCGAGTGGTCGTGGAACGGCAGCAGACTCGTCGCGCGTCGCGCAAGAGCACGGGACGATCTTGCGATCTACACGCCGCGCGGGGCGCCCTTCACTTCACCGGCTTTCGCACGCCTCGCGTGGTTCTGACGGCAGCCGGAACCCGTCCGGGAACCAACGCGCGTGCGGTGGCGATTCAGGAAGGCGCTCAGGCGCGTCTGCTCATGCCCGACGTACTGCGCCCCGCGCTCTCCGGCCCCGGAGCCCTCTCCGAGCTCACGTGGTCACCAGACGCCGGGTGGCTGCTCGCCAGCTGGCCGAGCGCAGATCAGTGGGTCTTCGTGCGGGCCGACGGGAAGCGGATCCGCGCAGCCTCGAACGTCGCCGAGCAGTTCCGCTCGGGCGCGGCTCCGCGGGTCGAGGGCTGGTGCTGCGTGCCTAGGCGCTGAGCTTGACCGTGCCCGAGGACACCATCGGCGGATCGCCGGCGACGTCAGGCAGGTTCTCGCGCAGCCACTCGCCGGCGACCCGCGTCGACTCGGCGGCGCCGGCCTCGTCTTCGCAGACGGTGAACGTGACCGTCGCGTCGTCGAGCCGCACGAGGTAGTACGCCTTGAATCCCGGTACGGCGGAGATCACGGACTTGACCTCGTCCTCGCGCCCGGCGAGCTGGTCGGCGATCTCGGTGTTGCCGTGGTAGTAGCGCATCGTGGCGTGCATTTCGGCTCCTCTCGTTGGCCGTTCGGCGGCGCGGCTCGCGCCGGAACGAGCCTCTACGAGCACTTCTGCGAAGTCAAGCCGCCCCGAGCCCGGCCGAGTAGGTTCTCGGCATGCTCGAGGCCGGCCACTCAGTCCCCGACGTCCAGATCTGGGCCGACGTCCGCGAGGAGCCCCGTCTTCTATGGGAGGTTCTCGGAGAAGGCCTGTCGCTTCTCTGTTTCTACCTCTACGACTGGTCACCGACCTGAACGAACGAGCTGCTGCTCCTGCGTGACAGGGGCGACGATCTCGCTGCGGCCGGGATTCGTCCTTTCGGCATGTCGCGCGACTCGGCCTGGTCGCATCGAGCCTGGGCGCAGACGCTCGGGGTCGACGTCCCGCTCCTCTCCGATTTCAATGGAGACGCGGTGCGGGCGTTCGACGTCGCGTTCGAGCCGCTCGGAATGAGCGACGTCGCGATCCGATCGGCGTTCCTCGTTCGAGACGGTCGGACGATCGAGGCCGCCTGGCTCCTCGGAGCCGAGCTACCCGATATCGATGCGGTGATAGACGCGGCGCGCGGCTAGCGGCCGGCGAAGCGCATCTTGCGGCGGAGGCTGCGCTTGCCGAACTTCCACGCCATCCAGCCGATTGC
>DASQLF010000166.1:0-5828 GCA_035630135.1 Gaiellaceae bacterium
GCGTGAGGCTAGATGATGGTGCCGTGATCCCCAGGTACTACGTCGTCGCCGAGGCGCTGCACGAGATCCAGAACCCGACGTCGCCGGAGAAGCTCCTGCGGCTCGGCAAGCTGATCGGTCTCGGCCCTGACTCGCGCGTCCTCGACGTCGCTTCCGGACGGGGCGGGCCGGCGCTGCTCCTTGCGGCGGAGTACGGCTGCGCCTGGCACGGCGTGGAGCTCTCGCCGGACTTCCACGCCGTCGCCGAGGAGCGGATCGCCAACGCCGGCCTCGCGGAGCGGGTGACCTTCGAGCTCGGCGACGGCGCTGCGGTCGCGCACGAGCCGGAGTCGTTCGAGGCGGCACTCTGCCTCGGGGCGAGCTTCGTCTACGGGAGTCTCGTCGAGACCATCGACGCGCTCGCGCCGGCTGTCCGCCCGGGCGGCTTCGTCGTCGTGGGCGAGCCGTACTGGCGTCGGCTCCCCCTTCCGGTGGACTATGCAGATCGGGACGAGCCGTGGACGACGCTCGAGGGCACGGTCACGGTGTTCGAGACGACCGGGCTCCCCGTTGTCGGTGTGCTCGCTTCGTCGGAGGACGACTGGGACCGCTACGAGACGCTGCACTGGCAGGCGGTCGAGCGGTGGGTCGCGGAGAATCCCGACGACCCTGACGCCACCGAGATCCGCACGCGTCACGAGGCGTCCAAGCGCAACTACCTTCGACGCCAGCGCGAGTATCTCGGCTGGGCCATCTTCGTCGGCTGGAAACGACCCTAGGCGGAGAGCAGACGCCGAAGCACGTACGGGAGGATCCCACCGTGGCGTAGGTACTCGCGCTCGCGCGGCGTGTCGAGGCGCACGGTCGCGCGGAACTCCGTGTCGTCGGCACGCACGGTCGCCTCACGCGCGTCGCCGTTCTCGAGGCCCGACACGGAGAACTCCTCGAGCCCCGTGAGCCCGAGCGACTCCTTGCTCTCGCCCGGCAGGTACTGGAGCGGGAGGATGCCCATCATGAGCAGGTTCGAGCGGTGGATGCGCTCGTAGCTCTCGGCGATCACCGCGCGGACGCCGAGGAGCTTCGGCCCCTTTGCCGCCCAGTCGCGAGACGACCCCGAGCCGTACTCCTTTCCGGCGAGGACGACGAGCGGTGTGTCCGTCTCGCGGTAGCGCTCGGCCGCGTCGAAGATCGTCGTCTCCTCGCCCGATGGCACGTGAACGGTCCACGTCCCCTCGGAGCCGGGCACGAGCATGTTCCGCAGCCTCACGTTGGCGAACGTTCCGCGCACCATCACCTCGTGGTTCCCGCGGCGGGATCCGTACGAGTTGAAGTCCTTGCGCTCGACGTCGTGGTCGAGGAGGTAGCGGCCGGCCGGGGAGTCGGGCTTGATCGAGCCGGCGGGGGAGATGTGATCCGTCGTGACGGAGTCGCCGATCGAGACGAGGCAGCGCGCGCCGGCGATGTCGTCGACCGCGCTGGGCTCGAGCGGCATTCCCTCGAAGTACGTGGGACGCCGAACGTACGTCGACTCGGGATCCCACGCGAACAGCTCGCCCTCGGGCACCGGCAGCGAGCGCCAGGTGTCGTCGCCGGTGAAGACGTCGGCGTAGGTGGAACGGAACATCTCCTCTCCGATCGTCCCGGCGACCGTCTCTCGTACCTCTTCGGCTGTCGGCCAGATGTCGGAGAGGAACACGTCCTCGCCGTCCGAGCCGACGCCGAGCGGCTCGGTGACGAGGTCGACGTCCATGCTCCCCGCGAGCGCGTACGCGACGACAAGCGGCGGTGAGGCGAGGTAGTTCGCCTTCACCTCGGGATGGATGCGAGCCTCGAAGTTGCGGTTACCCGAGAGGACGGCGCAGACGACGAGATCGCCCGCGTCGACGGCAGCCGAGATCTCCGGCGGCAACGGCCCGGAGTTCCCGATGCACGTCGTGCAGCCGTAGCCGACGGTGTGAAAGCCGAGCTCCTCGAGGTAGGGCGTGAGGCCGGCCTTGTCGTAGTACTCGGTCACGACCTTCGAGCCCGGGGCGAGGCTGGACTTCACCCACGGCTTGCGCGCGAGCCCGCGCTCGACCGCCTTCTTGGCCAGCAGGCCGGCTCCGATCATCACGGCCGGATTCGAGGTGTTCGTGCACGAGGTGATGGCGGCGATCACGACGGCGCCGTGCTCGAGCAGCACGGTCTCACCGTCGATCGTGCACGGCACGCCACGCGGCCGCTCGCCCACCGCAGTGGCCACCGGAACGACCTGTTCTCCCTCTGGCTCGACCGCGCCGGGCTCCGCCGTCGAGGGCGGATCGCTCGCCGGGAACGACGCCGCCACGGCAGAGTCCACCGGCGTGCCGTAGTCACCGCCGAAGCTGGGGAGCGCGTGCACGAAGGCCTTCTTGGCCTCACGCAGCGGGACGCGATCCTGCGGCCTGCGCGGCCCGGCGAGTGACGGCTCGACCGACGAGAGGTCGAGCTCGACGATCTGCGAGTACGTCGCCGGCGAGTCGGGGTCGTGCCAGAGGGCGTTCTCCTTGCAGTACGCCTCCACGAGCGCGATCCGCTCGGCCGGGCGGCCCGTGAGGCGGAGATAGCGGAGCGTCTCCTCGTCGACCGGGAAGAACCCACACGTCGCGCCGTACTCGGGCGACATGTTTCCGATCGTCGCCCGGTCGGCCAGCGGGAGCGTCTGCAGGCCGTGGCCGAAGTACTCGACGAACTTCCCGACCACGCCGGTCTCGCGCAGGATCTGCGTCACGGTCAGGACGAGGTCGGTCGCGGTCGCGCCCTCGGGCAACGCTCCCGTCAACCTGAAGCCGACGACCTGGGGGACGAGCATCGAGATTGCCTCGCCGAGCATGGCTGCCTCGGCTTCGATTCCGCCGACGCCCCACCCGAGCACCCCGAGCCCGTTGATCATCGTCGTGTGCGAGTCGGTGCCGACGAGCGTGTCCGGGAACGCCACGCCGTCGCGCTCGTCGACCACGCGGGCGAGGAACTCGAGGTTCACCTGGTGGACGATCCCCGTGCTCGGCGGGACGACCTTGAAGTTGTCGAAGGCGCCCTGCCCCCAGCGCAGAAACGCGTAGCGCTCGCGGTTCCGCTCGAACTCCAGCTCGGCGTTGCGGACGATCGCGAGCCGGGTCGCGAACTCGTCGACCTGCACGGAGTGGTCGATGACGAGCTCGACCGGGAGGAGCGGGTTGATCCGGTTCGGGTCGCCGCCGAGATCGCGCATCGCGTTGCGCATCGCGGCGAGGTCGACGACCGCCGGCACGCCGGTGAAGTCTTGGAGGAGCACGCGAGCCGGCGTGAAGGAGATCTCCTGCGACGGTTCCGCGCTCGCGACCCAGCCGGCGATCGCCTCGACGTCCGCCTTCGTCACCGCGACTCCGTCCTCCATGCGCAGGACGTTCTCGAGCAGTACCCGGAGCGTGTAGGGCAGGCGCAGGACGTCGTGGCTCGACTGCAGCGCCTCGATGCGAAAGAGTTCGTGTGTCGCGCCGTCGACGTCGAGCGTCGATCGTGCGCCGAAGCTGTCGGGGTGCGCCATCGCGTCCGATTCAAGCAGCTTGGCGCGTCCCAGCTTGCCGAGGCCGCGCTCGGTGAGCGTCTCCCTGCGGGGATCGAAGTGCTCGGCCACGGCCCGGGCGTAGGGGACGCCGACCCGGCGGGCGTACGAGGCGAACCCCTCGTCGCGCACGGGCTGCAGATCCTGCGTGTACGGATCGAGCACGTGCTGGCGGCCGACCTTGCGGGCCGAGTTGAAGAAGGCGAGGCCCATGCCGACGGAGACCTCGAGCAGCGAGCGCTGCTCGCGCTCGGCCTCGGCGAGGAGCCCCTGGTACACGGCAGCGAGCTCCGGCGGCGTCGGCAGGCCTCTGGCGTCGTCGCGGAGGTCCGCGAGCGAGCGCTTGAGCCCTTCGATCTCGAGAGGCGGGATGTCGATGAGACGGGCGGTCGTCCCACTCGCGCCCTCGAGCGACGCGAGGAGATCGTCGACCGAGCCGAACTCGGCCTCCCGCGCGAGCACGCCGGCGGCCTTGAGCTCCGACACGAGCGCGTCGAGGTAGACGCGCGTGCCGCGCGTCACGTCGGCGGCGCCGGCGAGCAACCAGAGCGGCGAGAACCCGAAGGCGAGGATCGACCCCAGCTCCACGACGTTGCCGCCCGCCTTCCGCATCGCGAGCTTCCCCGGAGACTGCTCGAACTCTGCGGCGACCGCGTCGGACGCGCGCTCGACGCCGCCGACGAGCTCGACGGTGATGCGGAGCAGGTTCTTCGCGGTCGCCTCGTAGAACCGAGACTTCCGAACGAGCCGCGGCAGGACGAGCTCGGCCGTCTCGTGGATGGTTCCGCCAAGGGCGGCGGCAACTGCGCGGAGCACCCTCTCGGGAACCGAGATCAGGTACCGGGTCGCGCGCCGCACGGTCTAGCTCGTCGGCTTCGCGCCGACCGCGATTCCCCCGAACGCTGAGAACCCCGTCAGCCGGAGCGTCGGCGCCGCGTCGGACTCGGGTGTCGGAACGTCGATCGCGACGCCTCCCGCGAGCGACTGCAGCTCCGACTCCACGCGCCAGCCCGGCGGCACGCGCAGCGCGATGCCCCCGACGAGCGACCCCAGCTCCAGGTGCGCGTCAGATGCGAGCTGCGCTTCGCGCAAGTCGACGGCGATGCCGCCCAGCCAGGTGAACATCGAGCCCCCGCGAAATGCTTGCGCGCGGCTGGTCAGCTCGATGCCGTTCATGATCGCGACGAGCCTGAGCTCGTCGCTGTCCGCGTCGCCGCGTGACGGAAAGGCGCGCCGCAGCAGGGCCGCGGATGCGAACGTGCCCGCCCAGAACCCGAGCTTGAAGACCAGAAGCGTGCGGAACAACCGCATGGTCGGAGCGTAGCGCCGCGCATCTACCATGGCGCCATGGAGGCAGACGTCATTCGCGCGCTCCTCGAGCGGGCGTTTCCGGGTGCGGTCGAGCTCAACGTCGAGGACCGCACCGGCACGGGCGACCACTTCCAGGTCACCGTCGCGAGCGCGGACTTCGACGGCCTTCCGCTGATCGACCAGCACCGGCGCGTGAACGAGGTACTCGCGGCCCCGCTCGCCGACGGCTCCATCCACGAGCTCCGCATCAAGACGAAAGGAACCGCATGAAGACCCTGACCGAGCAGATCTCCGAGGTCATCGAACGCGAGCCCGTGGCCGTGTTCATGAAGGGAACGCCGCAGATGATCATGTGCGGCAACTCGCACCGCGCGCTGCAGGCGCTGCATGCTGCGGGCGCGCCGATAACGACGGTCGACGTCCTCCCGGATCCTCAGATTCGCCAGGAGCTGGCGGCGATCTCCGGTTGGCCGACGATCCCGCAGGTCTTCGTCGACGGTGAGCTGATCGGCGGCGCCGACATCACCGAGGAGCTCTACGAGTCCGGCGAGCTGCGCCAGAAGCTCGACGACGCCTTCGGCGCCGACCGCGCCCAGGACGTCAAGGTCGTCTCGCTCGAGCTCGCGTAGCCCTACGCGGCAGCGATCCGATCGGCGAGCTCGCGCGAGATCGCGTGCTCGCCCGACGCCGTGCGCACCGTGACGGGGCCGCCGAAGGGGGCCTGCGCGAGCATCTCCACGCCCGCGTCCGGCACGAGACCGAGCTCGCCGAGATAGCGGAGGAGCTCCGGGTCGCCGTCCGGGATCCGTGCGACCGATGCCTGCGTCCCCGGCTCGAGGTCGAGCAGAGAGCGGCTCTCGCCGTGGACGAGCCGCAACTCGCGGTCGGGGATCGGGTCCCCATGCGGATCGTGCGTCGGATAGCCGAGCTCGGCGTCGATCTTCGCCTCGAGCTCTTCCGACAGCGCGTGCTCGAG
>DASQLF010000167.1:0-2357 GCA_035630135.1 Gaiellaceae bacterium
CGAGAAGCAGCAGGCCGAGCTCGCAGCGTCGCGGCGCTCGCAGATCGGCTCCGGCGAGCGAGCCGAGAAGATCCGGACGTACAACTTTCCCGAGAACCGCGTGACGGATCACCGCATCAAGCTCACGCTGCACCGCCTCGACCAGGTGCTCGACGGCGAGATGGGCGACCTGACCGAGGCGCTGAGAGCCGAGGAGCAGCGCCAGGCGCTCTCGGCCGCCTCGGCGTGACAGTCGGCCGCGCTCTCGCGGACATGACCGAGCGCCTGTCCGCCGCGGGCTGCGAGTCGCCAGGCGTCGACGCGGAGATCCTGTTGGCGCACGTCGTCGGCGTGACGCGCTCGCAGCTCGCGCTCGAGTCGTCGAGGAAGCTGGCGAAGGGCGAGAAGCGTTCGCTGGAACTGCTCGTCGCGCGACGAGAGGCCCGCGAGCCGCTCGCCTATGTGCTCGGCGAGTGGGGCTTCCGCCGGCTCACGCTGGCGGTCGACCGCCGCGTGTTGGTTCCCCGCCCCGAGACGGAGGTCGTCGTCGAGCGCTGCCTTGCACGTCTCGGCGGGTTCGAGGCGCCGCGCGTCCTCGACGTCGGGACGGGCAGCGGCGCGATCGCTCTCGCGATCGCTGACGAGCATCCGGGAGCGCGGGTCGTGGGTGTCGATGCCTCCCCTGCGGCGCTCGAGGTCGCGGGCGCGAACGCCGTCCGCTGCGGCCTCGCGATCGAGCTGCGCGAGTGGGATCTCTTCCGCGGCCTTCCCGACGGCCCGTGGGATCTCGTCGTGTCGAACCCGCCCTACGTCCAGCCCGCGGAGATCGACTCGCTCGAGCCGGAGGTGCGCGACTGGGAGCCGCGGCACGCGCTCGTGAGCGTCGGTGCGACCGAGGCCGTGGCGCGCGGTGCGCTCGCCGTGCTCGGCCCCGGCGGCGTCCTCGTGCTGGAGATCGGGGCCGGCGACCGCGTGCGCGTCTCTGCGTTGCTGAACGAGCTCGGGTACGCGGAGGTAGCGACCACTCGGGATCTCGCAGGCCGGGACCGCGTGGTCGAGGCGGTGCGCACCGCGTGAGCTCGGTGGACGAGGTCGTCGCCGCGGTCGAGGGCGGGAAGCTCGTGGTCGTCCCGACCGACACCGTCTACGGCCTGGCGTGCCGTCCCGATCGCGAGAGCTCCGTTCGGGCCCTCTCCGCGCTCAAGCGCCGATCGCCGGATCAGCCGATTGCCCTCGTGGCAGCGGGCGTCGAGCCCCTGCTCGAGCTGATCCCCGAGCTGGCCGACGTGCGACTCGTTCGCGGGCCGTTCACGCTCGTCGTCGCGAATCCGGAACGTCGACTGCCGTGGCTCGGCGGGGACACGATCGGCGTGCGGCTCCCGGAGCTGGACGGCCTCGCCGCCGAGCTGCTCGCGCGGGTCGGCGTGGTCGCGGCGACGAGCGCCAACCTCCACGGGGGCGCCGACCCGCGACGCGTGGGGGACGTTCCGGACGAGATCCTCGAAGGCGTTGCCGCGGCGCTCGACGCGGGCGAGCTGCCGGGCACGCCGTCCACCGTGCTCGACCTGACCGGCGCCGAGCCGCGCGTCCTGCGCGAAGGCGTGGTGCCTGCGGCAGAAGCCCTGCGCAGGGTCGCGGAGTAGCATCATCGCCGTGGCGACGACTCCGCTGACGCTCGAATACTTGCGCACGGCGGGTCTCGCCGACGTCGACCCGGAGGTCGCCGAGCTCCTCGAGCGCGAGCTCGAGCGCCAGCGCGGCGAGATCGAGCTGATCGCGTCAGAGAACTTCACGTGGCCCGCGACGCTCGAGGCCGTCGGCAGCATCCCGACGAACAAGTACTCGGAGGGCTACCCGGGGCGCCGCTACTACGGCGGCTGCGAGGTCGTCGACGAGATCGAGCAGCTCGCGATCGACCGCGCGAAAGCGCTCTTCGGCGCCGAGCACGCGAATGTCCAGCCCCACGCGGGAGCGCAGACGAACATGGCGGTCTACTTCGCGACCCTGCAGCCCGGCGACACGCTTCTCTCGCTCGAGCTGTCGCACGGCGGCCATCTGACCCACGGCCTCAAGGTCAACTTCTCGGGTCGGCTCTACGACGTCGTCCACTACGGCGTCTCGCGGGAGACGAACCTCGTCGACTACGACGACGTTCGAGCCCTCGCGAAGGAGCATCGGCCGAAGCTGATCGTGTGCGGTGGCTCGGCGTATCCACGCACGGTCGAGACGTGGCGCTTCCGCGAGCTCGCCGACGAGGTCGGCGCGCTGCTGCTCTGCGACATGGCGCACTTCGCGGGGCTCGTCGCGGCAGGTCTGCACCCGAATCCGGTAGAGCACTGCGACTTCGTCACCTCGACGACGCACAAGACGCTCGCCGG
>DASQLF010000168.1:0-7805 GCA_035630135.1 Gaiellaceae bacterium
ACCTGAAGGTCTGGGGCGACCAGTGGGAACAGCCGCTCTTCCGGCTCGTCGGGATCGAGACTGCGCCGGGCAAGATCCTGCGCGCCTGGGGCAAGCCCGTCTGGGTGCGGGGCGACGTGGAGCTCGTCGGGACGCGCGCGATCCTGCGCGCGGTCAACGTCCCGGCAGAGCAGTTCGTCGAGCTGCGCACGCTGATTCCACGGGCGGCGTTCTCCTCGACGGACGGGATGCGCGTCCAGCGCGGCAAGGGATTCGACCGGATCGTCGCGGAGGAGCGGGCGGATGCGGAGGCCTACGAGACGGATCGCGACCGGATCGATGCGCTCAAGGCGCATCCCCTGCGCACCGGTCTCGTCGCACTTGCGCTCGCGACCCTTCCCGCGCTCCTCCTCATCTGGCTCGTCTTCTGGTTCATGGGACGCGAGCGGCGCACGGGCTACGACCGCGAGTACGAGCAGGAGCCGCCGACCGACACCGAGCCCGCGCTCGTGCCGACTCTCCTCCGCCAGGGCGGCGAGGCCGGCTCGTTCGAGTTCACGGCGACGCTGTTCGACCTCGTTCGGCGCGGCGTGTACAAGGCCGAGCCGACGACGACGGAGCGGCCGATCTGGGCGGGACTGCGGTCGGAGACGATCTCCGACCTCGAGCTCTCGGCCGGCGAGGATCGCGAGCTGCGCTCGTGGGAGCGGGACGTCGCGAACGTGGTCGACCACGTCCTCGACGGGAACAGCGAGCGGCTGTCGCGCTTCCGCGACGAGATCGAGGACGAGCGCGAGACCATGCACGGGCGCTTCACCTCGTTCAAGGAGTCCGTTTCCGCCGAAGTCGGGCGCCTTTCCTGGTTCAGGTCGGCGGGCGCGATCCCGCTCGTTCTCGGAGTCGTGCTCTTCGCCCTCGCCGGCGGGCTGCTCGTGTTCCTCGGCGTCCGCGACTGGCGGCCGGTCTTCCCCCGGTACAGCGACGTGCTGCTCGTCGGCGCGGGCGCGTGCCTGATCGCGAACGCGGCTCTCTGCCTCGGCACGCTCGTCTTCAACCGCCGCCTCTGGCGCCGCCGCACGCGCGCCGGGCAGGAGGAGGCGGAGCGCTGGGAAGCCTTCCGCCGCTACCTCTCGGACTTCCCGCGCCTCCAGGAGGCGCCGCCCGCGACGCTCGAACTGTGGGAGCGCTACCTCGTCTACGGGATCGCGTTCGGGATTGCCGAGCGCGTCCTGCAAGGCGCGCAGCTGCACATGCCCGAGGCGCTCGCCGAGTCGAGCGCGATCTACTGGATCTCGCCGCACGGCGACCTCGGCTCCGGGGCGTCGAGCATGTCCATCGGTGACCTCGCGTCCGGGTTCGGCGACGCGCTGGCGCCGCCGAACTCCGGCGGAAGCGGCGGTGGCGGTGGCTTCTCCGGGGGCGGCGGTGGTGGCGGTGGCGGCGGTGGCGGCGGCTTTGGGTAAGGCTCGATGTGTGACGGAGCGGCCCGGCCGCGAAGCGCACGGCTTCAGGGATCTTGCGCGAATGGAATCCGCGCTCGCGGATTCCATTCTGCGCGACTAGCCCAGCACGGCCACGTCCTCAAGAGCCATCTGGTGCGGCGCTCCTGAACATGGCACGCTGATCCACCCGAGCTCGAACGCCCCCTTCGACGCGTAGCGCTGCGCGTCTCGGCGAGGCGAGCCCTGGCACCGGCTCCGGTGGATCCCCCGTCCGGGGGTGTCCGATCCCACCTTCGAGCCGAACCCTTTCTAGACACGCACCTGAATGCAACGAAAGGAACGTGCTGCTGTGTTCACCAAGGGAAACACCCGATACGTCCTCGTCGCCGTGGCGACGTTCGCCAGCCTGCTCGCCTCTCTCGGCGGCGGCTGGTTCGACGGCAGCTAGCGACGCGCATCCGCTTCAGCTCTACCCGGCCTCCCGTCACACGCGTGGCGGGAGGCCGTCCCGTGCGTACCTCCTACTCGTCGCCCTGTCGAAGCGCCAGCGCGGCACGCCGGTAGAGACCAGCCGCAGCGCGGTCGTCTCCCCGGAGGCTCTCGACGTCGCCCCGGGCGATCCACGCGGAGCTGCGATGGCCGGAGGATCTCGCCTGCTCGAACGTCCTGTCGGCCGCGGCGATCCACTCCTCGGCATCGCCGAGTGAGCCCTGGGCGGCTCGTGCTCGACCGAGCGTGAGCTGCGCGGTGCCGACCTCCTGCAGGTGGTCGCGCCGGTCGCCGAGCAGCTCGAGCGCCTTGCGGGCCTGCAGCTCGCTCCGCTCCGGATCGCCACTTTCGAGAGCGATCTCGGCCAGTGACGAGCACACGTACCCCGCGTCGACCTCCAGGTCGAGTTCGACGAAGATCGCGAACGCCTCCTCGAGGAGCGCGATTGCGCGCTGCGGGTCGCCGAGCAGATGCTCTAGACCCGCGAGGTTGTTGAGGAGCCTGGCCGCCGTCGCACGGTCGCCCAGCTCTTCGAACAGGCGACGCGCGCGGTCGGCCTGCGTGCGCGCGAGCGCCCATCGCCCCTGCCGCTGCGCGACGAGCGATGCCTGGAAGAGGGCGTCGGCAGAACGACGCGGATCGGCTGCGGCGTCTGCGAGTTCGAGCGCCCGCTCGATGTCCTCCGCGGCCGCGACCCAGTCGCGATTCCTCCGGTAGCAGCGTGCGCGCCAGTGATGGATGTCGGACAGCAGACGATCTGCGCCGTCTCCCGCGAGGACCAACGCCTCTCCGAAGAGCAGGGTCGCCTCGTCGATCCTCGACTCCGAGTAGCGCACGACCCCGACCTGGAACACGAGCTCCGCCCGATCGACGTCGCCGCATCCCGGCGACACGGCGAGACGCGCTGCTTCCTCCAGCTGTCCCATCGCCGACCCGAGCTCGCCGGTGCGGATGTGCACCCATGCCTCGCCGCGAAGAATGCGAAGCGCGACGGTGGGAGACGGCGTCGCACCCGCCAGCTCGCGCACGGCGGCGAAGGCGTCTGCTGCCTCGTCGTACCGCGCGGTCTCGACCAGTCGCTCGGCTTCGGCGAGCGCGGCGTCCAGCCGTTCCAAGTCTGCTCTGCTCACGCCGTGCTCGAGGAACTCCCGGTCGGTGTCGAGCCGTCGGGCGAGCCATTCGAGCGCTTCCGCCGAGGGGCGCGTCTTCCCGCGCTCGATCTGGCTGACGTACTCCTTCGAGAACTTCCCTCCCGCGAGCTCTGCCTGGCTCAGTCCCGCGGACCGCCGCAGCGAGCGCACGCGCTCACCGATCGTGCGGATGCCAGGATCATCCGGCCGCTCCCAGTCAGCCACCCTCGCATGGTGGCACGCCCTGCGCCGTCCGTCACCCCCGACGCGACAGCTCGTACAAGGCGATCGCACCCGCTGCGGCGACGTTCAACGACTCCGCCTGTCCCGGCGTCGAGATCGTGGCTGCGTATCGATCAGTCACAAGGTGATCCGGGAGCCCTTCGCGTTCCGACCCGAGCACGACCGCGAGGGGCGTTTCGACGGGAGCATCGGCGAGCGGCGCGCCGCCGTGTGCGACGAGCGCGATGCCGCCTGCGGGCAAGGCGTCCCACGGGACGAGCGGGACGCGGAAGATCGCGCCCGCGGACGCGCGCAGCGCGCGCGAGCCCGTCGGGTCGGCGCACTCGGCCGAGAGCGTAACCCCCGCACCGAACGCGTCCGCCGTGCGCACGAGGGTTCCCACGTTCCCGGGGTCGGACACGCGCCAGAGGCCGAGCACGACGTCGCGTGAGCCGGTCGGCAAGTCGGCGCGCCGGTACACGGCGACGACACGCGGGGCGTGCCCGAGCGTCGACACCTCACCGAGCAACTCCGGAAGGACGTTCTCGCCCGCGACGAGCAGCTCGATGGGCTCGATCGAAGCGGCGTGTGCCGCCTCGACGAGATCCTCGCTCTCGACCGCGAAGAGCCCACTGGCCTCGCGGTGCTTCCGGGCAGAGAGAAGCTTCCGGACGAGCCGGAGCTTCTCGTTGGAACGCGACTCGATCAGGCTGCTTCGGCGGTCTCGAGCGCAGCCTTGGCGCGCTCGGCGACGGCAGCAAACGCCTGCGGGTCGCTCACGGCGATGTCGGCGAGCGACTTGCGATCGAGCTCGATCCCCGCCGCCTTCACCCCGGCCATGAAGCGGTTGTACGAGAGCCCGTGCTCCCGCGACGCGGCGTTGATGCGCATGATCCAGAGCGACCGGAACGTGCGCTTGCGATTCTTGCGGTCGCGGTACGCATAGACGAGCGAGTGCTCGACCTGCTCCTTCGCGAAGCGATAGCTCGACTTCTTGCGGCCGTAGTAGCCCTTGGCCTGGTCGAGGACCTTGGCCCGCTTCTTCCGTGCGTGGACGGCTCGCTTGACCCTAGGCACGTCAGCCTCCCCTCAGGAGCTTCTTGACTCTCTTGACGTCGCTCTTCGCGACGTCGTCCATCTTCCGCAAGCTGCGCCTACGCTTCGACGACTTCTTCTCGAGGTTGTGGCTCTGCAGCCCCATCTTCGGGCGCCGACGCCGGAGCTTCCCCGTCCCCGTCACCTTGAAGCGCTTCTTCGCGCCCTTCCCCGTCTTCATCTTTGGCATCCGTCTTCACTCCCGCGTTCTTGGTCGGAGCGAGAACCATGACCATGTTGCGACCGTCGAGAAGAGGCTGCTGCTCGATCGAGCCGAGCTCCTTCACGTCGTCCGCGAGCCGCATCAGGAGATCCCGACCGCGATCCGGGTGAAGCGTCTCGCGCCCCCGGAACATGATCGTGACCTTGACCTTGGCTCGCTGGCCCAGAAAGCGCACCACGTGCCCCTTCTTGGTCTCGTAGTCATGAATCCCGATCTTCGGTCTGAGCTTGATCTCCTTGACTTGAATCGTGAGCTGATGCTTGCGCGCCTGCTTGGCGCGCTGCTCCTGTTCGTAGCGGTACTTCGAGTAGTCCATCACCCGCGCGACGGGCGGGTCGGCGCCTGCGGCCACCTCGACCAGGTCGAGGCCCTTGCCGAAAGCGAACTCCAGCGCTTCCTTGGTCGGGAGGATCCCGACCTGCCCGCCCACCTCGTCGACGAGGCGGACGCGCTGCGCGCGGATCTCTTCGTTGATTCGCTCGTCTCGCTTGCGCGGGACTTGCCGGTCGAGATCCGCCCGGCGGCGACGTGGTCTCAAAGGCCCTTCATCAAGCTTCGAGCTTCCTCCTTGTACACGACAAAAACCGCTGCACGCAGCGGCTCTTCACCTCGACCAACCGGCTCGGTTGAACCCCCGCGAGTCATGCCCGGGAGGTGAGGAAGCGATGAGCTCCTGCTTGCAGACGCGGGATGGTACCACCTACGCCGGGTCTGCCTGCGCGGCCAGCTCCGCAAACCTGGCGAGGAGCTCGTCGAGCGACACCGTCGACTGCTCTCCCCCGCGCTCCCGTACGGCGAGGCTCTCGAACGTGCGCCACGCCCGCGCGGCCTCGGCCTCGCGGTCGCCGAACACGATGACGAACGGCACCTTCTCGAGCTCGGCGTCACGGATGCGCTTGCCGAGCGTGTCGTCGCGCTCGTCGACCTCGACCCGGTATCCCTCTGCGACGAGGCGCTCGCACAACGACGCGGCGGCGACACGATGGCTCTCTCCGACCGGGACGACGCGGGCCTGCACCGGCGCGAGCCAGAACGGGAACGCGCCCGCGTAGTGCTCGACGAGGATGCCGATGAACCGCTCGAACGAGCCGTAGAGCGCCCGGTGCACGACGAGCGGCATGTGCTCACGGTTGTCTGGCCCCATGTACGTCAGGCCGAAGCGTGCCGGCATCTGCATGTCGTACTGGATCGTCCCCATTTGCCAGCTCCGCCCGATGACGTCCGTCATGTGCAGGTCGATCTTCGGGCCGTAGAACGTGCCCTCTCCCTCACCGATCACGTATGGCAGCTCGTGTCGCTCGAGCGCCTCGCGAAGCCGCTCCTCGGCGACGTCCCACTGCTCGTCGGTGCCGAAGCGGTCCTCCGGCCGCGTCGAGAGCTCGGCGTGCGGCTCGAGCCCGAACAGACCGTAGAGGTACTTGACGTAGTCGATGCACGCGTCGACCTCGGCGGCGATCTGCTCCTCGGTGCAGAAGATGTGGGCGTCGTCCTGCGTGACGTAGCGCACGCGCGTGAGTCCGTGCAGCGTGCCCGCGAGCTCGTTGCGATGGAGCGGGGCAGCTTCCGCATAGCGAATCGGAAGGTCGCGGTAGCTGCGCAGCTGTGAGCCGAACAGGAGCATGTGCCCGGGGCAATTCATGGGCTTGATCCCGTAGGTCTGATCCTCCGTGTCCCCCGGGATCAGGAACATGTTCTCGCGGAACTTGTCCCAGTGGCCCGAGGTGATCCAGAGCGCCTTGTCGTAGATCAGCGGCGTCTTCACCTCGAGGTAGCCACGCCGAGCGTTCTCGCGTCGCCGAACGGCCTCGAGCCCGTTGTAGAGCACCATCCCCTTCGGGTGCCACAGCGGCGACCCGGGCGAATGCTCGTCGAAGTGGAAGAGGTCGAGCGACAGCCCCAGGCGCCGGTGGTCGCGCGCGCGGGCCTGCTCGAGGCGCTCGAGATGCGCATCGAGATCGGCCTGCGAGAAGAACGCCGTCCCGTAGATGCGCGTGAGCTGCGTGTTCTTCTCGTCCCCGCGCCAGTACGCGCCCGCGAGGCTCGTGAGCTTCACCGCCTTGATCGGCTTCGCGTTCTGCAGGTGCGGGCCCCGGCAGAGATCCGTGAACGCGCCCTGCGTGTACAGCGAGATATCTCCCTCCGCGCCGTTCGCGAGCTCGACCTTGTACGGCTGGTCCTCGGCCTCGAAGCGCGCGACCGCCTCCTCGCGCGAGAGCTCCTCTCGCGCCCACTCCCGCCCCTCCGCGATCTCGCGGCGGATCTCGTCCTCGATCGCCTCGAGATCGGCGTCCGAGATCGGCGACGGGAACTCGAAGTCGTAGTAGAAGCCGTCTGCGATCGGCGGGCCGATGGCGATCTTCACGCCCGGGTGCAGCCGCATGACCGCCTCGGCCAGCAGGTGGGCGGTCGAGTGCCTGAGAACAGCCAGCGCGTCCGCGTCCTCCGTGTCGCGCGTCGTGAGGAACTGGACGCTCTCCCCGTCGGCGAGCGGCGCACGCAGGTCGCGCGTCGAGCCGTTCACGCGAGCGAGCACGGCCTGCTCGGCGAGCTTGGGGCCGATCGCGCGCGCAGCGTCGAGCCCCGACGCGCCGTCGGCGAGCTCGAGCTCGGAGGAGTCCGGTAGGACGATCTTCATCGCGACGCTGAGGATAGACAGGCGTCCGGGATACTTTCGTCAGGATGCGCACGGGCACCTGGCTCGCCGTCGCCGTCGCACCGCTGCTCCTGCTGGTGCTGCTCCTCGCGCGCCCGGCGATCGACGGAGCGTGGGAGAACCACCCGGCACACTTCTGGCTCGTGCTCGGGGCCGCTCTCGTCGCCACCGCGCTCGGGTTCAGCGTGTCGACCGCTGCGCGCAGGCGACGCGACGGGCGGCTCTTCCTCATCTCCCTCGCGTTCATCGCCAGCGCGGCCTTCCTCGGCCTGCACGCGCTGGCGACGCCGGGCGTGCTGCTCGGCCCGAACGCCGGGTTCGAGCTCGCGACGCCGATGGGACTCGTGCTCGCGGCGATGTTCGCGGCGGCGGCGTCGCTCGAGCTGCACCCGGCTCAGGCCGACCGCGTCTTGCGCCTGGCACCGGTCCTCCTCGGGGTGCTCGGGACGATCGTCGTCGTGTGGGCCGCGGTCTCGCTGGCCGAGCTGCCGCCGCTCGACGACCCGCTGGCGGAGGAGCAGCTCGACGGCTGGCAGCTCATTCTCGCCGCCTTCGGCGTCGCGCTCTTCGGA
>DASQLF010000169.1:0-11005 GCA_035630135.1 Gaiellaceae bacterium
GGCCTCGGACAGCGCGCTCTCGCCGTCCGCATGCCGCCGAGCCTCCCCGTTCGCGTCGACGTAGACGTCGTCTCCGTCGCGGTAGGCGGGAAAGAGGCCGATGCCGAGCTCCTCGAGGAGCTCGTGCATGCGCGACTGGTACGGCGCGATCCACTCCCCGCCGAGCTCGTTCGCCTCGCCGCCGAGCTCGGTGTTCCATAGGCGTCCGCCGACCCGGTCGCGAGCCTCGAGCACGACCACCTCGCGGCCTTCAGCGACGAGCCGGCGTGCAGCCGAGAGACCGGCAACACCCGCGCCGACGACGGCGACGTCCGCTTCTACGCCGCGGGCGCCCACGCCTCGGTTCCGAGCGCCGCCGCCGCAGCAGAGCGACCCGTGCGCACCGCTCCCTCCATGTAGCCCGCCACCCACTGGTCGGAGCCGCAGACGTAGAAGGGCGGCTCGTGCGTCCCGTGCAGCGGTCCCACGCGCAGCACGTCGCCGGGCCACCAGTGGGTCGTGTATCCGAGGGTGAACGGATCGGTCGCCCACATCCGCAGGAACGAGTGGAGCGGCCGACCGGCCGCCTCGCCGTAGATGCGTTCGATCTCCGCGAGCAGCGCAGGCAGCCGGTGTTCCTCTGCCGTCGCCACGAGCCACGCGATGCGCTCGGGCGGGACGAGGCCGGAGAGGACACCCTCGCGCTGCGGCCACGTCGAGCCGAGCAGGAGCTCGCCTTCCGAGAGCCCGTTCGCGCCGCGGTCCTCCCACAGCGACCGGTCGTAGACCGTGACCACTTTGGCGGCCCGTGCGTGGCGCTGCGCGCGCAACGACGCGAGACGCTCGTCGGAGACGCCGTCCATCTCGATCCCGTGGAGCACGTTCACCGGGAGCGCGCTGACGACGGCTTCCGCCAGGAGCTCCTCGCCGGACTCGAGCCGCACCCGGCAGCCGGACGCAGACACCGAGATGCGCGACACGACGGCGGCGAGCCGCACGCGGTCACCGAGCTCGGCGCCCATGCGCAGCGCGACCTCGGCCGAGCCCTCGGCGACCTGCAGCGACTCCCAGAGGTCGTACGAGTAGAACCCCTCGTCACCCACCGCTGCCGCCTTGCGCAGCTCGGCGAGCAACGACGTCCGCTCGCTCGAACCGGACGCGAGCGCCAGCGCGCCCGCCTCGACGGCCCG
Organism: Gaiellaceae bacterium; assembly: GCA_035630135.1. GTDB lineage: Bacteria > Actinomycetota > Thermoleophilia > Gaiellales > Gaiellaceae > GMQP-bins7. The sequence continues at coordinate 1,170 of DASQLF010000169.1, forward strand.
GCACGTCGTCGGCAGAGCACCCACCGAGCGAAGCCATCCCGCCCAGGAGACACCGTCGAGCCGGGCTGCGTCGGGATGCGACCACGGATCGTCGGGGTCGACCGTCACGACGAGCTCGCCGAAGAGCCGCTCGACGCGCTCGTAGTCCGCGCGCTCCTCCGGCGTCGCGAACGGGAAGCCGTCCTCGGAGCGGAGCACGCCGTCGACGAGGTCGTACGTGGTCGCGCCCTCGACCGCTGTGTACGTCGACGCGAGCGTCAGCCCCAGCTCGTCGACGAGCCCGAGATAGGCCGTGTGCGCACGGCCGACGAGCTCTCCGCCGAGCTGAACCGGACGACCCTCGTCGACCGAGACCTGCTCCACGCGGCCGCCGACGCGGTCGCGTGCCTCGAGCACGAGAACGTCCGCGCCCCCACGCATCAGATCCCGCGCTGCCGCAAGACCGGCGAGGCCGGCGCCCGCGACGATGACGTCGCTCACGCGGGCATGGCCTCGTCGTCGGCGAGGATGCGCAGCGCATCCGCCGGAAGGTGGGCGGTCACGGCGGCACCGACGTCGTACTCGTCGACGTCGCCCGAGTTCGCGACGAGCGCTTGCACGCGATCTCCGCCCGGAAGCGCCACGAAGACCTGCGTCGTGGAGCCGAGGTAGACGAACCGCTCGATCGTCGCCGGCACGCGGTTCTCGCCCTCGGACGCCGGCGGCTCGATGCGCACGCGCTCCGGGCGAATCGTAAGGCGGACGACCCCGGGTCGAGCTTCACCCTGCGACGCCGTGAGCATGATGCCTCCGACGTCGACTCGCTTGCCGTCGAGCACGCGCGCGCGCATCAGGTTCGAGACTCCGAGGAAGTCGGCGACGAAGGCCGTCTCGGGGCGCTCGTAGACGTCGCGTGGCGCGCCGAGCTGCTCGACCCTGCCGCCGGCCATCACCGCCAGCCTGTCCGACATGGTCAGAGCCTCCTCCTGGTCGTGCGTGACGTAGAGGAACGTGATGCCGATCTCGCGCTGGATCGACTTGAGCTCCACCTGGAGCTCGCGCCGCAGCTTCGCGTCGAGCGCGCCGAGCGGCTCGTCGAGCAGCAGCACCGATGGAGAGAGGACGAGCGCGCGCGCCAGCGCGACCCGCTGCTGCTGCCCGCCGGACAGCTGGTGCGGGCGGCGCTGCCCGTAGTCCCCGAGCCGTACGAGCTCGAGCGCCTCCCCCACCCGGTTTCGCTTCTCGTCCTTTCCGACATCCTTGAAGCGCAGGCCGAAGGCGACGTTCTGCTCCACCGACAGGTGCGGGAAGAGCGCGTAGCTCTGGAACACCGTGTTGACGGGGCGCAGATGCGGCGGCCTCTCCGTGACGTCCGTGTCGCCGATGGCGATCCGTCCCGCGTCCGGGCGCTCGAAGCCGGCGATCATGCGCAGCGTCGTCGTCTTGCCGCATCCGGACGGGCCGAGGAGGGAGAAGAACTCGCCGCTGCCGATCTCGAGCGAGACGTCGTCCACGGCAGTCACGCCGTCGAAGGACTTGGAGACCGACTCGATGACGACGGACTGCGACCGCAGATCGCTCATCGCTCGAGCTCGCGAATGACGCACGAGGCGAGAAGCACGCGCGCGTCGTCGCGATCGAGAAGGCCGAGATAGAGAATCGAGTCGATGCCGTCCGCAGCGGCGGCGAGCCGCCAACCGGCTCCTTCGGGATCGACGGAGAGCGGAACCGAGCCGTCCTCGCGACCTTCCTCGAGCAGACGAACGATGCGATCTGCCCACGCGCGGTAGCGCTCCTGCACGAGGGGCCGCAATTCGTCGTCGTAGCGGAGGCTCGACCACACCTCGTTCCACAGCGCCGGGTTCTCCTCGAGCGCCGGGTCGATCGTGCGCACGAGAGCGCGCTCTGCGCGATCCGCGCCGCGCGACAGCTCGCTCAGCTCGGCCTCGAGCGCGTCGATTCGCATGTTCTCCGCGTATGCGAACGCGGCTCGCAGCAGCTCCTGACGCGTCGTGAAGTAGTAGTGGACGAGCGTCCTCGATACGCCCGCCTCCTGGGCGACGGTGCCGATGCGCAGGTCACTCGCACCGCCGGAGACGACGACCCGGCACGCGGCGCGGAGGATCTCGTCGACGCGGCTCGCGGCGGCGGGAGAGACCGCCGCTTGCTCGGTTCTCGCCATCCGGAGTATCCTGACTGACAGGACAGTCAGGATCAAGACGTGAGCCTTCTCGACACCGCCGCGCCACCCCCGCTCGAGCACCCGCTCGAGGAGGGTTGGACGCTCCCGGCGAGCTGGTACACGAACGTCGATGTCGCGACGCTCGAGCGCGAGCGCCTGTTCTCCCGAGCCTGGACGTACGCAGGGCCGGTCGAGTGGGTGCAGGAGCCCGGCTCATACTTCGCAGCGCAGGTCGGGCACCTTCCGATCGCCGTCGTCCGCGGCGCCGACGGGGTTCTCCGCGGGCTCGTGAACGTCTGCCGGCACCGAGGCCATCTCGTCGTCGAGGGCAACGGCTGCCGCGAGACGCTGCAGTGCCCCTACCACGCATGGACGTACGACCTCGACGGCTCGCTGCGCCGGGCGCCCCGGGCCGAGCGCGAGCCCGGCTTCGACCCGGCCGGGTTGTCGCTCGCATCGGTCTCGGTCGACAGCTGGGGACCGTTCGTGTTCGTCAATCCCGATCCTGAGGCCGCGCCGCTCGAGGCGTCGCTCGGGCGGCTTCCGGAGATCGTGGCCGAGAGCGGACTCGACGTAGGCGCGATCCGCTTCCACTCGCACCATGAGTGGCCGATCGAGGCGAACTGGAAGGTCGTCATGGAGAACTTCCTCGAGTGCTACCACTGCCCGACCGCACACCCGGGCTTCAGCAAGATCATCGACGTGAACCCCGACGCGTACCTGCTCCAGGTGCATCCGACCTTCTCGAGCCAGATCGGGCCCGTGCGCGCGTCGGCGTTGACCGACGACGGAAAGACGCCGTACTCGCCGCGAGGCGAGGTGTCGCAGTCCCAGTACCACTTCCTGTTCCCGTCGACCACGGTCAACATCGCGCCCGGCATCCCGAACGTCTCGCTCGAGCGCTACATGCCGGACGGTCTGCGACGGACGGTCGAGGTGACCGACTACTACTTCGGCGTCGACACGCCGGACGCGGAGATCGAAGAGCTCATGGCGTGGGACAACCAGGTCGCCGAGGAGGACGTCTCCCTCGTCGAGTCGGTGCAGCGCGGCCTCGAGTCGGGCGCCGTGCCGCAGGGTCGCCTCATGAGCACGAGCGAAGTACTCATCGCGGACTTCCAGCGCCGCGTGTACGACTCTCTGACGGCCTAGAGGTTGTCGACGAAGCGGTGGCGCGCTTCTTCCAGTGCGTCGCGGATGCCTCCGGGGCCAGGCGCCGGTCGGATCGCCACGTCCGCGGGCGCCTCGAACGAGCCGTCACGCACGCTCGCTGCAACCTGCTCGTGTGCGTCGCGAAACGGCACGCCGTCGCGCACGAGCGCCTCGGCCGTGTCGGTCGCGAGCAGGAGCGGGTCGGAGGCCGCCTCGGCCATGCGTTCGCGGTCGACCGCAAGACCGCTGACGAGAACGGTGAGCGCCTCGAGGGCGAGACGCGTCTCGTGCCGCGTCGTGAATACGGGCGACTTGTCCTCCTGCAGGTCGCGGTCGTATGCGAGCGGGAGGCCCTTCACCGTCGCGAGGAGACCGGCGAGCCTCCCGATCGCGGTCCCGGCCTTGCCGCGCACGAGCTCGGCGACGTCGGGATTGAGCTTCTGCGGCATCATCGAGGAGCCTGTTGCGGCCGATTCGGGAAGACGCACGAAGCCGAACTCCGATGTCGCCCACAGCACGATCTCCTCGCCGATGCGCGAGAGATGCGTGAAGAGGAGCGCCGCCGCGTAGAGGTAGTCGAGCGCGAAGTCGCGATCCGCGACGGCGTCGATCGAGTTGCGCATCTGGCGGGGCGGAGGCGGCAGCTCCAGGGTCGAGCCTGCGAGCGCGCCGGCGCCGAGCGGGCTCTCCGCGGCTGCCTCGGCCGCGGCGGCGAAGCGCGTGCGGTCGCGGTCGAGCATCTCCACCCACGCGAGTAGGTGATGCCCGAGCGTGATCGGCTGGGCCCGCTGGAGATGCGTGTAGCCGGGCATCAGCGTGTCCGCCTCGGACTCGGCGAAGGAGAGGACGACGAGGGCAAGCGCGTCGATGGCCTCCCGCGCCTCCGCGCAGGCGTCGAGGACGTACATGCGAAACGCAGCCACGACCTGGTCGTTGCGTGAGCGACCGGCATGGATCTTGCGCCCCACCTCGCCGAGTTGCCGCTCGATCGCCGAGTGCACGTCCTCGTCCGACTCGAGGTAGCCGGCCGGGTCCTGCGCGATCTCGGCGAGGCGCGTCTCGACCGCGTCGAGCTCCTCGTCGGTCAGCAGACCAGCGGCCGCAAGCCGTCGTGCGTGCTCGACGGTCGCCTCGCAGTCGTATGGCAGGAGCTCGGCGTCGTCGGCGCGCAGGAAACGCCACACGTCGGGGTCGAGCGCGCCCTCGACCCGGCCTGCCCAGGTGGTCACATCTCGATCTTCGCGCGTTCCCGGGCGGCGTGCAATTCCGTCTCCAGCGAGGAGATCCGGATGAACCCCTCGGCAGCGTCGTGCGGGAAGGTCTCGCCCGTCCCGTAGGAGGCGAGCTCCGTCGCGTAGATCGAGTGCGGCGAGCGGCGGCCGGTCACGACGGCCGCGTTCGGGCGTAGCTCGACTCGCACCTCGCCGGTGACGAGCTCCTGCGTCGCGTCGACGAACGCGTCGATGGCCTCACGGGCCGGGCTGAACCAGCGGCCCTCGTAGACGATCTCCGTCCAGCGCTGCTCGAGCGGCCGCTTGATCCTCGCCTCGTCCTTCGTGAGCACGATGTCCTCGAGCGCCGAGTGCGCCGCGATGAGCGTCAGCGCCCCCGGTGCCTCGTACACCTCGCGGCTCTTGATGCCCACCGCGCGGTTCTCGATCATGTCGATCCGGCCGATCCCGTACGCGCCCGCTAGGCGATTGACCTGCGCGATTAGCTCCGCGAGCGTGAGGCTCTCGCCGTCCAGCGAGACGGGAAGGCCCTTTTCGAAGCCCACGACGATCTCGAGCGGAGGAGGAGCATCGGCCGGGTCGGACGTGAGGGCGTACGGCTCGTCCGGCGGCGCGGCCCAGGGATCCTCGAGAGCACCCGCCTCGATCGCGCGACCGAAGAGGTTCTCGTCGATCGAGAACGGTGACGCCGCGGTCTGCGCGACCGGGATGCCCCTGGCGAGTGCGTACTCGATCTCCTCGTCGCGCGTCCAGATGCGGTCGCGCAGCGGAGCGATGACCTCTACCCCCGGGCAGTGCGCCTTGAACGCGAGCTCGAAGCGCAGCTGGTCGTTTCCCTTGCCCGTGCAGCCGTGCACGACCGCCTCGGCGCCGAGCTCGAGCGCGATCTCCGCGACGGCCCGGGCGATTACCGGCCGGGACAGCGCCGAGACGAGCGGGTACTTGCCCTCGTAGAGCGCGTTGGTGAGGATCGCTCGCGCGCACTGCTCGTCGGCGAAGGCGTCCTTGCGGTCGATGAGGAGGATGTCGTCGGCGCCGGCCGCCCGCGCGCGGACGAGGGACTCCTCGAGATCGAACTCCTGCCCGACGTCGACGAGAACCGCCACGACCTCGTCGAAGTCGTACGGATCCTCCCTGAGCCAGGCGAGGATGCAGCTCGTGTCGAGCCCGCCGGAGAATGCGACGACGGCCGTGCGGCTCATGCGACGCCCTGCAGGACGTCGCCTGCGAGCTCGTTTCTCAGCGTCCGTGCGGAGACACCGTCTCGCGCCGCGACGAAGATCGTGTTGTCGCCCGCGATCGTCCCCGCGATCGAGGGGTGGGCGGCCTCGTCCATCGCCTGGGCGAGCGCGCTCGCATAGCCCGAGGGCGTGGTGACGACGATCAAGGTGCCCGCGGCCTCCACCGACAGCGCGTACCGGCGCATGGCGGCGGCGAGCGCGCGAATCCGGTCCCCGTCCGTGCTCCCGGGAGGCGCGTAGACGAGCCGACCGCTCGGCGCACGCACCTTGACGAGCCCAAGGTCGGCGATATCGCGGGAAACCGTCGTCTGCACGACGTCGTAACCGTTGTCCCTCAGCGCGGAGGCGACCTCGGCCTGTGTCGACAGCGCGCGCTCACGGACGAGCTCGAGGATGACCGACTGCCTATCGTGACGATTCATGGTATGCAGCATCGTAGCATTTTATGCAGCAACTACGCGGAGGTATGCGGGGAACCGGGTGCTACATTGCGCGCGCGGTGGAGCGCGTCCTCGTCCTCAACGCGAGCTACGAGCCCTTGAACGTGTGCTCCGTCCGGCGTGCCCACGTGCTCGTGTGGAAGGGCAAGGCGGAGGTTCTCGAGAGCCATGGCCAACCGCTACGGGCGTCGGCATCGACCTTCACGCGGCCGCACGTCATCCGGCTCGTCACCTACGTCCGCGTTCCGCGCGGCGTGACGAAGCGCATCTCCCGCCGCGTGCTGTTCGCCCGCGACGGCTGGAAGTGCGTCTACTGCGGGACGGAGGGCAATCGGCTCACGCTCGACCACGTCATCCCGCGCTCGCGCGGTGGCACGTCCGTGTGGGAGAACGTCGTGACGTCCTGTGCGCCTTGCAACCATCAGAAGGGCGATCGGCTCCTGGAGGAGACGACCATGACGCTGCACACGCCGCCGCGCCCGCCGACGCCGGTGCTGTTCATCCGCCTCGCCACGGAGCACGTGCCCGACGTGTGGCGCCGCTATCTGCCAGGGCTCGACGCGGCCGCGTTCGCCGCCGCGTAGCGACCGCGAGACCTACCGCGCCATCGCGCGGTCGACAGCTTCCTGCTCCTCCGGTGAGAGAGCGACCGACGAGCGGCCCCGGTCGAGATCCTTGACGTAGATGCGGGCGTAGTCGCGCCCCTGGATCGCGGTGACGATCGTTCCCGTGCGAGTCGCGTCGAGCAGAGCGACGGAGGCGGATTGCTGGCCGCCCGTGCCCTCGTAGGCGTCGTAGCGGACGACCGCCGTGTTCGTGAGCGATCCGTCGACGCGCCTGTCGACGCGAGAGAGCCCTGCGGCCACCTCGTCGACCGCGCGGTAGAGGTCGTCCACTCGACCCTGCAGCGCCACGGCGAACTCGAGGAGGTCGCCCGAGCTCTGCCCGAGCACGACCGACTGGGTCGCGGCGAGGCGTGCGGTGCGGCGCCAGAGCCAGAGCACCATGGCGAGGGCGACGGCTGCCGCCACGCAGGCAGCCACTCCGAGCGCGAGCTCGGCGGTCACAGCGTGAAGATGACCGGGTACTCGTACGAGTTGTTCGACGTGTTCGTCTCGCCGTCGACCGGGTCGACGTCCACCTTGACGGTCGTCTGCTCGCCGAACGGGACAAGTGCTCCGACCTTGAAGGTGACGATCTTCGTCTCTCCCGCATCGATGAGCGGAATCGTCGACGTCTTGACGATCGGCGAAGGCTGCTGCGGAATCGTCAGCGTCACCTTCACCCGCACTTCCTGACTCTCGCCCGAGTCGGTGACGCTCACCTGGAACGCGAGATCGTTCGTTGCCTGGATCGTCGTCTCGGTCGTCGTCGAGAGCGCGGTGCCACTCGGAAGCGCGATGACCGAATCGATCTGATTGCCGTGGATGCCGGTCACCTGGCCACCCGTCGACGCGCCTTGCACGCGCCGCCAGATGCCCGCGAGATTGCTCTGGCTCACGAAGTCGTCGGAAGTGACGAACTCCGACGAGGGGACGTCCAGTCCCTCGATCCCCTCGTCCTGCAGCACGGCCTCCGCCGGTGCCTGGAACGAGTCCGCCCAGATGATGTCGCTCGCGAGCAGCCGCTGCGTCTGCGCGAGCAGCTGCTCGCCCGCGATGCTCGCCTCCGTCTCGTCGACCGTCTCGCGGAAGGCATTCTGAAGCCCGCGCAAGCCGTTCGCCCGGTACTGCAAAGCCTCGACCGCGCCGGTGTTGGGGCCGACCATCGCCCCCGGCGGATCCAGATCCTCCGCGCGCTGCACCTGGCTCTCGGCCGTCTGCACGTAGCCGCCGAGCTTCGCGTCGAGATCCTCCTGGTTCTGCCCCGGCGTCGTGAGGGTGACGCCCAGCTGCTGGCCCAGACGTGCCGACGCATTGCCGATCGCGCCGATCTCGGAGAGATACGTGCTGTTTCGGTCGCGCTCCGCCTCGCTCGTACAGCCGTCGACCCAGACCGCGACCACCACGACCACGAGGATCGCGAGGGCGACCAGTCCGATGAGGCGAAGGAGAGGCGTCAGGTTCCGCGGAGGACCGACGCGGCGGCCACCGCCTCGGCGACCGCGCTCGCTCGGAGGCAGCGGCTCGAGCCCTTCGGGCTCCTGCCAGGCCGGAGCATCCCCCTCGTCGAAGAAGTCGAAGTCCAGGATGTCGTCGTCGCGCGTACTCATGCGCCGATTGGCCACTCTAGACACTTGACCGGAGCTTTCCGGCCGGCAAGGAGTCGGAGCGGCCGCGGCTAAGAGTGTTGGGCGGTGTCCTCGGTCGCGGTCGTCCCATCCACCCAAGATCTCGTCCTCGGGCGCTATCGGCCGGTGCGACCGCTCGGAACTGGCGGCTCCGGATCGGTGTGGCTTTCCCTCGACGAGCAGAACGGCCTCGACGTCGCGCTGAAGATCATCCCGCGCGAAGGAAAGGCGGCGGCCCGCGCCGAGCGCGAGGCCATGGCTGCGCGGCGGCTCCGTCACGACCGCTGCGTTCGCGCGTACGACGTCGGTCACGACTCAGGGCACGTCTACATCGCGTACGAGTACGTCCCGGGCCGCACCATGCGCGACGCGATTCGCGCAGGAGCGCTCTCCGATGCCGACGCCGTCACAGCTGCCGCGCAGGTGCTCGACGCCCTCGCGCACGCGCACCGAGCCGGAATCGTCCATCGCGACGTGAAGCCGGCGAACATCCTCCTCGAGGACAGCGACGAGATCGCCATCCGGCTCCTCGACTTCGGGCTCGCCCAGTTCGACGGCGCCGACACGCTCACGGCGGTCGGCGACGTCCCCGGCACCCTCGCCTATATCGCGCCCGAACGGCTGAACGGCGGCGAGGCCACGGCGCAGAGCGACGTGTGGTCGGTCGGCGTCCTCCTCTGGGAGACGCTCACCGACAAGCACCCGTTCTGGGGCATGCCCATCCAGGAGGTCGCCCGGGCGATCCAGGCCGGAGCGCCCCCGCTCGCCTCCGAGCGCCGCGGGCTTCCGCGCCGCCTCGTGACCGCGGTCGACACGGCCCTCTCGATCGATCCCGCCCGGCGGCCCAGCGCGTCGGATCTCGCGGCGGAGCTGCGCAACGCCGCAAAGGCTCCCGAACGCCGCGCTCCTCGGAAGCCGCGTGCCCCCGTGATCGAGGAGCCTGTCGTCGCCCCGGCCCGCCGCCATGCACGTCGTGTGGTTCCGGTCGCGCTCGGCGTCCTGACCGCGGCGCTCGGCGCGACGTTCCTGCCCTTCTGGCCGCCAGAGCTCGTCGCCGTGCTCGTGCTCGCGACGGGAGCCGCGTGCTGGCTCGATCCGCGACTCGGCCTCGCTCTTGCGCTCGCCGTCCCCATCCTTCCGCTCGGCAACGTCGCTGCTGCGCTCGCCGGCGTGTACGCGATCTTCGCGGTGGGATGGTTCGCCGTCCACTGGCGCGACGCCCGCCACGGCCTGTGGTTCATGGCCGGCCCGCTGCTCGGAGCACTGGGCCTGCTCGCACTCGTGCCGCTCGCGCTCGTCCCCGTGCGGAACACCGCGCGCCGGGCTGCGCACGGCGTCCTCTCCGTGCTCGCGACCGTTCTGCTCGCGGCGACCGCGAGC
>DASQLF010000170.1:0-25953 GCA_035630135.1 Gaiellaceae bacterium
CGAGATCGTGCGAGCCGGGAAGGTGCGCTCCATCGGCTGCTCCAACTTCTCCGCCGAGATGCTCGCCGAGGCCGATCGTGTCGCTCATGAGCTCGGGACGACGCGCTTCACGGTGCTGCAGAACGAGTACAGCCTGCTCGAGCGCGGCGACGACGCGGACGTCCTTCCGCTCTGCCGCGAGCTCGGCGTCTCCTACATCCCGTACTTTCCGCTGGCCAGCGGCGTCCTCACCGGCAAGTACCGGCGCGGCGAGCCTGCGCCGGCGGGCACGCGCCTGGAGGGGCGAGAGATCGCGGACGAGCGGCTCGAGCGCGCCGAGCGGCTCTCGGTCTTCGCCGAGGAGCGTGGTCACACGCTCCACGAACTGGCGCTGAGCGCCCTCGCGTCGACGCCCGGAATCGGATCGATCATCGCCGGGGCGACCAAGCCCGAGCAGGTGCGAGCGAACGCCGCAGCCGTCTCGTGGGGGCTTTCGCAAAACGAGCTCGCTGCTCTCTGAATGCTGTTCGCGGAAATAGCAGCGGCGTCGCTTGACGTCGCCGCCACGTCGTCCAGGCTCGCGAAGGTCGCCCGGCTCACGCAGACGCTCCGCGATGCGGCGCCCGAGGAGGTAGCGATCGCCGTCGCCTACCTCTCTGGCGAGCTGCCGCAGGGAACGGTCGGCGTCGGCTGGGCGGCGCTCAAGGAGCGGCCCGATGCCGCGGCGGAGCCCAGCCTCGAGGTGCTCGAGGTCGATGCGGCGATCACCCGCATCAAAGGCATCTCGGGTGCGGGCTCGCAGGCCGCGCGGAAGGGCGAGCTGGACGCGCTCTTCGAGCGCGCGACCGAGCCCGAGCACCGGCTCCTCGTCGGGCTCTTCCTCGGAGAGCTTCGCCAGGGCGCGCTCGAGGGCGTGATGTCCGACGCGGTCGCGAGAGCGGCAGGCGTCCCAATCGCGGACGTGCGGCGTGCGGCCATGCTCGCGGGCGACCTGCCTGCGGTGGCCGAGGCCGCGATCCGCGAGGGTGCGGAGGGGCTCGCGCGCTTCCGGCTCGTCCCGCTGCAGCCCGTCGGCCCGATGCTCGCCCAGACCGCGACAGACGTCGCCGCCGGTCTCGAACGGCTCGACGACGCCTACGTCGAATGGAAGCTCGACGGAGCGCGCATCCAGGCGCACCGGGTAGGCGACGAGGTCGCGGTGTTCACGCGCAACCTCGCCGACATCACGGCGCGCGTGCCGGAGATCGTCGCGGGCGTACGGGCCCTCGACGCGAGCTCGCTCGTCCTCGACGGGGAGGCGATCGCGCTCCGGCCCGACGGCCGCCCCGAGCCGTTCCAGGTCACGATGAGCCGTTTCGGCACGAAGGCGGTGTCGTCGGACTCGACGCCCCTCTCGTCGTTCTTCTTCGACTGCCTGCACGCCGGCGGTGATGACCTCGTCGATCTACCTGCACGCGACCGTCTCGCCGTCCTCGACGCGCTCGTTCCGGCCGACCAACTGGTTCCGCGCCTCGTGACCGGAGACCCGGAAGCCGCGCAGGCGTTCCTCGACGACGCCCTCGCCCGCGGACACGAGGGAGTGATGGTGAAGTCGCTCGACGCGCCGTACGAGGCCGGGCGCCGGGGAGCGGGGTGGCTCAAGGTGAAGCCCTCGCACACGCTCGACCTCGTCGTGCTCGCAGCCGAGTGGGGGCACGGCCGCCGCACGGGGAAGCTCTCGAACCTCCATCTCGGCGCGCGCGATCCGGAGAGCGGCGGACACGTGATGCTGGGCAAGACCTTCAAGGGCATGACCGACGAGATGCTCGCCTGGCAGACCGAGCATCTGCTCGCCCTCGAGACGCGTCGCGAGGGCCACGTCGTCTTCGTCCGCCCCGAGCTCGTGGTCGAGATCGCCTTCGACGGCGTCCAGACGAGCCCACGCTATCCGGGCGGCATGGCGCTCCGCTTCGCGCGCGTCAAGGGCTACCGACCGGACAAGTCCGCCGGCGAGGCCGACACGGTCGACACGGTGCGCGCCATCCACGCGAGTCCGGAGTAGTCTCGTTCGGTCAAGCGACGAAGGAGGATCGGGACATGACGCACTATGGAACCCTGCGCTCGTGGGCGTTCATCGCGACGCTCGTCGGAGTCTTCGGGATGATCGCCGCGGGGATCGGATCGATCGTCTGGGCATTCGAGGTGGACGGCTTCTGGCCGACGCTCGGCGTCCTTCTGGTCGGGCTGCCCGTCTCGGTCTTCATCGCGACGATCCCGATCGCGCTCGGCCAGGCCATGCGGGCGATCGCGGACGTCGGCGACACGGTGGCCGCGCGTTAGCGCGATGCCGGATTCCGGGGTCAAGAGCTTCCGAGCGCCGGACGAGGTCTTGGTCCTCCCCAAGTTCAGAGCAGAGATCGTCGTGCAGGGCGAGCTCACCATGAGCCGCCTGATCGCAGAGCCCGGCTGGCGCTGGTCGGAGCATCTGCGTCCCAGCGTGGGAGGGGAGTGGTGTCAAGTCCATCACGTCGGAGTCGTGGTCTCGGGTCTTCTCGGCACTCTCTACCCGGACGGGACGGAGGTCGTGTACGGGCCTGACGACATCGTGGACATCCCACCGGGTCACGACGGCTATGTCATCGGCGACGAGCCATGCGTCCAGATCTTCTGGGGGGGCAACCGACCGTTCTTCGCCAGCTTCCTGATCGGCAGTCGGACGCGAGTCCTCGCCACGCTGCTCTTCACCGACCTCGTAGGTTCTACTGCCAAGGCTGCCGAGCTGGGCGATGCCCGGTGGAGAGGCCTTCTCTCCGAGCACTTCCTGAGTGCACGAGCCGAGCTCGAGCGATACGGCGGTCGCGAGGTGAAGACGACCGGCGACGGGTTGCTCGCGACGTTCGATAGCCCCGGGCAGGCGCTGCGCTGTGCGGCGGCGATACGAGATGCGACCAACCGCGACGGCTTGCAGATCCGGGCCGGGGTGCACGTCGGCGAGGTGGAGGTCGTCGGCGACGACGTTCGCGGAGTCACGGTTCACGAGGCCGCGAGGGTCATGGCAGCGGCCGGTCCTGACGAAATCCTCGTCTCCGATCTGACGCGCATCCTGACTGGCTCCGCCGGGCTTGCCTTCGAGGATCGCGGGACGCATACGTTGAAAGGGCTCGAGGGCGCGTGGCGCCTCGCGGCATACGTTCCGGACAGATGACCGGGATTCGTCTGCCCCTCATCCTCGCGATCGAGGAGGACCCGGCCGCACTCGAGCGGATCACGGGCGAACTGCAGCGCTACGTCCGCGACTACGAGGTCGTCTGCGGCCCGTCGACCGATGCGGCACTCGGGCAGCTCGAGCGGCTTCGCGAAGAGGGCGACGCGGTCGCGATCGTCCTCGCGGCGCGCGGCTCCGGAGAGCTGCGTGGCGAGGAGCTGCTCGAGCGCGTCCACGACCTGCATCCGCATGCCAAGAGGGCTCTCCTCATCCCGTGGGGTGGCTGGGCCGACGAGGAGACCGCCGACGCGATCCGCACCGCGATGGCCCTCGGGCACATCGACTACTACGCGATCAAGCCGTTCAGCTCCCCTGACGAGATCTTCCACCGCCTGATCTCGGAGCTCCTCCAGGAGTGGCGGCGTCAGAACGCGCCGGGGCGCCGCGAGCTGACGGTCGTCGCGGATCCCCGGACGCCGCGAGGATCCGCTCTGCGGAACCTCCTGTCGCGAAACGGCGTGCCGCACGCTTTCCACACCCCTGAGTCCGCGGAGGGGATGGAGTTCCTCGCCGCCTGCGACCAGGCGGGCGCGCAAGTGCCGGTCGTCGTACTCGAGGACGGCTCTCCGCTCGTGGATCCGCAGCCCGAGGATCTCGCCGAGCACGCGACGCGCATGCAGACGGTCATCGACCGTTCGGAGCCGTTCGACGTCGTCATCGTCGGCGCCGGCCCGGCCGGCCTAGCAGCTGCCGTCTACGCCTCGTCGGAGGGGCTCGACGCACTCGTCGTCGAGCGGGAGTCGATCGGCGGACAGGCGAGCACGAGCACCCGCATCCGGAACTACCTCGGGTTCTCACGTGGGCTCTCGGGGGCCGAGCTGACCCAGCGCGCGTACCAGCAGGCGTGGGTCTTCGGAGCCACGTTCCTCCTCACGCGCAGCGTCGAGACGATCGCGCGTGGCGGAGCCGGCTTCGAGCTCGGGATCTCGGGCGGAACGACGGTCGAGGCGCGCAGCGTCATCCTCGCGACCGGGGTCTCGTATCGGCGGCTCGACGTCCCCGGCCTCTCGGAGCTGGAGGGCCACGGCGTCCACTACGGCTCGTCCCCGTCCGAGGCGCGGCAGTTCACCGGCGAGAACGTCTTCATCGTCGGCGCGGCGAACTCGGCCGGCCAGGCCGCGGTGCACCTCTCGCGTTACGCCGCGAGCGTCACCCTGGTCTGCCGCGGCCCTGCCGTCTCTTCGACGATGTCGCAGTACCTGATCGACGAGATCACCGGCAAGGAGAACATCCACGTTCGAAACCGCACGCAGGTCGTCGGAGTCGAGGGCGACGGCCGACTCGAGCGCGTGACCCTGCGCGGGCCAGAGGGCGACGAGACGGCGAACGCGGGTGGGCTCTTCGTGCTCATCGGCGCCGAGCCGCGGGCCGAGTGGCTACCGGACGAGATCGAGCGGGACGAGCGCGGCTTCGTGGTCGGCGGCCCGACGTACGACACGAGCCTGCCCGGAGTCTTCGCGATCGGCGACCTGCGAGCCGACTCCGTGAAGCGCGTCGCCTCGGCCGTCGGCGAGGGCTCCGTCGTCGTTCAGCACGTCCACCGGTACCTCGACACCGTCGAGGCACGCAGTCACGTGGTCTAGGAAGGCCTCAGCCCGAGATGCCAGAGCACTCGGGCGCGTCCTCGAGTGCCGCCTGGATCTCGCCGCCCACGTCCGCGTCCTGCACCGTCGAGAGCGCGGTCGAGAACGCCGTCGCCATCGCCGAGAGCGACGCGGTGATCTCCGTGAGGGCGCCCGGAATGCCCGTGATGCCGGAGACGCCGTCCGCGGTCTCCTGGATCTCCGAGGACTGGGTGTCGAGCGTGTCGGAGAGCGACTCGAGCGCGGTGCGGATCTCCTCACCGGAGTCGGTCGGAGGCGCACCGAGGTCTCGCAAGTCGTCGACGAGGCCTTCGGTCGAGCTACGCACGTCGTCGGCGGCAGACCTGATGCCGTCCTGCGACAGGTTCGACGTGTCCGAGAACTGTGAGGTCACGCCCTCGAGCTCGTCGCTCCAGTCCGTGATGGCGCTGCAGAAGCTGCTCGCCCAGGCGGCGGTCGAGTCCTCCTCGCCTCCGTCGTCTCCACCGCAGCCTGCGGCGACTCCGACGAGCGCGAGCACGGTTCCGGCGAGGGCGAGACGGCGACGCACGTTCCGGACGCTAGCGGATCCTCGCGGCGGCGACCGCGAGGACGGGCACGACGAGCCACGACGCGGCCTCGCGCATGCGTCTGGTGGGCGAAGGCCGGTCGTCGGCTGTGACGACTCGAAGCGTGGTTTTCGATCGGAGCAAAGCTGCCCGGGCGAGCACGCCGGCTCGTTTCGCGTGCCAGCTCGACGTCACGAGCACGACCTCGTCGGCGTCCAGCCTCCGCGCGGCGCGCGCGATCGCGACCGCGTTTCCGAGCGTGGTGCGCGCCTTCGGGTCGACGAGCAGCTCGCGTGCGGGAGTCGTCCAGCACGCGGCCATCAGATCCGCCTCTGCCGAGCTGGCTCGGCCTCGCGCCCAGCCCGAGAAGAGGACGACGTCGTCGGGACGCGCCTCTGCCGTCGCGCGCGTGACCCGCGCATTGCATACCGGGTGCAGCTCGGCCGTGCTCCTGTCCGAGTAACCGAGCACGGCGACCAGGCGCGTCATCGCGATCTCCGCACGCGGCGCCAGACGCCGTAGAGGAGGAGCGTGCTGACCACGGTGATGACGAGCTTGACCGCCTTGCTGCCACGGAGCTTCGACTCGCCGCTCGCCCGCTCGCGCATGTGCACCGGCACCTCGATCACCCGAAGTCCCGCATCTCGAAGCCGGAGGAGCGACTCGACCTCGGGTGCGCCGCTCGTGTAGCGCAGGCCGAGCACGGGCATCGCGAGGCGGTTGGCGGCATACATCCCGCTCGTGGCGTCGTGGAACGGATGCCCGAGCGAGGCGTGCATCGCGCGTCGGAGTGCCGAGGTGCCGAGCTGCCGGCTCGGGGACGGCGTGTAGCGGTACGCCTCGTAGCCTTCTCCCGTCGCGAAGCGGGAACCGACAGCGACGTCGGCGTCGCCCGAGCGGACGAGCGCGAGGAGACGCGCGAGCTCGTCGACCGGGTGCTGTCCGTCGGCGTCGACCCGCCCGACGAAGTCGTAGCCCTGTTCGTCGGCGTAGGCGTAGCCCGCCGCGATACCTTCGCGGAGCCCGCGGTTGTCGCCGAAGGAGAGCACCTGCGCTCCCGCGTCGCGCGCGACTGCCGCGGTGCCGTCGGTCGAGCCGTCGTCGACGACGAGGATCTCGCACCCGGGAAGCCCGTCGCGCAGCTCGTCCAGCACGGCAGGGAGGTTGTCCTCCTCGTTCCACGCCGGGATGAACACGAGTGTTCTGTCGTCCGCCATTTCGCGGGGACGTTAGATCACGTTGCGTTCAGGTCGTGGTACGGCGCGCTCGAACCTGCTCGCAGAGAGCGGGGCAACGTCGACGAAGGGCTCGCGCCGCTGCACGAGGTCGCGCACGATCTCGCCGACCGCAGGGCCCTGCAGGAATCCATGGCCGCTGAAGCCGGTGGCATAGAGGAAACGCGCCACCTCGGGCGATTCGCCCACGAGCGCGTTGTGGTCGGGCGTGATCTCGTAGTAGCCCTTCCAGCCGCCGGCGATGCCCATGTCGAGGAGCGCAGGCAGTCGGCGCTCCGCGACCTGCATGACGTCCTCGAGCCACGCCGGGTCGGTCTCGGCGTCGAGGCCGGGAGGTTGCTCCGGATCTGCCATGCCGAACAGGAGGCCAGGCCCCTCCCGGTGGAAGTAGAAGCCGGTCGAGAAGTCGATCGTGAGCGGCAGGCGGTCGGGTAGTCCCGCCGTCGGCCCGGTGAAGGCGACCTCGCGCAGGTATGGCTCGACGGGAAGATCGACGCCGACCGTGCGGGCGAGCTCGGGCGACCAGACGCCCGCGGCGCAGATCACGGTGCCGGTCTCGATCGTGCCGAGGTCGGTGTCGACGGCCGTGATCTCGCCGTTGCGCGCCGCGATGCGGGAGACGGCGCAGCCCGTGAGCACCGCGGCGCCGTGGGCTCTGGCGCCGGCCGCATAGCCCTGCACGACCGCCTCCGGGCTCGCGTGGCCGTCGACCGGGCAGAACGTCGCGGCGAGGACGCCGTCGAGTCCGGTGAGCGGGCAGAGCTCCTCGACCTCGGCCAGGTCGACGAAGCGGCTCGGCACGCCGAGCTCGTTCTGGAGCTCCATGCTCGCGGCGAACGACGCGACGTCCTCCTCGCGGTCGAGCAGGAAGAGGTAGCCGACCTGGTGCAGGTCGATCTCGCCGCCCGGCCGCTCGTGAAAGCGGGTGAACGCTTCGATGCTGCGCAGGCCGATCGCGATGTTGAGCGGGTCGGAGAACTGCGCGCGGATGCCTCCGGCGGCACGGCTCGTCGAGCCGCCGGCCAGCGCGTCGCGCTCGAGCAGGCAGACGTCGACGCCCGCCTCCGCCAGATGGAACGCCGTGCTCGTCCCGATGACGCCACCGCCGACGACAACCACGTCGGCGGATGCGGGAAGCGCGCTCATCGACGGACGAGGTTCTTCAGGAAGAAACCGGCGTTCGCCGGCCGCTCCGCGAGTCGGCGCATCAGGTACGGGAACCAGTCCGGCCCGAACGGGGACGCGACGAGCACCTTGTAGCCCTCCGCGGCGATCGAGCGCTGTAGCCCCGGCCGAACGCCGTAGAGCATCTGGAACTC
Source organism: Gaiellaceae bacterium (assembly GCA_035630135.1). Lineage (GTDB taxonomy): Bacteria > Actinomycetota > Thermoleophilia > Gaiellales > Gaiellaceae > GMQP-bins7. Next base: position 7,909 of record DASQLF010000170.1, read on the forward strand.
GAAGCGGTCGCGCGGCACACCCTCGCGCGTCGCGAATGCCTGCACCTTGCGGATGAGCGCCTCGTCGTGCGTCGCGACCGCGATATACGCGCCGCCGCGGAGCCCTCGTTCGACGAGCTCGAAGTACGCACGGTCGACGTCGCTCTTCCCCGGGTACGCGACCGACTCGGGCTCGAGGTACGCACCCTTGACGATGCGCAGATTCGGCTGTCGCGGCAGCAGGCGCTCCAGGTCGTCGGGCGTGCGGTAGAGGTACGCCTGGAGAACCGTTCCGACGCTGTGGTGGCCGGCGTCACGGAGTCGTTCGTAGATCCGCAGCGTGACGTCGACGAAGTCCGAGCTCTCCATGTCGATGCGGACGAACGTCCCGCGCTCGCCTGCCCGCGCAACGAGGCGCTCGACGTTCTCGTACGCGATCTCCTCGTCGAAGGAGAGCCCGAGATGCGTGAGCTTCAGGGAGACGTTGGCGTCGAGTTCCTCCGCGACGAGGCGCTCGACGATCGTCTCGTACTCGTCCGTGACCGCGGTCGCTCCGTCGGCGTTCGGCGTCGCTTCGCCGAGCAGCGTCGTGTTCGCGTGGAGCCCCGACTCATTGAGCTTGCGAAGCACTGCCACGCACTCGTCGAGCGTCTCCCCGGCGACGAACCGTGCGGCGCCGACGCGCTTGCCGTGCTTCTGCACCAGGTGCTGAAGCTTCGAGCTCTCAGCTGCTTGCAGGATGGCTACCCGCGGGAGTGACGCGACCGCTTTCCCGACGTCACCCACGCTGATCGAGCCTAGCTCTTCTCGCCCCGCAGATCGAGAGCCTGCCAAGAGCAGACTCTCGATCGCGAGATCCCTGAAGCGCACCGGCTTTGCCGGTGCGGTCGCGGTGAAGGACGCTCAGTTTCGCGAGGGATCCGGCGGCATCGCCGCGAGCACGCGGAACGGGCCGCCCTTGCGCCGCAGGACGTCGCTCCACAGCTCCTCGGGATCGTCGGTGAACACGTCCTCCGCGAGCGCGGGCTCCACGAACCACGAGCCCTCGTCGAGCTCGTCGTCGAGCTGGCCGGGGCCCCAGCCCGCGTACCCCACGTAGACGCGCGCGCGCCGCACGGGGCCGAGGGCATCGGGATCCACCTCCGCCGGGAGGAACCCGACCGAGTCGACGACGAGCGCGTCCGCGTCGGGTGGCTCCTCGAAGTCGGCGAGGACGACGATGGCCGATGGTTGCACGGGCCCGCCGACGTGGACGTCTCCCATGCCGTCCACGAGCATGGCGAGCTCGGGCACCGCCTCTTTCACCGGCGTCTCGGACGTGCGGTTGAGGACGACGCCGAGCGCGCCTTCCTCGGAGTGCTCCCCGACGAGCACGACAGTACGCCTGAAGTTCGGGTCGACCAGTGCCGGCGCGGCGATGAGCAGGTTTCCTCGGAGAGAGCTCACGGTCGTATCATCGCGGGATGGAGGGCAGCTCACGCGAGATCCGCCTCGTGGCACGCCCACAGGGGTTTCCCGGCGAGGATCTGTTCGAGGTCGCGGAGACGCCGATTCCCGATCCGGCCGACGGGCAAGTCCTCATCCGAAACGCGTTCTTCTCGGTCGATCCCTACATGCGGCCACGCATGAACGACGTCCGCTCCTACGTTGCGCCGTTCACGCTCGGCGAGGCGATGACCGGCGGGGCCGTGGGCCGGGTGGCGGTGTCGCGCAACGCGCGCTACGCGGAAGGGGACTGGGTGCTGCACCAGCTGGGCTGGCGCGAATGGGCGCTCTCGGACGGCGCGACGCTACGACGGGTGGACCCCGGCACGGCTCCGGTCTCGACCTCGCTCGGCGTCCTCGGGATGCCCGGCTTCACCGCCTGGTACGGCCTCTTCGTCCTCGGCCGCCCACAGGAGGGCGAGACGGTGTTCGTCTCGGGCGCCGCGGGGGCGGTCGGTAGTGCGGCGGGTCAGATGGCGAAGGTCGCGGGCTGCCGGGTGATCGGCAGCGCGGGCTCCGAGGAGAAGCTCGAATGGCTGCGCGAGCTCGGATTCGACGCGGTCTTCAACTACCGGGAGCAGAGTGCGCGGGCCGCGCTCGGCGAGCTCGCCCCCGACGGGATCGACGTGTACTTCGACAATGTCGGAGGCGACCACCTCGAGGCCGCGATCGGAGCGTTGCGGGCGCACGGACGCGTCGTCGCCTGCGGCTCGATCTCTCGCTACAACGACGCCGAGCCGTCGCCCGGGCCACGGAACATGTTCATGGTCGTGACGAAGCGGCTGCGGATCGAGGGGTTCATCATCAGCGATCACTACGACCGCTTCGGAGAGTTCGCACGCGAGGCGTCCGGCTGGGTCGAGGACGGTCGGCTCCGATACCGGGAGACGGTCGTCGACGGCATCGAGAATGCGCCACAGGCGTTCCTCGGGCTCCTGCGCGGCGAGAACATCGGGAAGATGCTGGTCAAGGTCGGCCCGTCCGAGTGAAGCTCCTCTGTCGGGCCTTCGGACACAAGCTGCCGCGCCGACGTCGCCCCTTCTTCCTCACCGAGCGTTATCAGCGCTGCGAGCGGTGTGGAAAGCGCGTGCGGCTGTCCGGCCGCTGACGCGGCGTCAGCCAAGCGGGCTGCGGACGGCCGCCGCGTCTGTTATCAACACCATGCTTGGGTACCCACGAGAGCGGCGGAGTGGGGGGGCGACTGCGCACTGCGAGGCGTAGCGCCGGCCTCACCCAGAAACAGCTGGCTGCGGAGCTAGGCGTCGAGTCGATCACCGTCTCGCGCTGGGAGCGAGGGGTGACGACTCCGTCGTTGCCGCGCCTTCGGCGGGTCGCTGAGATCACGGAGACGACGGTCAGCGATCTCGTCCGCGCGCCCGACGCGTCGACGGCGCACGCCGTGGAGCTCGCTGCCCTCAGGGAAGAGCTCGCAGAGACGCGAGAGCTGGTGAATCGGATCGCGCGGACTCTCGACGGGCTAGCGCGGCCTCGATCAATCCCAGGCTTCGCGTCAACGTCGCGAGACTCGTGACGTCGATCTCCGCCATGCGCTCGACATGGACGGCGAGGCCGTCGGGGCCGGGGATCGCGGTCAATCGCTTGACCCTGCCCGAGTAGAACACCACGGCCGACACCGGCTTTCCGGAGGAACGGGCCTCGTCGAACGTCGGACCGTAGACCTCGCGCGCGCGGGGCAGGTGATCCCAGAGCACGTGACCGATCCAACGCGCGAGCTCGCCGTGCAGTGGCGAGGACACGTACGTGATCCGGTCGGAGTCGTCGAGGACGATGTACGCGTCGGACGACGAATGCCGCAGCTTGTCCATCCCGGCCTGGCTCATTCGGCGCCGCCCGGAATGAGCCTGAGCGTTCTTCGCAGCTCGTCCCGCGTGGCCAGGCGTTCCTCGCCGTCCAGGAGCTCGAGCGACGTCGCGAGTGAAGCTCCCAGGTCTGCGAGGGTGGTCGCGTCGAGGTGCGCGAGCTGCTCCCATGACACCTCGAGCCGCTCGTGGCCGTCGTTCCTGGCGATGACTCGGACGACGTTCCCGTCGTAGAACTGCACGAAGTCGACGGTCTCGCCCGTGAGCCGGGCCCCGTCGTAGTACGGCTTGAAGAGTGGCTTCGCCCCTGGGAAGGCGTCCCAGATCAACGAGCCTATGAGCGGCCCGAACTGACTCTCGGCGTGCGGACCCACCTCGACGATCCGATCCGCAGGGTCGAGCATGACGAATGGTTGCTGCGTCACCGTGACGGCCACGGTGCGGCCATCCTACGACCTTGGTCGGAGGGAGTCGAGGAACGTGCGGAGCATCGTCGGGCCGTCAGGTGTCAGCACGCTCTCGGGGTGGAACTGCACGCCCTCGATAGGGAGCGTGCGGTGACGCACTCCCATGACCTCGCCGTCCGCCGTTCGCGAGGTCACCTCGAGCTCGTCGGGAACGCGGACGGCCGCCAGAGAGTGATAGCGACCGACCTCGAGCTCGCGGTTCAGGCCGGCGAAGACGCCGCGCCCGTCGTGCTCGATGCGGCTCGCCTTGCCGTGGACGAGTTCGCGTGCCTGCGCGACCTCGCCGCCGAAGGCCTCCACGATCGCCTGGTGGCCGAGACAGACGCCCAGCGTCGGCGTTGTCGGGCCGACCTCGCGGACGAGCTGGAGTGAGCGTCCGGCGTCGAATGGCCGCCCCGGACCGGGCGAGACGACGAGCCCGTCGGGATCGAGTTTGCGCGCATCGTCCACGGAGAGCTTGTCGCTGAGCCGCACGACGACGTCTGCCCCCAGCTCCTCGAGCAGGTGGACGAGGTTGTAGGTGAACGAGTCGTAGTTGTCGACGACGAGCACGCGCATCGACAGCGAGTGTGCCAGCGACAGGGAGGTACGCTGAACCCGTGAGCCGCGCCCTCATCGTCTCCGCCGTTCGCACGCCCTTCGGCCGCCTCGGCGGAGGGCTTGCGGCGCATCCGGCGACCGAGCTCGGCTCGATCGTAATCCGCGAGGCGCTTGCGCGCGTCGGCCTCGAGCCGGGCGAGGTGGAGTACGTGATGATGGGGCAGGTGCTGCAGGCCGGCGCCGGGCAGGCGCCCGCGCGACAGGCCGCGATCGGAGCGGGAATCCCGAAAGAGGTTCCGGCCGACACCGTCAACAAGGTCTGCGCGTCGTCGATCCGCGCGCTCGAGATCGCCGACCTGATGATCCGCTCCGGTGAGCACGAGCTCGTCGTCACCGGCGGCATGGAATCCATGTCGAACGCGCCGTACCTGCTCCCGAAGGCGCGCTTCGGCTACAGGCTCGGCAACGGAGAGTTGATCGACCACGCCGTCTTCGACGGACTCACGTCGTCGTTCGACGGGATGCACATGGTCGAGCAGGCGTCGTTCGTCTCGCGCGAGCTCGGGATCTCCCGTGAGGAGCAGGACGAGTGGGCCTACCGCTCGCATCAGCGAGCCGCGGCCGCGCAGGACGACGGGCGCTTCGCCGACGAGATCGTGGCGGTGGGCGAGGTCGCTGCCGACGAGGGCGTTCGGCGCGACACGACACTCGAGAAGCTCGCGTCGCTCAAGCCCGTGTTCGACCCGGAGGGCACGACCACCGCTGGGAACGCGCCCGGCGTGAACGACGGTGCCTCGTGCGTGATCGTGTGCTCCCAGGAGTTCGCTGCGCGGCGCGGCCTCGAGCCGCTCGCGACGATCCTTGCGCAGGGCTACGTGGCCGACGAGTTCGCCTACCTCGCGCGCACGCCAGCGCGGGCGGGCGAGATCGCGCTCGGCAAGGCCGGCAAGTCCATCGGCGACGTCGCGCGCGTCGAGATCAACGAGGCCTTCTCCTCCGTCGCGAAGAATTCGACGCGCATGCTCGGCGCCGACGAGGAGATCGTGAACGTCAACGGCGGTGCGGTCGCACTCGGCCACCCGATCGGCGCGTCTGGCGGCAGGATCGTCGGCACGATGATCCACGACCTGCGCCGAAACGGCGGCGGCCTCGGGCTCGCCGCGATCTGCTCGGGCGGCGGGCAGGGCGATGCCCTGCTCGTCGAGGTCTGAAACCGCTCCTGATCATCGCTCTCGCGGCGCTCGCCTTCGCGAGCCCGGCGGCCGCGTGCGTGTGCGTCGACGCGCCGCTCGACGAGCGCCTGGACGACGCCGACGCCGCCGTCGTCGGTCGTGTCACGTCAGAGCGCGAAGGTCAGCTCAACGGCTTGACGCAGCTCTTCCTGGCATTCGAGGTCGAGCAGCGGGTGAAGGGCGACATCGGGCGCGAGATCGAGATCCGAACGCCTTCCGACACCGACTGCGACGTGGACGTGCCACGCGACGAGTCGGTGGGGTTCCTGCTCACGCGTGCGCCGGACGGCGCCTGGCTTGCGACCGCCTGCAGTGTCGTGAACCCGGGCCAGCTCGTCGTCGAGGGAGGAGAGCCGCGGGGTGGGCCGATCAAGGTCGTGGTCGGCGCCGTCATCCTCGGGCTCGTGCTGCTGTGGGCGCTGCGGCGTTTGCGCAAGGGTGCTCGGCCCGATCTCCCCGGCGCGCCCGGGCAGTAGCGCACGCCTCGGCGTCAGAGCGTCTTGCGGTACCGGCGCTCGACGACCGTTGCGCCCTGGAACACGTCCTCCTTCTCGCCGTCATGCTCCCAGCCGGCGGCTCGATAGAAGCGTTCCGCGCGTTCGTTCCCCTCGAGCACCCACAGAAGCGCTCGCGCGAACCCAGCGTCCCGTAGGGCCTGCTCTGCGCGCTCGATCAGCGCACGGCCGGCTCCTGTGCCCCAGTTCGCGGGAAGGACGTAGATGGCCCAGAGCTCTCCCGTGTCCTCCTCCGAGTCGCACGCGCCGGCCGTCGCGAACCCGACGACCTCGTCGGCGGCCACTGCGACGAACGTGGCGCTCCGCGGGCGCGGAGCGCGCGCCAGACCGTCTCGCCACATCCGCTGGCGACCTTCTACGTCGAAGGCGTCGAGCGTCTCCTGCGGCAGCAGTCCCGCGTAGGCGAGACGCCACGTTTCGACCTGGACGCGGCCGATCGCATCGGCGTCGGCGCTCGTGGCTCGGCGCACCGTCGTCACTGCGAGGACGTTAGCCTGAGCCACATGCGTTTCGAGCACGTCCTCGTCGTCGGTGCGGGCCAGATGGGCGGCGGCATCGCCCAGGTCGTGGCGGCGTCGGGGCGGCGCGTCTCACTGCACGACGAGGTCCCGGGTGCGGTGGAGAAGGCGCTTGCGGCGATGGAGCGGAGCCTCGGCAAGCTCGCCGAGAAGGGCGGACCCGCTCCCGGCGAGGTGCTCTCGCGGATCACCGCAGCGCAGGGACTGGTGCCGGCCGACCTCCTCATCGAGGCGGTCGTCGAGGACGCAGCGGTCAAGGAGTCGATCTTCCGGCGCGCGGACGAGACGCTCCCGCAGGAGGCAATCCTCGCCTCGAACACGTCCTCGATCCCGATCACGTCGCTCGCAGCCGTGACGAGCCGGCCGGAGCAGGTCATCGGGATGCACTTCTTCAACCCGGTCCCGGTGCTGAAGCTCGTCGAGGTGATCCGCGCCCTGCAGACCTCCGACGAGACGGCCGCCGCCATCGTCGCGCTGGCCGAGGATCTCGGCAAGACGCCCGCGGAGGCGAACGACTTCCCCGGCTTCGTCTCGAACCGCATCCTCATGCCCTTCGTGAACGAGGCGGCCTACGCGCTGATGGAGGGTGTTGCCGAGGCGGAGGCGATCGACACCATCGCCAAGCTCGGGTTCGCGCACCCGATGGGGCCGCTCGCGCTCGCCGATCTGATCGGTCTCGACACGTGCGTCTCGATCATGGAGGTGCTCCACGAAGGGCTCGGCGACCCGAAGTACGCGCCGTGCCCGCTTCTTCGCCAGTACGTCGCCGCAGGGCGTCTCGGGCGGAAATCCGGCCGCGGCTTCTACGATTACGACTGATGGACTTCGAGCTCACGCCCGACCAGCGGGCGATCCAGACCCTCGCGCGCGAGCTCGCCGAGGCGGAGATCGTCCCGAACGCGACCGACTGGGACCGGGAGCACCGCTATCCGGACGAGCTCTTTCCCAAGCTCGCTGAGCTCGGGCTGATGGGGGTGTGCGTGCCCGAGGAGTACGGCGGCGCGGGTGCGGACTTCCTCTCGTACGTCCTCGTGCTCGAGGAGCTCTCGCGCGCCGACGCGGGAGTCGGCGTCACGGTCGCCGTGCATACGAGCGCCGCGACGCTGCCGATCCTGACGTTCGGCACCGACGAGCAGCGCGCGCGCTTCGTCCCGCCGCTCGCGCGTGGCGAGCAGCTGGGCGCTTTCGCGCTGACCGAGCCAGGGGCGGGCTCGGACGCGGGCTCGCTGCGGACGACGGCCGTGCTCGAGGGCGACGAATGGGTGCTGAACGGCTCCAAGCAGTGGATCACGAACGGATCGCGCGCCGGTACGTTCGTGCTCTTCGCGCGCACCGACCAGGACACGGCTGGAGCCCGCGGCGTCTCGTGCTTCGTGGTCGACGCCGAGCACGTCCGCGTAACGCGCGAGGAGGAGAAGCTCGGGCTCAACTCGTCGACGACCTCGGATCTCGCGATCGAAGGCTCGCGCGTCGCACGCGATCGGCTCTTGCACGAGGAGAACCACGGCTTTCGCATAGCAATGGCGACGTTGGACGGAGGTCGCATCGGGATCGCCGCGCAGGCGCTCGGCATCGCGCAGGCCGCCTACGACGTGGCGCGCGTCTATGCGCAGGAGCGAGAGCAGTTCGGCCGGCGAATCGGCGACTTCCAGGCGATCCAGTGGAAGCTCGCGGACATGGCGACCGAGATCGACGCCGCGCGCCTGCTGACGTACCGCGCCGCCTGGCTCAAGCAGGAGGGACGCACGCACTCCGTCGAGGGTGCGAAGGCGAAGCTCTACGCGTCGGAGATGGCGCGGCGGCAGACCGCCGAGGCGATCCAGATCCTCGGCGGCTACGGATACACGAAGGAGTTTCCGGTCGAGCGCTACTACCGCGACGCGAAGATCACGGAGATCTACGAGGGCACGAGCGAGATCCAGCGTCTCGTGATCGCCCGCTCGATCCTCGGGAGGCAGTCACGAGAGGAGCACGTTCCCGTTCCTGCGCCCTAGGGCCGGTACGCCTGCACAGCGACCGCACCGGCGAAGCCGGTGCGCTTCAGGGACTGTCGCGATCGTGAATCTGCTTCTGCAGATTCACGATCTGCGGGGCCCATTCGTAGAGCGCATCGGGCACCTTCTCCTCGTTCCCCGATCCGTCCGTGAGCTCGACGACGCGGCAGCCGTGCCGTTCGTAGAAGCGCCGCGCGCGCTCGTTCTGCTGGAAGACCCAGAACCGGAAGCCGGCGGGCCGGCGTTCCTTGGCTCGCTCGAGGAGGACACTGCCGATGCCCTCTCTCAGCCGGTCGGGCGCGACGTAGAGGTCGCTCAGCATGTCGTCCGTTACCGCGGCGAAGCCCGCGATCTCTCGTTCATCCTCGTAGACCCAGACCTCGCGGTCGGCGATCATCGACGCGAGATGACGCTCGTCCTCCTCGGGCGTATGCAGGGTCGGGAGGAATGTCAGCGTGCCGAAGCTCGCGCGGAAGAGCCGCGCGATCGCCCGTGCGTCATCGGGACGAGCGCGTCGGAGCACGCGCGTACTCTACGGCGGTGCCGCGCGAACGTGACGAGCCGGTTCGGCTCACGAAGATCTATACGCGCGGAGGGGATGCGGGGGAGACGTCGCTCGGCGATGGCTCGCGCGTCTCGAAGCTCGACGCGCGCATCGGCGCCTATGGCACCGTCGACGAGCTGAACTCGCTCCTCGGCGTCGTCCTCGCAGGTGACTGCCCGAGCGCACTCCGGGACGTGCTCGCGCGCGTGCAGAACGAGCTCTTCGACCTCGGCGCCGATCTCTCCGTGCCGCTCGAGCGCGATGGCCGGCTGCGAACGACGCAGGAGCAGATCGACGCGCTCGAGGCCGACTGCGACCGCTTCAATGCCGAGCTTCCGGAGCTCACGAGCTTCGTGCTGCCGGGAGGAACCGAGACAGCCGCGCGGCTCCACGTCGCACGCACGGTGTGCCGGCGCGCCGAGCGGGAAACGCTCGCAGCGGGAACCGAGCACGAGCTGAGTCCGCTCGCGCTCGTGTACCTGAACCGGCTCTCCGACCTCCTGTTCATCCTTGCGCGCGCGACGAACGCGGCCGCCGGCTACGACGAGCCGCTCTGGCGGCCGGGGGGTTCTCGCTAGCCGTCAGGCAACTGCCGGCCAGCTCACCCCGAGCCACTCCACGAGATCGTCGGCGCGGCGCGGCGTTGCGACGTAGAAGCCCTGCGCGTAGTCGCAGCCCCACTCGTGGAGCACCTGCCAGGCGTCCCGCGTCTCGACACCCTCGGCAACCACGTCGAGTCCCAGCGCGTGACCGATGTCGATCATTCCGCGCACGAGCGCGGCGTCCGTCTTGCTGCGACCGAGACCGTGGACGAAGCTGACGTCGATCTTCAGCTCGTCGAGGGGGAGGACACGGAGAGCGGCGAACGACGCCGCGCGTCCGGCGTCGTCCAGCGAGAGCCGTACGCCGAGTGCGTCGAAGCGACTGAGAACCTCCTCGTCCACTCGAGTACCGGCGCCCGGGCCTGAAGGAACCACCTCGAGTGTGACCTGCGGCGAGGTGGGGTCGACGGTACGGAGGAGCTCGGAGAGCCCGTCGGCGAACTGCCCGTCATCGAGCAGGCGGTAGGGGATGTTGATGGAGACGCCCAGCTGGTGCCCCGCTTTGGCCCACTGTTGAGCCGAGTCGAGCGCGTCGGCGACGACGAGGAACGTCAGCTCGCGCACCAGGGGAGTGCGTTCGACATGCGGAACGAACTCGGCTGGCGGGACGAGGCGACCGTCGGGGAGCGCACGACGGATGAGTGCCTCGGCCGACCTCGGGACGCCGGTGGCCAACTCGAGGATCGGCTGGTACACGACGATGAGCTCGTTCTTCTCGAGCGCGGCCTCGACGTCGCGCACGATGCCGGCGTCTACGCCGCGGCGGAGCAGGACGTTCTCGTCGCTCGTGTCGCGCTTCGTCGCGTACATCTGGCCGTCCGCGCGGGAGAGGAGCTCCTCCGCGCTGCCGCCGTCGTCCGGAAAGACCGCGAAGCCGATGCTGCCGTCGATCTCGACTGACGCACCGTCGGCCCGGAACGGCCTGCGAAGAGCGTTCTGGAGCCGCCCGACGAGAGCCTCTGCCCGCTCGTCGCTGCTCGTCCCGATCGAAAGGACGACGAACTCGTCGCCACCGACGCGCGCCACCGTGTCCGACTCGCGGACGATCGCCTCGAACCGGCGCGCGAGCGCCTTCAGCACCAGGTCGCCGGCGCGATGGCCGCGCACGTCGTTCACGTCCTTGAACCCGTCGAGGTCGATGGCGATGAGCGTGAACGGCTCGCCCGAACGGCGCGAACGGCGGAATGCCTGCTCGATTCGGTCGTCGAGCAGCGCGCGGTTCGGCAGGCCTGTGAGCGGATCTCGGAGCGCCTCGGAGTGTGCGCTGTCGAGTCGCCAGTTGAGAAACACGCCGACGGCTGCCGCGAAGAACGCGCAGAGGACGAGCGCGGCTGCGACATGGTCGGGTGTCTCCCGGAAGATGGCGGTGAGGAGGCTCGCGCCGAGCACGAGCGCAGCCAGGCAAAGCGCCCACGCGAAGGTGCTCCTCAGTTGCCGCCGCCTCGTCCTGATGGTCACTCGTCGCCGTTCTGCCCCTAGCGCAGGGGCCGCCGCAGGTCTGTCCGACAGTACTGTCGGCTCGTCAAGCTCATCGCCCCCAGTACGAGGGACGGGCATCCCCCGGAGGAGTGAACGCGGGGAGCAGGATCGCGCCGCGCACCGCGGAATCGAGCATCGTGGATGTCGCTGCGGGCGTCGTCGGGTTACTGCTGGGCGCGCTCGTCGCTCCACTTGCCGACCGGATCGCTACGAACGCGCCACGGCACGATCCGCTGTTGCGCAGCGTCCCGCGCTCGCCTCGGCTCGCGCTCGTGCTCGTCGGGACGGCGCTCCTCGGCGCCGCGTGCGGGCTCGTCTTCGGGTTCACGCTCGAAGCGGTGGCGGCGACGTTGTTCTGCTGGATCCTCGTCGTGGTCACGCGCACGGATCTCGAGCACCGTCTGATCCCGGACAAAGTCGTTCTGCCCGGAGCGGTGGCCGTGCTCGCGCTCCGCACGATCGACGATCCGAGCTTCGAATGGGTCGCGTGTGCGGCCGCGGCGGGCCTCGTCCTCTTCCTGATCGTGCTCGCGTATCCGCGCGGTCTCGGCATGGGCGACGTCAAACTCTCGGCGCTTCTCGGTGCGGGGCTCGGTATCCCCGTGATCGTCGCGATGTTCGTCGGGTTCTTCGCCGCGTTCGTCCCGGCCGCGGTGCTCTTTGCAAGACACGGGCGCGACGCGCGAAAGTCCGCCATCCCGCTCGGTCCGTTCCTCGCGCTCGGAGGCGTCATCGCGCTGTTCTGGGGCGACGCACTGCTCGACTGGTACCGCGATCTGGGCACCCGGTAAACGCCGCCGTAACGTCTTCCGAGCCTCTAGCGCACCGCGCTCGTCGCCGATAACGAAGCCATGGAGCATGCCTCTGCGGCTGCGCGTGCCATCCGCCCGCTCGACCCCGGGCTCCTCGCTGCTGCCGCGGAGCGCGCGGCGAGTGAAGCTGTGCCACACGACGAGCCCTCGAAGGCGATCGAATCGGCCATCGAGGCCTTCTACGAGGCGGTGGCCGGTGCCATGCCGTCGGTCTTCGTCCTCGAGCACGGTCGGCTCTGGCTCGTGGCGCAGCGCGGCTACGCCGTGGTGCCCGACGGCATCACCGTCGACAGCGGAATCACCGGACGCGCTGTGCGGCTTGCCCGGGCCCAGCTCGTAGCCGATGTCCATGCCGATCCCGCATACGTGCCCGCTCTCCCGGGCGTCGTCTCGGAGCTCGCGATCCCCCTTCGCGCCGGGCGAGACGTCGTCGGGATCCTGAACATCGAGTCCGAGCGCCTCCTCCCCGAAGAGGCTGCAGATGCGCTGAGACCCCTCGCGCGCGCCCTCGCGCCGCTGGCAGATGCGCTGCGCGCCAACCGCACACTCGACCTCTCGGGTCTCGCGCGGCTCTTCGTGCACCTCGGCAGCCTCCGCGCTCCAGCCGATATCGCGGCTCTGGCAGCCGCGTCCCTCCCTCGCGTGCTGCCGGTCGAGGCGACACAGATCCTGATCTGGAACGAGGTGGGAGCGCCGAGCCAGCTCGGTGCGTGGACGTCGGAGACCGCGACGCGCCGAGCCCTCTCGGGCGATGAGATCGATACCGCTCGCGCACAGACCGATCCGAGCGTCGTCTGCCAGGTGCTCCAGCTCGAGCGAGACCCTGACGGTACGACCTCACGGTCCGCCGTCTGGCTCCCGCTCCGCGCGAACGCCGGCGAGGTCGGCGCGCTGGTCGGCGTCTGCGGCCAGACCGCGCACGTGGATCCGAACTTGCTCGACACGGCCGCGGTCCTTGCTGCGCACGTCGCCACCTCGCTCGACGCCGCATTCGCGCTGCAGCGCGAGCGTCTGAGCGCCGTAACGGACCCGCTCACCGGCATCTTCAACCGGCGCGGGCTCGAGGAGCGGCTCGACGGGGAGATCGCTGTCGCACAGGAGCGACGGCTTCCGCTCAGCCTGCTCGTCATCGACTGCGACGACTTCAAGGAGATCAACGACCGGGCTGGCCATCAGTTCGGCGACTCGCTGCTGCGTGAGGTCGCCGACGTCCTGTCGAGGTCAATCCCAGAGGGCGCGGAAGCCGCTCGCCTCGGCGGGGACGAGTTCGTCGTCATGTTCCCAGGGGCGGGCTCCGAGTCGGCCGAGGCTCTCGGCGCCCGGATCCGGACTGTCCTCGCGGAGGGCCTGACGGATGCGGGATTCCCGCTCCGGGTGTCCGCCGGCGTCTCGACGTACCCCTTCGACGGCGCAACCCCGACCGCGCTTCTCAGAGCCGCCGACCAGGCGCTGTACGCGGCGAAGACGGCGGGAAAGGATCGAGTCGCGTCGTTCCGCACGCTCACGGGCGCCGCACCGGCCGCGACCGCGCCCGACCCGGGCGGCGCGCTCGGCAGAGGGCGACGCGCACGCAGCGACGGGTCGGGAGCGGTGCTCACGGATGCGATGGCCGCAGCGAAGGCGATCGAGGCCGAAGAGACCGTGCACGCGATCTGCACCCGCCTGTGCAAGACGCTCGTGTTCGTCGTGGGTGCGACAGGGTGCTCCGCATCGCGGGTCGTCGACGGCTACATCGTCGACGCGACCGACCATGCCCTTCGCGAGGTCTCGCTCGGCGACGAGGCTGCCTACCGGATCTCGGACTTCCCTCTGACCGCCGAGGTGCTCCGCAGTGGCGAGCCACGAGCGGTCTCGTTCGCCGACGGCGACGTCGATCCGTCGGAGGCGTTCATCCTCCGCGATCTCGGGATGAGCGCGCTTCTGATGCTTCCCGTGCACGTGCGCGGTGAGACCTGGGGACTGATCGAGCTCTACGAGATGCGCCATCGCCGTTTCGGTGACGAGGACGTCGCGGTTGCACGGTTCCTGGTGGCACAGGCCGAGCGCAGGCTCGAAGTCGTCGCCGACTCGGACGAGCGACTCCGCCGGCCGGCGGTCTACGAGCTTCCGGACGGCGATTCCTCGCGGCCACGCGCGCCTCGCGTGAGGTAAGCACAGCGGCGAGCGTCGCCGGGCAGCGGCGAGCGTCCGATGCGCGTCACGACGAAAACGTCGTCCTCGACGTCGAGCTCGAGGCCCACAGAGAGTGAGGTGGCGTCGATCTCCACGAGTGCGTACCGCGCGCCGGGGACGAATGCGAGCTCCACGGACTCCGGTTCCGACGCGAGCGCAGGCGCAACCGCCTCACGCTCGGCGAGCTCCGCCTCCCGCGTCTCGACGGCGCGTTCACGCCTTTCGACCGCGGCTCGCTTGAGCTCGACGGCGCCGAGCTCCTGGCGCCGCTGGCCGAGATCCTCCTCCGCTTCGGCGAGCTCGCGCTCGCGGCGCGTCAGCTCACGCAGATACTCCGCGAGCTCTTCCTCGCGGGCCTCGAGGTCGGACGTACCGAGACGAAGCATCCGCTCGACCGAGGCGCGCGAGTCCCGCAGGAGCTCTTCTCGACGCTCGAGCTCCGCGATCGACGCGTGCAGCTGCTGCGCATGGGCGTCGAGTTCCCGCCGGCGCTTCGCGAGGAGCTCTTCCAACCGCTCCTCGGGATTCGGCCCGGCCGAGAGCACGCGACGGACGAGTCCGCCGCGGCGTTCGTCGTCAGGAGTTGGATCCATGCTCGTCATGCGGTGACTCGGCCAAGTCGAACTGCTGCCGGCGGATCGATCCTAAGCCGTCGAGTTCGGAACAATCCGCCGGCCAGCGCGACTTCTCCGGGACGTCTTCGACTCCTGCAGCATGAATTTCCCGTCGGAGGGTAAAGGGTTCCGCCCGCGAAACCGATACCCCACCCATGGACACCCAGGGCGCACGACTTCTCGCCGCCCGGCTCAGGGCCGGCGTGGCAATCGGAGCGAGGATCGAGCTCGTCGAGGCTCCTCGCGACGACTCCGGACTGTGCGCGGGAGACCGCGGCATCGTCGACCAGATCGACGAGGACGGTCACGTGTTCATCTCCTGGGATCGCGGCTTCGCGTCCGAGATCGATCCGCACGCGACGCCGATCAACACCCTCGCAGCGGCGTAGCCGACTGCACCTCACGACCGACCGCGGCAGCCGACTCGGCTAGCTTCGCTCGACTCTGAGACCGAAGTCCGCCGTGACGACGATCGCTTCGGAGCCGCCGAAGGAGGCGGGGGCGCTCGGCGCGTAGAGGACGCCGATGCCCGCGTCACGCCACGTGGCCGACAGGATGATCGCGCGGTGGGGCGGTGAGTCGAGCCATGCGGACACGACTGCAGCCGCGTCCACGGATCGGTTCCGGCTCGCCATCAGCGCCTCACCGACCGACCAGTGTGCGTAGCCCGAGTTCGTGTAGTAGCGCCTGATCCGCTCGCTGAAGGCCGTGCCGTCGGCGGAGTCGTGGCTGAAGAAGCCGTGCGAGAGCATGGATTGAGAATGGCTGCGAGCGGCGGTGCGAAGACTCGGCGCGGCGCGAAGCGGGGCGAGCCCACGTGCCGCACGGATGCGGTTCATCTCGCGCACGACGGCCGCCTCGAGCGCTGCACGGCGCTCGACCTTGGTGGGAGCGCTCGGGGTCGCGACCGACGATGAGACGAGCACGGTCATAGACGCGACGGCGACGGCGAGGAGGAATCGCATGTTGGGAACGAGATCGGCCGTTCCCATGGGTGAGGGCGTCCCTCATACGAGGGAGCAGGAATGTGGAGTTACTTCGGCTTGGGGCCGGCGTTCGCGTTGCCGTTGCTGTTCCCGCTTCCTGGCGACGGCTCCGGCGCAGTCGGCTCCGTCGCGGCTGTGGCCGGGTCGGTCTGTGGGGTCTGCGCCGCCGGAGCCGTCTGCGCCGGTGTGGTGGCAGTCGGCTTCGGCTCGCGCTGCGCCTTCGAGCTCGCCGGCGCGCTCCTCTGCGCACGCTCGGTGGCTCGCTGTGCCCGCGTCTGGCGCTCGGAACGAGCCGCGCGCTTTGCGGCGGCGGCCCGTTGCTTCTCGGAGCTCACGGTCTGACCGCGCGCCGAATTCGTCGTCTTCTTCGTCTTCGCCTTCTGGACGGAGGCTTGTGTCGCCGCCTTCTTGCTGGCGAGTTTCGCCTGTCCGGGTGCGCTCGGCTTCCCACGCGCCACGCCGTTCCCGGGCACCGACACCCCGCGTGGAGCAATCTGGCCGAGCCGCTCTCCGCGCTCGATCTGAGCTGCAGGAGTCTTCGATTTACGGGGCTTCGCGTCGACCTCGGTCGAGCCCGCCACGCCGACGCCTCCGGCGATACCGGCCGCGGCGACCACTGCCGCCGCCTTGAGTCCCAGGCCGCCGGCCAGGACGCCTCCCGAGGCACCCGCCGCGCCGGTTGTCCCGACACCGGCACCCACGGCCACGGCTCCTGCACCGGCTCCGGCAGCGCCGATCGGCACGACCGCCGCCGAAGCCGTTCCCTCCAGGCCCTTGAACATCGCCAGCGAGACCGGAATCGGGACGAGCGCGAGTCCGCGCAGCGCCGACGAGTGCCGCTGCTGCAGCCGCGCGAAACGCGCGCAGTCGGGGCACTCTCCGAGATGGTCGCGAAGGCGTCTCCGCTCCTTTCGCCCGAGCCGGCCGTCGACCGATCTGGACACGGCCAGCTGCGCGTCGGTGCAGCTGAGCTGGTGTTCGAGTTCCTCGGCCAGGGAGCGGCGAGCGCGGAACAGGAGCGTCTCGAGCGCCGAGGTGGTGACCCCGAGGATCTCGGCAATCTCGACGTACGAGCGACCTTCGAACTCGCGCAGCACTATGGCCTGTCGCTGCTGGGGCGGAATTTTCGAGAGCGCCGTCAGCAGCTCGCCGACGCTCGGGCCCTCGTCATCGTCGTCGCTCGTCGGGGAGTGGGCGATGCGCTCGTCGAGCTCCACCTGGCGCGGTCTCGCCTGTTCTTGACGAAAGCGCTGCTTGATCGTGTTCGACGCGATCGTCAAGAGCCAGTTCGACGGCTTGCGCGGGCGGACGCCTCCTTCGAGCGAGCGGTACGCGTTGAGGAACGTCGTCTGCGTGACGTCCTCCGCGTCGGCGTGGTTGCCGAGCACGGCGAAGGCGTAGCGATACACCTCGGCTCCGTGTGCGCGATAGAGGTCGTCGATCTCGCGCGAAGCGAGGTGGCCGGTCTCGGTTACGGCCATGTGGTTCAACGGTCGTCAACGCGGGAGGGTGCCGCAACCCACCTCACAGATTCTTAACAAAGGAACGCGCAAGTTCCGCTGCTCCCGGGCGTCTTCCAAGCACCGAACCACTTATGGCCCGATTTCTTCTCATAGTCACTGCGTTCTTGGTGCTCTCCTTGCCGGCGGCCCTTGCGGCCCCGCCGGCCGGGAAGGGCAAGCCCGAGACGCCCGGCAAGAGCACTGCAGCCCCGGGCCAGTCGGTCGAGAAGAACGCTTCGAAGAAGTGCAAGGCCGAGCGCCAGTCGATGGGTGCCGAAGCCTTCAAGGCGAAGTACGGCACGAACGCGAACAAGGCGAACGCGCACGGCAAGTGCGTCTCGGGCACGTCGAAGAAGGCCGGCGAGGAGCGAGACGAGGACGACGCCGAGGACAGCAAGGCCGAGGAGGCGGCGGCCAAGAAGTGCAAGGCCGAGCGTGAGTCGATGGGCGCGGACGCCTTCAAGGCGAAGTACGGCACGAACGCGAACAAGGCCAACGCTCTCGGCAAGTGCGTCTCGAAGGTCTCGAAGACGACGACGAGCTGAGCTGACGCGCACAGGATCCGCAACGGGGCGGCGGCACCAGTTGCGGCGGTAGGGGGAAGAGGCGAAGGAGGTCTGATGGCCTCCTTCGTCGTTTCTATGTGCGTTGCGGTCTGCGTCGACTACGAGGCGTGGAGAGGCTCCCAGCGCGGGAGCGTGATCTTGAGCGACGTCGGGCCGCCGGGTCTCGAGTCCACCTCGAAGGTGCCTCCGACCATGTGTACGCGCTCGCCGATGCCGAC
>DASQLF010000171.1:0-4495 GCA_035630135.1 Gaiellaceae bacterium
CGCAGCGACCCGGGTAAGTGTCTGGTCGGTCTCACTCGAAACGAGCACGTACTCCCCGACAACCCGCACCTGGCCCGGGCGCCCGACGGGGATGACGTCCACGATCTCGTTCGTCTCGGCGTCGATCTTGCGAACCTGCACACGCCTCCGATCGGGTGCCGAACGCCGCGCGCATTCTCCATTACCGCCGCATTACCCGAAATGGGCGCCACATGAGCGGTGCGACGGACGCTCCTGCCGAACGGGCCGCACGAGGTGGCTCACAGGCAAAGGAGAGCACGATGAAGGCTCACACGAAAGGCTCGATCCTCGTGGCTTCCGCAGTCGTCGCGCTGATCGGCTCGGGCGCAGCGGTGAGCGGGAGCGGCGACGAGCAGTGGAAGAGGGCGCTCGAGGCTCGAAGTGAGGCGCTCAACGAGCAGTACGGGCTCGGCGTGCATGCGCCGGTCGTCGCGCGATCCGTGGCGACGGAGCCCGCGTGGGAACGTGCGCTGCGGCTGCGCAGCGAGGCACTCAACAGGCAGTACGGCCTCGGCGCGTGGGAGTTCAGGGCAAGCCCCGCGCCGCCTGCAGACGAGCCGGCGTGGCTTCGGGCGCTTCGTCTGCGCAGCGAGGCGCTCAACCGGCAACACAGGCTCGGCGAGTACTCGCCGGGGTCGTAAGCCCTCCTTGCGACGAGCGACGGGGCTGCCCGTGGGCGGCCCCGTCGCCCACGGGCTCTGTCAGGCCGACGGCTCCGTCATCAAGATCTCCGTGGCCGGCACGATCCAACGGACGCAGCAGAGGTTCCTCGTGAGTCGCACGGTGATCACGTCGCCCTGCTCGAGGCCCTCGTACCGCGCGCTACTCACTTTCCAGGCGCGAATCGTCTCCGACTGTCCGTCGTCGACGGCCACGTAGTACCGGGTCTTCTTGTCGTCTCCGAACGTCCGAAGACGCAGGATCGGGCCGGTCACCTCGACCGCGCTGCCCCAGTCCGACGCGGCCATCACGACGAGAGCGGCTCCCAGAACCACGCCGACGCAGGCGGCGACGAACGGGACGACGCCGAACACGCCGGCATCGAGGAACGAAGGCCCTGTCGTGTAGAGGACGAGCCCGAGCGCCACGACGAGTACGAGGCCGGTGAGCATGCCTACGAGCGGATCTGCGCCCCAGCCGGGCGGCCAGTAGCGCGGATACACGACCCGTACACGACGCCAGCGACCACCGTGGGCCGTCCATGCCTCCGTGTCCGGCTCGACTCCCATCGGAAGCGGGCGGCTGGCACCCGATGCGACGCCGAGCGCTGCTCCGTACGCGAGGAGGCGGTCCCAGAGCTCGACCTGCAGTGGCGAGTGGGTCGCGAAGACCGGGTTCTCGATCAGCTCCGCACGGACGCCGAGCCAGCGCGACGCGACCTCCAGTCCCTCGGGGGTCTCGCGTTGAGGATGTTGGCGCTTCATCCAGCCGAGCAGCGCGAACGCGCCGAAGTACCCGATGCCCGCCGCGCCGAGATCCCAGGCGGCCCACGTCACCGCGGCCGGAATACCGGCCGCGACGGTCAGCTGCGTAAAGACCGCTCCGCCGACGGCTTCGCGCGAGAGGCCGCGCGCCTGCGCATCCGAGACGACGCCCGACACGAAGCCCCGCTTCCAGCGCGCGGACTCGTGCTGCGGGCCGGTCGTCAGTGCCTCGGCCGGCACGACGTCACCGTGGGCGCTCGCGCGAAGGTGGTCGAGGACGCGCCGCTCGTAGGACGTCAGGGAATCGGCATCCACGGATCGCAGCCGCACGTAGAACATGCCAGGCCCTCGCTGCTCGATATCGACGACGTTCCGCGCGGCGAGGTCGATGAGCGTGGCCGGCACGGCGTCGTCGGTCACGCGGAAGCCGTGTGTCAGGAAGTTGACGATCGCAGGAGGCTCGTCGCCGAGCTCGAGCGTCCTCGGCCCGACCGTCGGCTCCGGAGGCGTCCGCGACCGAAGGGCGAGGAGCGCCGCCGCGAGCCAGAGGAGCCAGGCCCCGATGGCGGCAAGCGCGAAAACGAGATCAGCGTCGCCGAACAGGCCGGAATGGTGTCCGCCGAGGCGGACGAGCGCCACTAGTCCTCCGTGGTGACCAGGTCGGGCGACGGGCGGACGACCCTGACGAACAATGCGCCTTCGATGCTCTGCACGCGGTTGTCGGAGCCGCCTCGCCGTATCTGGACGATCGTCATCGGGCTCTCGGAGATATCGCCGTTGGCATCGAACCGGAAGTTCCCGAGCAGGCCGTCGACGACGCGTGTGCGAAACAGCTCCTCGAGCACCGAGCGGCGCGTGCCGTCCGACCGGGCGATCGCATCGAGCAGGACCTCCGTTGCCTGCGCCGCGTAGACCGACGCAGGGTCGAGAGCACCGGGCTGCGTCGTCTCGAAGCGCGCGCTCCACCGAGCGGCCGCCGGTGGCAGCGAGGCCGGCAAGAGGCCCGAGAGGCTCAGGTACATGCCGCGCGCCGCGCCTTTGGACTTCTTCATGAGGATCGGCACGGGAGCCAGACCGGCAGGGCCGAGCAGATCGACGCTTTCAGGAAGCCGACCACGAAGGTCACGAAGCACGCGTCCCGCGTTCGTGTCGATCAGGCCGCCGACGAAGACGGCGCTCGCTCCCGAGCCCGCGACGCGACGCGCGAGCTCCGTGAACTCTGCTGCTCGCGGGTTCCACGACGCCCGCCCCGCCACGTCCAGGCCGACCCGACGCGCCGCCGTCTCGAAGGTCGTCGCCTGGAGCGCGCCGTACCCGGGGTCGCCGTCGTCGAGGACGAAAACGCGCGTTCGCCCGCGATCGCGTGCGAGCAGTGCAAGCGCCGCTCCCTCGAGGTCGTCGGTCGGGAAGACACGCGCGAAGTTGCGAACGCCCGTCGGATAGAGCGCCGCCGGCAGGGAGGGATCGATGCCGGGGCCGTGTCGCGTCAGCCCGACGAACGTGTTGAGCGGCGACACCATCGCGAGCGGGCCGTTCGGAGAGCGATTCAGCTCCGGGACGGCTGCGACGGCGCACGCCGAGTTGTACGTACCCACCACGCCGATCACGTCCGGGTTCTCGCCGTACGCGCGCGCGTTGGACGCGCACTTGGCCTCGTCGTAGAGGCCCGTCCGCGCGAGCGAGTCGTCGCAGGACTGGTACGCGACGCGGAACCGGCCTGCGCGGAAGTCCCGCTCGCGAAGCGCGAATGCGATCGCGCTTGCCATCTGCGTCGCGCTCGCCCGGAAACCGCCTTGCAGCGGCAGGTCCGACGTGATCAGGAAGTCGGCTGGGCCTGTCTTGCCGGCGACCGGCGGTTCGCACACGTTCGGCCCGAACGTCGCCACGCCGAGCTGCTGGGGCGCCACCATGGAAACCGGGTCGGGGATGAGTGTCGCCCAGAGCGTGTCGCCGTCGATCGCAAGAGACCGCGGAATCCCGTCGAGGTCGACCTCGCGAATCACCCGCGTGGTCTCCGGATCGACGGTTGTGAGCGTCCCCGCGATCGGATTCGCGACCCAGATCGCGGTCGGCGTGACGGCGAGGTCTCCGATTCCCGGTGTGAGCTGGGTCGCTCCGACCGACTCGGCGCGTCCGGCACCGATGCGCCAGAGCTTTCCGTCCCCTGGCGTGGTCACCCAGGCAGCGTTCGGGCCGACGGCGATCGAGCCGACCGAGCCCGGCTCGATGGCCGCTCGTCGCACGATCCGCCCCGATCGCTCGTCCAGTCGTACGACCGAGCCGTCGACTCCGAGCACCCAGACGCCCGCGTCACCGGTTGCCACCGCCGCCGCCGGGACGCTCCGGTTGGTCGCCGTGATCGCTCCTGTCGTCGCGTCGGCCCGGACGACCGAGAAGTCCGGCGCGATCGCCCAGAGCGCGGTGTCCGAGACCGCGAGGTGGTTGTCGACGAGATTCGACGTCGACCCTCCCTTCCGGGCCAGACCGACCGACGTCCGCTCCGTGCGCGTGGTCGGATCCAGGCGCGCCACCGCCGTCGCCACCGGGCCGATGAACTGCGTGTCCGGCAGCGGCTGCCCGTTGGCGACCCAGACGGAGCCGGCGCCGAAGGCGATGTCGGTTGGCGTTGCACCGGTCGCGAGCGTCTCGATGACCCGGGACGAGGGAACGATGCGAAGCACGGTCCTCGCGTCTGCGTCCACGAGCCAAAGCGCGCCGTCGCCGACCGCGAGCGCGGAAGGCGTGCGCCCGGCAGGGATGCGGCGCACGACGTCACCGGACTCCACGTCGATGCCGACCACGGTTCCCTCACCGGCGACCTCGGTCGAGCCGGCAGCGTCGCCGTCGCGCAACGCGAACGCGGCGAGGGCTACCGCCACGAGCGCGGAGCCGATCGCCGTCGCGACGAGCGCAACCCAGCGCCTCCGGCGCCGACGAACCGGGCTCTCCGGCCCGCGGAGCGCCTCGTCGTGGCCCAGGATCGCCTGCTGAAGCTCCTGGAGCTCCGGTCCCGGCTCGAGCCCGAGCTCGGAGACGAGCGTCTGGCGTGC
>DASQLF010000172.1:0-50892 GCA_035630135.1 Gaiellaceae bacterium
CGATCTCGTCGGCGCGACGATCGAGGCGAAGGACATCCCCGCGCTCGTCGACGAGCTTCCGCTGCTCGCCGTCGCGGCGTGTCACGCTCGGGGCGACACGGTCGTTCGCGGCGCGAGCGAGCTGCGGGTCAAGGAGTCCGATCGGCTCGAGGCCGTCGTCGAGGAGCTCCGCCGCGTCGGGGGACACGTGCGCGCGACGCCCGACGGCTTCCGGGTACGCGGCGTCCCGGCGCGTCTCCGCGGAGGAGTCATGGACACCCGTGGAGACCATCGCCTGGCGATGCTCGGCGCGGTTGCGGGCGTCGCTTCGCGCGAGGGAGTCGACCTGCGCGGCGCCGAGGCCGTGGACGCCAGCTTCCCCGGTTTCTTCGACGTTCTCGCAGCAGTCGCGCCGGGCGCGGTTCATTACCCTCCCGCGACATGATCGTGGCCATCGACGGCCCTGCGGGGTCGGGGAAGAGCACCGTCGCGTCGACTCTCGCGCAACGCCTCGGGTTCCACTACCTCGACACGGGGGCGATGTACCGCGCCCTCACCTGGATCGCGCGGCGCGACGGAGTCGACCTCGAGGACGGAACCGCGCTTGCGCGGCTCGCCGCCGAGCATCCGGTCACCTTCGGGCTCGACGGGCTCGTGGAGATGGACGGTGAGGACGTCACCTCCGCGATCCGGGTCGCCGAGATCGACCGGCTCGTGCCGTTCGTGGCCGGACATCCCGAGGTGCGCGAGGTGATGCGCGAGCGGCAGCGCGCCCTCGCGGTGGTCGGCGACTCCGTCATCGAGGGCCGCGACATCGGCACCGTGGTCGCGCCGCAGGCCGAGGTGAAGGTCTTCCTTCTCGCCGACGAGAACGAGCGTGCGCGGCGGCGCACGTACGACCGCCCCGGTGTGGCCGCGGAGACCCTCGCGGAGGATCTGCGCAGCCGGGACGAGCGCGACGCGGTCAACACGCGGCCGGCCGCCGATGCCGTCCACCTCGACACCACGAGCCTGTCCGTTGACGACGTGGTCGAGCGGATCGCAGAGCTCGTGGAGGCCACGCGGTGAACAGGACGGACGCGGTCTGGGCGGTTGGACGGCGGACCATCGGATCCGCGACCAGGGGGCTCACGAAGCTCCGGGTCTACGGCGACGAGCGCGTGCCGCGCGAGGGCGGCCTCGTCGTGGCGTCGAACCATCTGAGCTGGATCGACCCGCCCGCACTCGGCGCCGCGATCCCGCGCACGCTCTACTTCATGGCCAAGGTCGAGGCGCATCGCGTGCCGGGGCTCGGCCAGCTCATGCGGTCGTTCGGCGCCTTCGCAGTCCGCCGTGGGGAGTCCGACCGCGACGCGGTCAGGACGATGCGACAGATCGTCCGCGACGGTCACGCCCTCGGGCTCTTCGTCGAGGGAACACGCCAGCGGTCGGGCGTGCCCGGGCCCGTCCAGCCGGGAGCGGCGATGGTTGCGATCAACGAGGACGTCCCGGTGATCTGTGCGGCGATCTACGGCTCCTTCGAATGGCGGCTCGGGAACTTCAGCCCGGTCTCCGTCGCCTGGGGGACGCCTCTGTCGTTCGACGGTCTGCCGCGCGGCGGGAAGGGCTACAAGGAGGCGTCCGTCGAGATCGAGCGTGAGATCCGCAGGCTGTGGGACTGGCTCGCGGGCCTGCACGAAGCCGGTCGCCCGCGCGCTGCAACACCTCCCGCATGACCTCTCGGAGAGGACACGGCTCGCGCGGGAATCGATCAGAGGGTCGGGACGTCCCCGACGTCGGCGAGCTGGCGGGCACGGTCGCCATCGTCGGCTTCCCGAACGTCGGCAAGTCGACGCTGATCAATCGCCTCACGGCCACGCGCACCGCGGTCGTCCACGAGACGCCGGGCGTCACGAGGGATCGCAAGGAGCTTCTCTGCGAGTGGTCGGGGACGACGTTCAGGATCATCGACACGGGCGGCGTCGACCGTACGGACACGGGGCCGTTCGGCCCGCAAATCGCCGCACAGGCTCGGGAGGCCGTGAGCGAGGCGGACCTCGTGCTGCTCGTTGTCGACGCGAGCGTCGGCGTCACGCCGGGAGACGAGGAGCTGGCCGAGATCCTGCGCACGTCGAGGCGTCCGGTGCTGGTGCTCGCGAACAAGCTGGACGACCCGCGGCGAGATCTCGAGGCGCTCGACTTCCACCGGCTCGGGCTCGGCGACCCGATCCCGATCTCGGCCCTGCACGGGCACGGGTCGGGCGACTTGCTCGACGAGATCGTCGCGCGGCTCCCCGGTCACGGCGAGCGGCCCGTCGGCGAGGAGGCGATCAAGGTCGCGATTCTCGGCCGGCCGAACGTCGGCAAGTCCTCGCTTCTCAACGCGCTCGTCGGGCGCGAGCGGGTAATCGTCTCGGACGTCCCCGGCACGACGCGCGACTCGATCGACACCGTGCTCCGCCGTGACGACTCCACGTTCGTCCTCGTGGACACGGCGGGACTCAGGCGGAAGCGGAAGCAGCGCCAGGGAATCGAGTACTACTCGGAGCTGCGCGCGCTCGAGGCGGCCGAGCGCGCCGATGTCGCGCTCGTGCTGGTCGACGCGAGTCAGGGCATCGTCGAGGGCGACCTCGCCGTCGCCGACGTCGCCCGCAAGGCACAGTGCGCCACCGTCGTCGTCCTCTCGAAGTGGGACGTCACGGAGATCCGCCTCGAGGACGTGCGACCGGAAGTCCTCACACGACTTCGCCAGCGCCCGCCGCTCATCGCCGTGTCTGCGCACTCGGGCCGAGGGCTCGAGCGGCTGCTCGCGATGGTCGAGACCGTCTTCGTCCGCTACGCCGGCCGGATCCCGACGGCGGAGCTGAACCGCGCGCTGCAAGAGCTGCGCGAGGCGCGCCAGCCGCCGGGGCGCCGCGGGCGCCGCCTCAACCTGCTCTACGGCACGCAGGTGAGCTCGCGTCCCCCGCGCTTCCGGTTCTTCGTGAACGACCGCACCCTCGTGACGCGCGACTACGGCCACTGGATCGAGAACGAGCTGCGTGCGCGCTTCTCGCTCGAGGGCGTCCCCGTCTCGATCGACTTCGTGACGTCCGAATGAGAGCGGTCGTCGTCGGCGCGGGGTCGTGGGGAACCGCCGTCGCGTGCCTCCTGCGCGACAACGGCCACGCCGTCACGCTCGCGGCGCGCGATCCCGAGCAGGTGGATGCGATGAACGCGACGGGTCGAAACCCTCGCTACGCGATCGGTGCCGACCTCGACGGCATCGTCGCGACGACGATCCTGGACGCTCCGGTCGAAGCAGCCGAGCTCGTCGTCGTCGCCGTCCCGAGCAGGGTCTTCGGCGAGGTCGTGGCACGGCTTCCCGGCAACGCGCCGATCCTCAGCCTCACGAAGGGGCTCGACCCAGGCACGGGCGCGCGCCTGTCGACGCTGGCCGGCGACCGGCCCGTCGCCGTCCTCTCGGGGCCGAACATCGCGGAGGAGATCGTGCGCGGGCTGCCTGCTGCTGCGGTCGTCGCGAGCGAGGACCTCGAGCTTGCCGTGCGCGTGCAGGTGGCGGTGCACTCCGTTCTCTTCCGTGTCTACGTCAGCGACGACGTCGCCGGCGTCGAGCTGTGCGCCGCGGCGAAGAACGTGATTGCGCTCGCGGCGGGCGGCGCGGACGGGCTCAGTCTCGGCGACAACGCGAAGGCGGCGCTCGTCGCACGCGGCCTCGCCGAGATGCGACGCCTCGCCGAGTCGGCCGGCGCCCGCTCGGACACCTTCGCGGGTCTCGCCGGCATGGGCGACCTGATCGTCACCTGCTGGTCTCCCTCGGGCCGCAACCGGCGCGCGGGCGAGCTGATCGCGCGCGGGACGAGCCCGGAGGACGCCGCAGCCGAGATCGGCATGGTCGTCGAGGGGCTGACGACAGCGCCCGTCCTACGCGACCTCGCCCACCGACTCGAGATCGAGCTCCCGATCACCGAAGGTGTGTGCGCGGTGCTCGAGGGGCAGTCGCTGGCCGATCTCGTGGGTCAGCTGATGCGGCGCGCTCCTACGACGGAGTAAGCCTGAGCCCCAGGTACGCTTCCGAACCGTGCCAGCCCGCTCCTTCTCGTTCACGTCCGAATCTGTCACCGAGGGCCATCCCGACAAGATCGCCGACCAGATCTCGGACTCCGTCCTCGACGCGATCCTGAAGGACGATCCGAACGGGCGCGTCGCCTGCGAGACGCTCATTACGACGGGGCTCGTCGTCGTCGCGGGGGAGATCACGACCGAGACGTACGTCGACATCCGCGCCATCGTCCGCGAGCGCATCGCGGAGATCGGCTACACGCGCGCGAAGTACGGCTTCGACTACGAGACGTGCGGCGTCGTCGTCGCGATCGACGGCCAGTCGCCCGACATCGCGCAGGGCGTGGACACGTCGTACGAGGCGCAGCACGGCGACACCGATCCCCTCGACCTCCTCGGCGCGGGCGACCAGGGAATGATGTTCGGCTACGCGACGAGCGAGACAGCCGAGCTCATGCCCATGCCGATCATGCTCGCCCACAAGCTCGCGCGGCGGATGGCGGAGGTGCGCAAGGCGAACGTGCTCCCCTATCTTCGGCCCGACGGCAAGTCGCAGGTCACGATCCGCTACGAGGTCGACGAGCACGGCATCCAGCGTCCGGTCGAGGTCGAGCGGGTGCTCCTCTCGACACAGCATCGCGACGGTCTCGACGTCGAGACGCTGCTGAAGCCCGACCTGCTGGAGCACGTCGTCGAGCCGATCCTCAACGCCGACGCCCGCGGCCTCTACGACCCGGCGAGGCTCAGCGCCAAGGACTTCCTCTACGTGAACCCGACCGGCAAGTTCGTGATCGGGGGGCCGATGGGGGACACCGGTCTGACGGGCCGCAAGATCGTCGTCGACACCTACGGCGGGGCGGCTCCCCACGGCGGCGGCGCCTTCTCCGGCAAGGATCCGACGAAGGTCGACCGCTCCGCGGCCTACGCCGCGCGCTACGTGGCCAAGAACGTCGTCGCGGCGGGTCTGGCCGACCGTTGTCAGATCCAGGTCGCGTACGCGATCGGCGTGGCGAAGCCCATGAGCGTGAACGTCGAGTGCTTCGGAACCGAGTCGGTGCCACTGTCGCGGATCGAGCAGCTCGTCGACGAGCACTTCGAACTGCGCCCCGGGGCGATCGTCCGCGACCTCGACCTCACGCGGCCGATCTACGCGAAGACGGCGGCGTATGGCCACTTCGGCCGCGACGACCGCGATTTCACGTGGGAGCGCACCGACAAGGCCGACGCGCTTCGCGACGCCTCATCGCTCCTCGCCGAGTCGACGGCCTAGAAAACGACGAAGGCCCGCCTGGGGCGGACCTTCGTCTGGAGGGCAGTCGATCGGAGGGAGTTACTGCGCTCCACCCAATCGCGCCGGCCTGAGAGCGCCCTGTGAGGGAGCTAAGAAATTCCTAAGAGGTGGTCGCGCTCACGCGGCGCGGACGTAGATGCCGTCCGCGGCCCGTTCGGCGATCGGCCGCTCGGCGCCGTCGACCGAGATCACGAGCTGGCCGGCCGCCGGCTGCGCCGAGATCACGGTGACCCGCGATCCCGGAATCAGCCCCTCGTCGTAGAACCAGTGGAGAAGGTCGCCGTCGTGCTCGGCGAGGCGGATGATGTGGCCGTCGCGGCCGACGGGCAGCTCGGCGAGAGCCACGAGCTCCGCGTTCTCGGCCTGCTCGAACTCGGTGTCCACGGGCCAGCCGTGGGGACAGCGGTCAGGTCCGCCGAGGCGATCGTTGATGCGCTCGATCATCTCGTCGGTGAAGGTGTCCCCGAGCTCGTCGGCGTGGACGTGGGACTCCGCGGCCGTGTAGCCCATGAAGTCGGTGAGAAACCGCTCGATGATCCGGTGCTTGCGGACGACGCGGCGCGCTCGCTCGGCACCCTCGGGCGTGAGGATCGCCTCCTTCTGCTCGCCGCGCTCGACGAGACCTTCCGCCTCGAGTCGCTTGAGCATCTCGCCCGCGGAGGCTCGCGAGATACCGAGCATCTCCGCGACGCGTGAGGCGATGGCGGTCGCGCCCGTCGCCGGCCGGTACTCGCCGATCGGGAACGCGAGGAAGTAGATCGTCTCCAGGTACTCGTCGACGGAGTGGCCGGCCATCGCGCCCATCCTAGTGACGCCGACTACTCGGCTGCCCCGAGCTCCCATGCGTTTCGCCACGAGAGGAGGTAGACGAGCGGGGCCGCGATGGCGATGAGGAGGAGCGCGGACGGCGCCACCTCGGAGTAGGCGCCGATCGAGGTGCCCTTCCAGATCTCGGTCGCCAGCGTCTCGAAGCCGATGGGCCGGAGGAGCAGCGTGGCCGGAAGCTCCTTGATCGTGCTCAGGAACACGAGCGCCGCGCCTGCGAGCACGCCCGAGCGAGCCAGCGGCAGCACGACAGCGCCCATGGCTGCGACGGGCTTCCGGCCGAGCGAGCGCGCGGCCTCTTCGAGGCGTGGGCTCACCGAGTCGAGCGACGCGCGCGTCGAGGCGAGCCCGTACGGCATGAAGCGGATCACGTACGCGGCGATGAGCAGGCCGAGGCTTCCGTACACCGGCGCGCCCATCCGCGCGCCGACGAACACGAGTGCGAGCGCGACGGCGATTCCCGGAAGCGCGCTCGGAAGAAGGGTCAACCGCTCGAGCCAGCGCGTCAGCGGCGAGGGATAGCGCCACGCGAGCAGCGCGGCGGGGAGGACGACGACAGCGGCGACGACAGCGGCTGCGACCGCCGTCCCGGCCGATCCGAGCGCGGCCGACCAGGCGACCTGCGCACGGCCCGAGATCGGATCGGCACTGAACGACCACCACGCGAGAACTCCGACCGGGAGCACGAGGAAGAAGCCGACGGCAGATCCGCAAAATGCGAGAGCGGGCCAGCGCCAGCGGCCGAGCCGAACGACCGTTGCAGCCCGTCCGGCGCCGGGTGTCGAGCGGTGGATCGCACCCCGCATCCGGAACCGCGATCCGATGAGCACGATCGCGAGCGCCAGGGCGACGAGGGCGAGCGCGAGAATCGCCGCCGACTCGAGCGCGAGCAGGGACTCGTACCGCACGTAGATCCCCGTCGTCAGCGTGGAGTAGCCCATCAGCGAGACGACGCCGAAGTCGGAGAGGACGTAGAGCGCCACGAGCAGCACCGCGGCGGCGAGCGACGGCCGCAGGGAGGGAAGCGTCACGCGGGCGAACACGCCAACTCGGCCTACGCCGAGGCTACGCGCCGCTTCCTCCGCGGCTCCGTCGGCATTGCGGAGGCCGGCTGCGGCGAGCAGGTAGACGTACGGATACGTGGCGAGCGTCAGCGCGACCAGCGAGCCCCAGTAGCCCGCCACCTCCGGGAGCCGGTCGACCCCGACCGGCTCGAGAGCCTCCTGGACGAGCCCGCGCGGAGCGAACGCGCCGAGGAGTGCGAGCGCCGCGACGAAGCTCGGGATGACGAGAGGGAGCGACACGGCGATGCCCCATAGACGACGCCCGGGAAGATCGGTCCGGACGACGAGCCAGGCGAGTGGGACGCCGACCGCGAGGGTCGCGACGACAACGCCGATTGCCAGGAGCAGCGTGGCCCAGGCGAGGTCGAGCGTCGTCGAGAGCGAGGCCAGTGCACGCGCCTCGGCGTCGGCCGAGAGCGCTCGCACGGCCAGGTAGGCCACCGGGACGGTCGCGGCGAGCGCGACGACGCCGGCGACCGCGACGAGGAGTCGCGGTGCGCGGCGACCGCGGGACGGAACCGCGGTCGCCGCGCTCGCGGTCACCTGATGTAGCCCTCCTCCAGAAGCAGCCGCACGGCCGGGGAAATGTCGGTCGCCAGGCGCCCGAGCGTGTACTTCGGCCCGTTGATCGTCGTCAGTGCGCGGAGACCCGGGCGGCGCGGGACGCCTTTCACGAGCGGGTACTCGGCTGCGCCAGGCCCGCGCGCGATCATCCGCTGGCCATTCTTCGAGAGCAGGAAGTCGACGAACCGCTGCGCCGCAGCGCGCTTCTGCGTCGTCGAGACGATGCCGACACCCGCGGCGAGCACGAGGTTGCCCGGGTCGCCGTCGCGGAACCAGTGGTTGCGCGCCGGCAGGTTCGGCGTCTCGGCGAGCAGGTTGTAGAGGTAGTAGTGGTTCACGAGCCCCACCTGGACGTCGCCTCGGCCGACGGCCTGCACGACGGTCGTGTTGTTCGGGTAGAAGCGCACGTCGTTCTCGCGAAGTCCCTCGAGCCATGCGCGGACCCGCGCCTCACCGAACAGGTGGATGGTCGCGCCGAGAAAGGCCTGGAACGACGCGTTCGTGGGCGCGACGCCGATTTTGCCCTTCCACTTCGCGTTCGTGAGACCCCAGACGGACGCGGGCAGATCGGCCTGCCGGACGTCGTTCGTGTTGTAGACGAGGACGCGGGAGCGGCCGCTCGTGCCGACCCAGCGCCGGC
Organism: Gaiellaceae bacterium; assembly: GCA_035630135.1. GTDB lineage: Bacteria > Actinomycetota > Thermoleophilia > Gaiellales > Gaiellaceae > GMQP-bins7. The sequence goes on from DASQLF010000172.1 coordinate 8,405, forward strand.
TGCGCGTGGAGAACCGATCCGGCACCTTGCCGACCGTCGACTGCGACAGGCGGGCGAGGAGCCCGCGGGCCGCCACCAGCCCGAGCGTTCCGGGCTCCTGCGACCAGTAGACGTCGGCAGGGCTGTTTCGGCCCTCCTCGACGAGCGCGGTGGCGAGCGTCGTCGACGAGGCGTACCGCACCTTGAGCTCGATGCCCGTCTCCCGCGTGAAGCGATCCATGATCGGCTTCACGAGACGTTCCTCGCGACCGGAGTAGATCGTCAGTGACGTCGTCTGGCCGGGCGCGGTGGCCGCGCCGGCGGCGAGGGAAAGGGCGGCCACCACGGCCGCGAGTGCGAGGGTGAAGAGCTTGCTCATCGTGCTGGAACCTCCTGTAATAGTCACCTTAGCCGCGGTGTAAGGGTGACCTTACATGCGCTCGCACGAGCACGTCTCCGTCAGTCGAGTACCGGCACACGTCCGTCGTGCACGCGGATCGAGACCCGCGACCCCAGATCGACCACCTCGGTCGACGGGCGGTGCGAGACGAGCTCCACGCCGTCGAGCAGCACGCGGTAGAAGACGTCGTGACCGCGGAACTCGCGGGCGACGACCTCGCCGGCGCCGGCAGGTGAGGGCTCGAGCTCGAGGAGCTCGGGCCGGACGAGGACGCGGGCGGTGGAGGTCGATGTCGTCCCGTTTGCAGGGAACGTGCCGAGTGCCGTCTCGACGCGGCCGGCGACGACCCTCCCGGGCAGAACGTTCGCCGCGCCGACGAACTCCGCCGCCCACCGCGAGGCGGGGGCGAAGTAGAGCTCCTCCGCCGTTCCCTCCTGCACCACGGCTCCGTCGCGCATGAGCGCGATCCGGTCGGCGAACGAGAACGCCTCCTCTCGGTCGTGGGTCACGAGCAGCGCAGTGACCCCGAGCGGGCGGATGATGTCGGCTACCTCGCCGCGGAGCGTCTCCCGCAGGAAGGGGTCGACATTCGACCACGGCTCGTCGAGCAGGACGAGCGCGGGCGCGGGCGCCAGCGCTCGCGCGAGTGCGACCCGCTGCTGCTGTCCACCGGAGAGCTCGTGCGGATAGCGACTGCCGAGCCGCTCGAGCCCGACGATCGCGAGCAGCTCCGGGACCCGCATGGCGCGTTCGCGACGCGGCAACCCGAAGCCGACGTTGCCGGCGACGGTCAGATGCGGGAAGAGCGCATAGTCCTGGAAGACCATGCCGACTCGCCGTGCCTCCGGTGCGACCCAGCATCCCGGTCCGGCGACGAGTCGCCCGTCGACGGCGACCGTCCCGGCGTCCGCCTGTTCGAAACCAGCAATCAGCCGCAACAGTGTCGTCTTCCCGCAGCCCGACGGGCCGAGGAGGGCGACGACCTCGCCGCGGGCGACGCATAGCGACGCCCCGTCGACGGCCACGGCACTGCCGAAGCGCTTCGTAACGGCGTCCAGCCGGATCATCGTGCAGTCCATGTAAGGGAAACCTTACAGGGGTTCGGCACAGAACAGTCGCTTGCGCGAGCCCCGTTCGGGCAGATCCTGGCGCGCAGGGCGTCGCCGGACTCGACGCTACGCTCGCCCACGGTGCCATACGCGGAGGTCTTCCCCCTCGTCACGGCCCGCGCGCTCGCGCGGGCCTTCACGTATCGCGTTCCCGACGACGTCACGCGCGGCGACGTCCTCTTGATCGGGCTTGCCGGCCGGCGCGTACGAGGGGTCGTCGTCGAGGTGGGTGGCGACCCTCCCGAAGGGGTCGCAATCGCCGACGGGGGACGGGTCGTCGACCGCGTTCCGTCCGCGCTGGTCGAGCTCGCCCTCTGGCTCGCGGACTACTACGGCTCGACTCCGGCGCGCGCACTCGCGCTCGTCGCGCCGCACGCGGCCGCTCGGCGCGGAGCTCCAAGCGATCCGTCCTCACGCGACGCCTTCGGCGGCGAGCCCGAGCCGGACGCGCTCACACCGGCTCAGCGCGATGCGGTGGCGGAGGTCGTGGGTGCTCTCGACGGGGGCGGTGGCCACGTGCTGCTGCACGGGCCGACCGGAAGCGGGAAGACCGAGGTGTACCTGCAGGCGGCCGCGGCGGCACTCGAACGCGAACGCGGAGTCATCGTCCTCGTGCCCGAGATCGCCCTCACGCCGCAAACGGTCGGACGGTTCCGCGCGCGTTTCGGCGACCGCGTGGCGGTGCTCCACTCGGCGTTGACCGACGCCGAGCGCCGCGACGAGCGCGAGCGCATCGCGTCCGGCCGCGCGCCGATCGTGGTCGGGGCGCGTTCCGCGATCTTCGCGCCGGTCGGCCGGCTCGGGCTCGTCGTCGTGGACGAGGAGCACGACGCCTCGTTCAAGCAGGAGTCGGATCCACGTTACGACGCGCGGACGGTTGCCGCGAAGCGGGCGGCGCTCGAGAGCGCCGTCGCCGTGTACGGCAGCGCGACACCGCGCGCCGAGAGCTGGTCTCGCCTCGACCGGCTGGCGCTGCCGGCACGGATCGGCGCGCCGATGCCGTCCGTCAAGCTCGTCGACCTGAGGCGCGAGGCCGGCTACCCGCTCTCGGCCCCGCTCCTGGCCGAGCTGACGGCCGTGGGTGAACGCGGGGGACGCGCGATTCTCCTCCTCAACCGTCGCGGCATATCGGGGGCGATCCACTGCCGCGCGTGCGGCGTGACACGGCGTTGCGGGAGCTGCGACATCGCGCTGACCTTGCACGACGACGGCCGCCTGCACTGCCACCACTGTGGCTTCTCCACCGAGCTGCCGGAGGCGTGCCCGGAGTGCGGATCGGTCGAGCTCGCGCGCATCGGGGCCGGCACGCAACGCCTCGACGCGGAGCTTGCGCGGCGGGTGCCCGGCCTCGAGCGGATCCGGCTCGACGCCGACACGACGGCTCGGCCCGGCGCGCTGCGCGAGGCGCTCGAGCGGTTCACGTCCGCTCGCTCCGCCGTGCTGGTCGGGACGCAGATGGTCGCGAAGGGCCATCACTTTCCCGGTGTCGAGGTCGCTGCGGTCGTCGACGCCGACGCCGGCCTGGCGTTCCCCGACTTCCGCTCGGAGGAGCGGACGTTCCAGCTCGTGACGCAGCTGGCCGGCCGCAGCGGGCGCGACGCCCCCGGACGCGTGATCGTGCAGACGTTCCAGCCGGATGCCACGCCCTTCATGTACGCCGTCCGGCATGACGTCGCCGGCTACCTCGCCTACGAGCTCGCGCGCCGCGAGGAGCTCGCCTACCCACCTTTTTCACATCTTGTTTCACTCGTCGTCTCGGGACCTGACCCGCGCGACGTGACGCGGGCGCTCCGGGAGCTGCGCGGTGCCCTCGACGCGCCGGAAGCGCGCCTGCTCGGCCCGGCGCCACTGCTCCGACTGAGGGGACGCCATCGCGCTCAGCTGCTGGCAAAGACGGCGGCGCCGCGCGCCTTCGCGACGCGTGCGGCGGCCGTTCTCGCGCGTTCCGCACCGGCGATGCGAAAGGACGGTCTGAGCGCCGTCGTCGACGTGGATCCACAGTCGCCGTAGCAGTCCTGGCCAAGACGGCAATGTCCGCTTGGGCCAATTGCGCGCTGCTCGAAGTCGGGATACATCGGGGTCATCCGGTTCCTCGAGAAGGAGACAGGCGTGAAACGAATCGCCATCGCGGTCGCAGTAGTCGTCGCTCTCGTCACGGCGTCGACAGCTCTGGCCGCCTATCAGTACGCGCCGCCGCGGCAATGGACACCGGGCGCCGCGGCAGGAAGCACGTTCAGTCCCAATTGGTGGGTGAACTGGTTCGGGACGTACGGCGGCGGCACGGACAAGACCGTCACGTTCATCCGGAACACGAACTACGGCTGGGTCAACACGAAGCGAGGAAGCTCCGACTACCTGGAGACGTACTCGCCGCTCGATGGAACGTACAAGGCTCATTGCGTCTCGCACAGCTACTTCTGGGGCAGCTGCAATGTTCGATAAGCGAGGCGGGAGACGGTGGCTTGCAGTTGGCATCGGCGTCGTGCTTGCGGGAGCTCTCGCGAGCGCGGTCGTGGCATCGCGCAGCGACGACGGCAGCGCGCTCAGCGCAGCCATTGGCGAGACCTCTCTGACGCAAGTCGCGGAGGTGCCTGCTGCCGACGGTGCGTCGGGTCGCGGAGTGTTCGTCCAGCTCACCAACACCGGACATCTCTGCGTCTGGGAAGCACTGTCTGCGATATCGCGTGAACGTGGGGGCGGTTGCAACACCGCCGACGATCCGCTGAACGGCAACGCAGTCTCGGCGACGTTGAGCTACGACGGCGGTCCTGCCACGGCGGACGTCCAGAGTGCGTCGATCTTCGGTCTCGCGTCGGCGGAGGTTGCCAGCGCGTCCGTGTCGATGAGCGACGGAAGCTCGCGAGCGATCAAGCTGAAGAAGGCGAAGGTCGGCTCGGACGACTTCCAGGCGTTCGGATATCGCTTCAAGAAGTCGGACCTGAAGAAGGGCATCGGACCCACCGCGATCGTCGCGTACGACGCGAGCGGCGTCGAGCTCGGGCGGCAGCCCACGGGCATCGGGGGCTAGCTGTTCGGCCGTTGCGCGGCGGGCTAGACTCGCCGCGCAATGGCCGACCACGAGCACAGCCACGACGAGCACAGCCACGACGAGCACGACCATGACGAGAGCGTCGATGAGCAGGATCTCGAGCGCGAGGCGCGGAGACTCCTGGCGCTCTCGCGCGTCCGCCAGTACGGCGACACGGCGCTACGGATGAAGGCCCGCGAAGTCGAGACCTTCGACGACGACCTCGAGCGTCTGGTCGAGCGCATGACCTCGCTCATGCACGAGGCGAACGGGGTCGGGCTGGCGGCGACGCAGGTCGGCGTCCTCCGCCGCGTCTTCGTCTTCACGGCGGACGGTGAGGATCGCGTGCTGGTCAATCCGAGGATCACGAAGAGCTCGAAGGAGAGCGAGGTCGACGACGAGGGCTGTCTCTCGCTCCGCGACGTGTTGGTGCCGGTCGAGCGCCCGACGTCCGTCACGATCGAGGGCGTCGACACGAAGGGCGAGCCGCTGAAGCTCGAGCTCGAGCCGCCTGCGTCGCGGGTCGTCCAGCACGAGCTCGACCATCTCGACGGCGTCCTGATCATCGACCGCACGGACGACGAGTCGCGGCGCGGGGCTCTCGCGAGACTCAGGCCTCAGCCGGTCCTCGGCGTGCGTTGAACGCGCCGATCGCGGTCGCCGCGACCGCGGCGTTCGGCGCCGACGTCCTCGAACGGCTCGCCGCCTCGCACGAGGTGACATGCGTCTTGACCCGGCCCGATGCCCCGGCGGGCCGCGGGCGGACGCTCGCCCCGTCGCCGGCGAAGATCGCCGCCGAGCGCCTGGGGCTCCCGGTGGTTCAGCCCGAGAAGCTCGATGCGGGCCTCGACCTCGGCGCATCGGTCGTCGTCGCTGTCGCGTACGGGCTGATCGTCCCCGAGCCGGTGCTCGCCGAGCGGCTCTGGCTGAACGTGCACCCCTCGCTCCTGCCGCACTGGCGTGGCGCGGCACCGGTCGAGCGATCGCTCATGGCGGGGGAGAGCGAGACCGGCGTGTCGATCATCAAGCTCGTGGCAGAGCTCGACGCAGGCCCGATCGCCGCACAGGAGCGCTTGTCGGTCGCGCCGGAGGACGACGCCGGTGCCGTGTTCGCCCGCGCCGCCGAGGTCGCGTTCCGGCTCCTCGAGCCCGTGCTCGCCGATCCGGCTCCGACCTTGCGCGAACAGAGTGGCGAGGCGACGTATGCAGCCAAGATCAGTCCGGACGATCGTCGCCTCGATCTCGACCTTCCGCCACGCCAGCTCGTCGACAGGGTGCGTGCGCTGTCGCCGCACATCGGCGCACGGGCGGAGCTGCATGGCCGCGGGGTGACGGTCTGGAAGGCCCGGCTCGCCGACGACGGGTCGTTCGAGCCGGTCGACGTGCAGCCCGACGGAGGGCGCCGGATGGAGTACGACGCATGGCTGCGCGGTCTTCGGCCGTAAGCCCCGCCCGCGTGGCGGCCCATCGCGTCCTCCAGCGCGTCTTCGACGAGGATGCCTATGCCGACCGTGCTCTCCGTTCTCTCGCAACGCGTCTCGACGAGCGCGACCGCACCCTCGCGCAGCGACTGACCTATGGCACGGTGCAGCGGGTCAGAACGCTCGACCACGCGATCGAGACGCTCGGACGGCGGCGCGTACACCGGCTCGATCCTCCCGTGCGCGCCGCGCTGCGCCTCGGCGCGTACCAGCTCGGGTACGTGGACGGCGTCGCTCGCTACGCGGCGGTCAACGAGTCCGTCGAGCTCGTGCGCCGCGCGGGGCTCGAACGGGCGGTCGCCTTCACGAACGCCGTGCTGCGCCGGCTCGCGGACGGCATCGGGCCGCTGCTCGCATCGCTTCCCGAGGCGACGCCACTCGAGGCGGCGCTCAAGCACTCGTACCCGGACTGGGTCGCCGAGACGTGGTGGCGCGAACTCGGGACGCAGGAGGCGCTCGAGCTCATGCGAGCGCTGAACGAGCCTGGCGGCCCGATGGTGCGGCTCGTCCGCGGGGAGATCGACGGCACGCCTGACGCGGACGTTCCCGGCGCCTGGCACGTCGACCGGATCGACGAGGCCGCACTCGCCGAAGGTCGGATCTGGCCGCAGAGCTCCGCCTCGCAGCTCGCCGGACTCGTCGTCGGCGCGCAGGACGGCGAGCGCACGCTCGATCTGTGTGCCGCTCCCGGCGGGAAGGCGACGATGCTCGCCGGGGACGTGACCGCAGTGGACGTCAATCCCGCGCGCGCGCGGGAGCTCGATGAGATGGCGCGCCGCCTGGGCGCCCGAAACGTCACCGTCGTCGTCGCGGACGGCCGCGCCCTGCCGCCCGCGCTCACGAGCTTCGACCGCGCGCTCGTCGACGCGCCCTGCTCGGGCCTCGGCGTCCTGAACCGGCGCCCGGATCTGCGCTGGCGCGCCGAACCGCTCCCGGAGCTCCAGCTCGAGCTCCTGCGCGCCGCGGCGGAGCGGGTGCGTCCGGGCGGGACGATCGTCTATTCGGTGTGCACGATCAACGCCGACGAGTCGGAGGCGGTGGTCGACGCTTCGGGGCTCGAGATCGACGCGACGCTCGCGGACGAGTGGCCGCAATTCCGGCACGCGCGCCGGCCCGAGTTCCTGCAGACGCTGCCGCACCGCCACGGCACAGCCGGGTTTTTCATCGCCCGGCTCACTGCGCGGTAAGGACTCGCCGAGCCTCCTCGACGTGGCGCGGAAGCCAGCCGTCGCGCTCGTCCCAGGCCCAGGCAAGGTTGTGAGCGACACCCCAGCCGCGAGCCCGCTCTCGATCGAAACCGAAATCCGCGAGCGCATCGAGCCAGCGTGAGACGTCGTCCGCATTGCGCAGGAGGCCGGTCGCCTCGAGCTCTCGCTCGCCGGCGAGCGGTTTCGGGTCGATGACGAGCCACGGCTCGCGTGTCGCGCGCAGGACGTTGCCGCCGTGGAGGTCCTGGTTCACCAGCCACGTCGCCGACCGGTCGACGGTTCGGTAGACGTCGAGCGCCGTCTCGAGGAGCTCGCGCTCGAACGGCGTTCCCGCCTCCGCGTACCGCCACTGAACCTCCTCGGCCCAACGGTCGGCCTCGTCGGCCAGCACCGTGAAGGGGTCAGCGTCCTCCAGGTCGATCTGGAGGGACGGAAGCAACTCGGTGACGACGTCGATCTGGTCGACGCGAGCGTGCCAGAGCTCGGTTCCGGGCCGGCAGCGCTCGAGCAGCAAGGCGCGGCGCTCGTCGTCGTGATCGAGCAGCCGGACCGCGCTGTTGCCGTTCCACACCCTGAGCGCATCTGCCTCGTGATCCGCCTCGGAGTGTGACGGCGCGTTGAGCTTCAGGACGACGTCGCCCGCAGGGATCACCAACGACGTCGGCGTGTCGATCGGATCCTCGAGCACGAGCGTCCACTTCTCCGCGCAGGCGACGACAAGCTCAGGTAGACGGGCGAGCCAGGTGGGCTCGTGGCTCCAGGTCTCCATCAGGGCCCGTGGGATGCGCATGCGCGGAGCGTACGGGCGCGCGTCCTAGGATCCGCCCATGGAGCCCCGCTTCCTGGAGCGCGCACTCGAGCTCGCCGAGCGCGGCCGCGGTACGACCCATCCGAACCCGATCGTCGGTGCCGTGGTCGTCTCCGGCGACGAGATCGTCGGCGAAGGCTGGCACGAGCAAAGAGGCGGCCCACATGCAGAGGTGATCGCGCTCGAGGCCGCCGGCGAGCGCTCCCGCGGAGCAACCGTGTACGTGACGCTCGAGCCCTGTTCGCATCACGGCGCCACGCCGCCGTGCGTCGACGCGCTTCTGGCTGCGGGGGTTGGCCGCGTCGTGGCCGGCCAGCTCGATCCCGATCCCGAGCACGGCGGCGGTCTCGAGAAGCTGCGCGCGGCAGGCGTCGAGGCCGAGCTGGCCGAGGGCGACCACGTCTTCCGCTGCCGCCAGCAGATCGAGGAGTGGCGGACGTGGACGACGGCCGGCCGGCCCTTCGTCACCTACAAGGTCGCGGTCTCGCTCGACGGGCGCGTTCGCGTCCCCGGCACGCGCTGGGTGACGGGCGAGGCATCGCGAAGGCTCGTCCACGTGCTCCGCGCTCAGTCCGATGCCGTGGCCGTCGGCATGGGCACGGTGCGCTGGGACAACCCACGCCTCGACGCGCGCGACGTGCCGGTGATCCGGCAACCGCGTCGAATCGCCTTCGGTCGCGGCCCGCTGCCGGACGAATCGGAGCTCGAGCTGCGCTCCGGCCCTCTCCTCGAGGAGCTCGCGGCGCTCGCCGCCGCGGGAGTGCAGTCGCTGCTTCTCGAGGGAGGTCCGACGCTCGCCGCCGCGTTCCTCGAGGCCGATCTCGTCGACAAGCTGCTCGTCTTCGTGGCGCCGCGCCTTTCCGGCGACGGTCCGGGCATGCTCGAGGGCCTGCCCCGACCGCTCGAGCTGATGCGCTTGGAGTCGAAGCCGATCGGCGAGGACGTTCTCCTCCAGGCCTATCTCCACGAGCCGTAGTTACGGTTCGACCGTGTTCACGGGAATCGTCCGCGAGCTCGGTGCCGTCGTGTCTGCCGAGGAGGCGGGCGGGGGGAGGGCGCTCGTCGTCCGCGCGGCCGGTACGGCGGCCGGCGCGAAGGTCGGCGACTCGGTTGCGGTCGACGGCTGCTGCCTCACGGCGGCGACGATCGCCGGCGACGAGCTGACGTTCCACGCCGTCCCGGAGACGATCGCGCGCACGACGCTCGGCGGCCTGCAGGCGGGCGATCGGGTCAACGTCGAGCCCGCGTTGCGCGCGGGCGACGAGCTCGGCGGGCACTACGTCCAGGGGCACGTCGATGCCGTCGGCAGGATCGAGTCGGTGGAGGCCGAGGGCGATGGGCTGCGCGTCTTCGTCGCGACACCCGCGGAGGTGCTTCGCTACTGCGTCGAGAAGGGCTCGATCACCGTCGACGGCGTGTCGCTCACGGTCGCCGAGCTGAGCGACGACGCCTTCGCGGTGGCGCTCGTGCCGCACACGCTCGAGGCGACGACGCTCTCCACGCTGCGGCCGGGCCAGGGCGTGAACCTCGAGGTCGACGTCCTCGCGAAGTACGTCGAGCGGCTGACTGCGCGCGGCTGACGTCTACGATCCGACCGTGGCGACAGACCTGAGCACGCAGGCGACGGCAGCGCCTTTCGCGACCGTCGAGGAGGCGATCGAGGACATCCGCTGCGGGCGCTTCGTGGTCGTCGTCGACGACGCCGACCGCGAGAACGAGGGCGACCTGACGATCGCGGCGCAGTTCGTCACGCCGGAGGCGATCGCGTTCATGGCGACGCACGGCCGCGGGCTCATCTGTCTCTGCCTCACGCCGGAACGCTGCGACGAGCTCGAGCTGCGACCGATGACAGACCACAACGAGACTCCGCTCGGCACCGCCTTCACCGTGTCGGTCGAAGCGCGCGAAGGTGTGTCGACGGGAATTTCCGCGCACGATCGCGCCCGGACGATCCAGGTCGCGATCGACCCCAGGTCGGTGGCTCACGACCTCGTCCAGCCCGGCCACGTCTTCCCGCTCCGTGCGAAGCAGGGCGGGGTGCTCGAGCGCTCCGGCCAGACCGAGGCGGCAGTCGACCTAGCGCGGCTCGCCGGCCTGCTGCCAGCCGGTGTGGTGTGCGAGATCATGAACGACGACGGGACGATGGCCCGCGTGCCGGATCTCACCACGTTCTGCGAGCTGCACGGCCTGAAGATGGTCACCGTTGCCGACCTCATCGAGTACCGGCGCCGGAGGGAGAAGCTCGTCGAGCGCGCGGTGTCGGTGCGGCTCCCGACCGAGTACGGCGAGTTCCGGGCGGTGGCGTACCGGGAGCTCCTCACCGAGAAGCAGCACGTCGCGCTGGTCAAGGGCGAGATCGAGGGCGTGGAGAACGTCCTCGTCCGCGTGCACTCCGAGTGCCTGACCGGCGACGTCTTCCACTCGCTCCTCTGCGACTGCGGCGAGCAGCTCGAGGTCGCCCTCGCGCGGATCGAGGCCGAGGGGAGCGGCGTCGTCCTGTACATGAGCCAGGAGGGCCGCGGGATCGGGCTCCTCAACAAGCTGCGCGCGTACGACCTGCAGGCGAGCGGGCTCGACACAGTCGAGGCCAACCTCGCGCTCGGCTTTCCCGCCGACGCGCGCGAGTGGGGCATCGGCAACCAGATTCTCGCCGACCTCGGCCTGACCACGATCCGCATTCTCACGAACAACCCGCGGAAGCTCACGGGGCTGGACGGGTACGGCCTCACCGTCGTCGAGCAGGTGCCGCTCGAGGTGGAGCCGACGGCAGAGAACGCGCGCTACCTCGACGCCAAACGTGAGAAGCTTGGGCACACGATCACGAAGCTCCATCACCAGGGCGCGCGCCTCGAGGACGCGGCGCCGGAAGGATCGAATGAGTAGCCGCGACATCGACTCGACGAGCGAGAACGTCCTGCACGACTGGGCCGGCGACGACGGCACCGGGTCGGACGAGGAACGGATCCCTTCCGACTCCGGCGGAGACGGATCTCCTGCCTGGGGCGCGACGGAGCCCGAGGAGAGCGCCGCGACGACGATCGACACGGAAACCGAGCCCGAGCCCGACGCGGTCGATGAGCTCGCGCCCGTCGAGCCGGCCGAGGTCGAGCCGGAGGACGACGTGCTCGACGAGACCCCGATGCACGTCGAGCCGTCGCTGGAGCACGCCGCAGGGGATCTCCACATCCCGGACGGCTACGCCGTCCTCGAGGGACTCGCCGAGGGCGGCCGCCGCGCGGTTGGCGTCGTCGTCTCGCGCTTCAACGGCGACGTCACCACGAAGCTCCTCGACGGAGCTCTCGCCGAGCTCTCCGCTGCGGGTGTGCGGCAGGAGGCGATCACGATCATGGTCGTGCCCGGCGCGTTCGAGCTTCCGCTCGCGGCGACCGCACTCGCCAAGACGCGGCGTTTTGCCTGCATCGTCGCGCTCGGCTGCGTCATCCGCGGCGACACGCCGCACTTCGACTACGTCTCGAGCGAGGCCGCGAGCGGCCTCCAGCTCGCCGCACTCGAGACGGGCGTGCCGGTCTCGTTCGGCGTGCTCACGCTCGATCGCGTCGACCAGGCCGAAGCCCGGGTCGGCAAGGGCGCAGAGGCCGTCAGGAGCGCCCTCGAGATGGCAGATCTCTTTGCCCACCTCCGCGCCGCAGCCGCAGCTCGCTAGCCCCGCCCCGTCTCGGTTCGATGAACGCATACGCCCTCCTGGATCGCGTGCGCTTTCGCGGGTTCATGCGGTGGCTGTATCGCATCGAGCTCGTGGGCCGCGAGAACGTGCCGGACTCGGGAGGCTGCATCCTCGCTCCGAATCACGAGTCGATCTTCGACCCGTTCATCCTCGGGGTCGCGACCACGCGGGAGATCCGCTTCATGGCGAAGTCGGAGCTCTTCGGAAACCGCGCCCTCGCCGGGGTTCTCCGGGCGCTCGGGGCCTTCCCGGTCGAGCGCGGCGGCGGCGACCACGTGGCGATGAGCGAGGCAGCGGAGCTGCTGCGCCGCGGCGAGGTGCTCGGCATGTTCCCGCAAGGCACCTCGAAGCAGCTCGCGCGCCGGCCGTGGCATCGCGGGGCCGCACGGCTCGCGCTCGTGACCGGTACGCCGATCGTGCCCGTGCGAATGACTGGTACGCGCGCCGTTCCTCTACGGACGCGCGTGCGAATCGTCGTCGGTGAGCCGATCGAGGTCGAGGAGGCGCGTCCGACGGTGACGGCCACGCGGGCGCTGACCGAGCGCCTCGAGCAGGCCGTCTCGGCGTTGTAACCCGCCCTTCGCTACCATGCCCAGCCGCTCATGAGCAAGGTCTGCGCCATCTGTGGGAAGAAGCCGGGTTTCGGGAACAGCCGAAGTCATTCGATGGTCGCCACCAAGCGGCGGTTCAACCCGAACCTCCAGCGCGTGCGCGTCCTGCTCGACGGCCAGGCGAAGCGGGCGTACGTCTGCACCCGCTGCCTCAAGGCCGGCAAAGTCCAGAAAGCCGTATAGGCGCCGTAGTAGGCTCGCGCCCGTGGAGCGTGAGCCCTTCGTGATCACCGAGACGGAGCGCGGACGCATCGCGATCTCGCCCGACGCCATCACGCAGATCGTCGGCTCGGCCGCAGCAGAGAGCTACGGCGTCGTCGCGCTCGCCGGCCGCGGGCGGCTCTCTCGCCTCATCCCGTGGGGTATCAAGAAGGGCGTGGACGTCGACCTGCGCGGCGAGGGGCTCGTGGTCGAGTTGCGCGTCGTCGTCGAGCACGGACTGAAGCTCGCGGAGGTCGCGGAGACCGTGCGCTCGCGTGTGCAGTACGAGCTCGAACGCATGGTCGACATCCCGATCGCCTCGCTCGAGGTGCACATCGAAGGCACGCGGTCGCGCTGATGGAGCTCGAGCTCGTCAGGCACCTCGCCCGCTCCGCACTCCAGAACCTGGAGGCGCACCGCCGCCGCATCGACGACCTCAACGTCTATCCGGTGCCCGACGGCGACACGGGAACGAACCTGGTGCTCACTCTGCGCTCGATCGTCGAGGCGCTCGAGGCCTCGACGGCCGCTGACAGCGAGGCGGTGGCGAAGGACGTCACGCGTGCGGCACTGATGGGCGCCCGCGGGAACTCGGGCGTGATCTTCTCGCAGATCGTCCGCGGGTTCGTGGAGGTCCTCGGCCAGCACGAGGGGATCAGCTCGGGGCTTCTCGGCCGGGCGTTCCGCGGGGCCAGCGACACTGCCTACCGTGCCGTCAAGCGACCTGTCGAGGGCACGATGCTCACCGTCATCCGCGAGATGGCGGAGGAGAGTGAGAAGAAGGAGCACCGGCGCGTTCCGCCCAACGACGTGCTCCGGGCGGTTCTCGCGGCGGGCGAGGATGCCGTGGCGAGGACGACCGAGATGCTCGACGTCCTGCGCAACGCGGGCGTCGTCGACGCGGGTGGTGCGGGTCTCGTGGAGATCGCGCGCGGGATGGTCTACGGCGCGACCGGCGACGAGCTTCCCGACGCTCCGATCGAGACCGAGGCGATCGGCTTCGACGCCATACACCTGGAGCTCTCGGAATACCGCTACTGCACCGTGTTCGTGGTCGAGGGCGAGGCGCTCGACGCCGGCGCGCTCGAGACGGAGCTCGAGAGGATCGGCGACTCGTTGCTCGTCGTCGGCGACGACACCGCGCTCAAGGTGCACGTGCACACGGACGATCCGGGACAGGCGCTCACGCTCGGGACTGCGGTCGGCGTGGTGGAGGGCGTCGAGATCGCGAACATGCATCACCAGACCGCTCAGCGCGAGGAACGGCTCCTCGGGGGGAACGTGCCGAGCGCCATCGCGACCCTCGAGACGGGCCTCGTCGCCGTGTGCCCGGGACGCGGGAATCGCAGGCTCTTCGAAGGCCTCGGCGCCACGCGGGTCATCGAAGGCGGCCAGTCGATGAACCCGTCCGCCAAGGACATCCTCGAGGCGATCGAGGCTGTCCCGACGGACGACGTGCTCGTCCTGCCGAACAACTCGAACGTCGTCCTCACGGCCGAGCAGGCCGCGTCGATGAGCGACAAGAACGTCCGCGTGATCCCGGCGAAGTCGGTGCAGGCGGGATTCGCCGCGATGGGGCGGTTCGTCGCCACCGCGTCGTCGGAAGACAACGAGCGCGCCATGCTCGAGGAGCTGGAGGGCGCGGCGACCGGGGAGATCACCGTCGCGTCACGTGATGCGACGCTCGATGGCGTCGACATCCGTGAGGGGGCCTACCTCGGGCTCGTCGGCGATACCGCCGTCGCGTCCGGGCCTGATCTCGACGCGGTCCTGACCGAGGTCGTCGACCGCGTGCTCGTAGGCGGGCAGAGCTTTCTCACGATCCTGACGGGCGAGAACGCGCCGCGGCTCGATGGCCTCGTCTCCGCCCTCGAAGCGCGTCATCCCGATCTCGAGGTCGAGATCCACGAGGGCGGGCAGCCGCACTACCCGCTGCTCCTCGTCGCCCAGTGACGGACGGCGAGTCGCCGATTCGCGTCCTGCTCGTCGACGACTCCGACGTCTACCGCGACTCGCTCGTGTTTCTCCTCTCCACGCGAGCTGGGCTCGACGTGGTCGACGCCGTGCGCGACGGGACGGCGGCCATTCGCGCGGTCCAGGCCCACAGCCCCGATGTCGTCGTGCTCGACTACCGCCTGCCGGATATCGATGGAGGTGCCGTGGCTGCGGAGATCGATGTCGCGGTGGTCTTCCTGAGCGCCTCGGCCGGGCGCGCCGAGTACGATGCCGCGTCGAGCGCCGGAGCTTCCCTCGTACGCAAGGACGAGGGAATCGACGCGCTCGTTCGGGCAGTACGGGCAGCGGCCGGGAGGTGACTGGATGAACCTGACGAGCGAGAACACCGCGATCGTCCTCGACTCGACCTCGGATTACCCGGACGCACCCGAGCGCTTCGGAAACATGCGCTTCGTGCCCCTGTATGTGCGCTTCGGCGACGAGACGTTCCGCGACTACCTCGAGCTCGGCCCGGCGGAGTTCTACGAGAAGCTGCGAGGCTCGCCCGTGACCCCTGCGACGGCGCAGCCCACGCCGCAGGACTTCGTGACGGCGTACGAGGAGCTCGCCGGCTACGAGCGGATCTACTCGCTCCACGTCACGGCGAAGCTCTCGGGCACGTTCCAGAGCGCCGAGCTCGCGGCTCAGGAGATCGGCGGAGACAAGGTGCGCGTCGTCGACTCGAAGACGGCGTCGCTCGCCATCGCGATGCTCGCTCACGCGATCCAGCGCCGGCTCGCTCGCGGGACGACCGACGATGAGATCGACGCCCTCGTCGAGCGTTTCTACGCGCACTGCGACGTCCTCTTCACGGTCGAGACCCTCGAGTTCCTCCAGCGCGGCGGACGCATCGGCAAGGCGCAGGCGCTCGCCGGGTCGCTCCTGAACCTGCGACCCGTGCTCGGGGTCGATGACGGCGTCGTGATCGCACTCGCGCGCGTTCGCGGCAAGCAGAAGGCACTCGCCGAGTTCGAGAGACGCTTCGTCGAGGCGACGACGGACGGTCCGGGCTTGCGGATCTCGATCGCGCACGCCAACGCCGAGGAGTGGGTCGAGACACTCACCACGCTTGCGCAGCGCGTTCGACCCAATGCCGAGGTCGAGTTCACGTCGACGCTGGGCGCAGTCGTCGGGACGCACGTCGGCCCCGGAGCCGTCGGCTTCTTCTGGTTCCAAGACACGGACTGAGAAATGGCTCGCCGTAGGCGCGCGTCGTCGATCGAGATCCTGTTCGAGTCACACTCGACCTCGGTCGACAACGAGCGCTGGATCGCGTCGGGCTGGCTCGACCCGCAACTGTCGCCGCTCGGACGCAGGCAGGCGAAGGATCTCGGCGAGCGGCGCGCCGAGGACGAGATCGTCGCGGTGTTCTGCTCCGATCTCGCGCGTGCCGCGGAGACTGCGCAGATCGCATTCGGAGGCAGAGGTCTGCCGATCTTCAAGGACTGGCGCTTGCGCGAGTGCAACTACGGGATGCTCAACGGCACGGCAGTCGCACGTCTCGAGGTGGAGCGCACGAAGCACGTCGTCGATCCGTACTCCGGTGGCGAGAGCTATGTCGACGTCGTCGCCCGGGCACGAAGCTTCCTCGACGACCTGCCGTCGCGGTATCCCGACAGGCGCATCGTCGTGATCGGCCACTCGGCCACCAAGTGGGCCTTCGATCACATTCTCGAGGGAACACCGCTCGACGAGCTCGTCGAGGGCTCGTTCCGCTGGCAGCCAGGCTGGCTGTACACGCTTGCCATAGACGCCTGACGGCCGCGCCGCGGACCTATTCTCTGGGCATGCGCTCGCTGCCCGTCGCATTCGCCCGGCTGGACGCGCCGGAGACCTGGCCCCGGCCGCCGCGCTCGCCGCGGCCGGAGGTGCTCGACGCCTCGCTCGAGACGCTCGACGGCGTGGGGCCGACGATCGCCCGGAGGCTCGCGAAGCTCGGTCTGCAGACGATCGGCGACGCCTTGTGGCAGCGTCCGCGTCGTTACGAGGAGCCCGTTCCGACGAAGAGGATCTGCGACCTCTTCGGTGACGAGGAGGCGGTGGTCGAGGGCGTCGTCCGATCTGCGACGAGCCGCCGGCGTGGACGGCTGAAGATCCTCACCGCGCGTATCGCCGACGACACGGGCGAGATCAAGGCAACTTGGTTCAACCAGCCATGGCTCGAGACGAAGCTCGTGTCGGGAACGCCGATCCGCATCCGCGGCCGCTCGAATCGTCACGGCATCACGGTCACGTCCTATGACCTCGACGGCGAGGCCGAGACAGCGGATCTCGCACCCGTCTACCCGGCGACGGAGGACGTTTCGCAGAAGTCGCTTCGCAGCGTGCACGGCCAGGCGCTCGGGCGGGCCTGGGCCGTGGGGGAGGACCTGCCGGCGGCACTTCTCGCCGCCGAGCGGCTGCCGTCGCGCACGGACGCGCTCGCCGCGATCCACCGGCCGCGTTCGCTCCCGGAGGCCGAGATCGGCCGCGTCAGGCTCGCCTTCGACGAGCTGGTCGTCCTGCGTCTCGCGCTACTTCGCAGCGCTGTGGCGCGCGAGAGCGCCTCCGCGCAGCCGCTCGGCACGCCGGGTGAGCTGATCGAGCGATATCGAGGCTCGTTGCCGTTCGCGCTCACGGGCGACCAGGAACGGGCAATGGCGGAGATCGACGCGGATCTCGACCGCGCGGTTCCCATGCAACGGCTCCTGCAAGGCGACGTCGGCTCGGGCAAGACCGTGGTCGCGCTGCATGCGCTGCTGCGCGCGGTCGAGCGAGAGCGCCAGGGCGCGCTCATGGCGCCGACGGAGACCCTCGCGGAGCAGCACTTCCTGACAATCGACGAGCTCTGCACGCCGCTGGGCATCCGGGTGACGCTCCTGACCAGCTCGCTGCGGGCAAAGGAGCACGGCGCGGCTCGGGGGCTGATCGCGTCCGGGGACGCGCAGGTCGTCGTCGGCACCCACGCACTCATCGAGAAGGAGGTGGACTTCCGCGACCTCGCGGTCGCCGTCGTCGACGAGCAGCACCGCTTCGGCGTCGCACAGCGAACGGCCCTTGTGGAGGGTCGCAGCCCGCACGTCCTGCACCTGACCGCGACGCCGATCCCGCGCACGCTCGCGCTCACCGTCTACGGAGACCTCGAGGTCTCCGAGCTCGCCCTGCCGCCGGCGGACCGCAAGCCGATCGTCACGGCGTGGGTGACCGACGACCGCAGCTCCGAGGCGTACTCGAGGCTGTGCCGCCACCTGGACGACGGCCGGCAGGCGTACGTCGTCTGCCCGCTCATCGAGGCGTCGGAGACCACGGTCGCCCGCGCTGCCGAGGCGGAGGCCGAGCGCCTACGCTCCGCGGAGCTCCGCGGCTATCGGGTCGGCTGTCTCCACGGACGTCTGCGGCCCACCGAGCGCCGCAACGTCATGGCGCAGTTCAAGGCGGGTGAGCTCGACGTCCTCGTCGCGACGACGGTGATCGAGGTCGGTGTCGACGTGCCGAACGCGACGATCATGATCGTCCAGGAGGCCGACCGCTTCGGCCTCGCCCAGCTCCACCAGCTTCGCGGGCGGGTCGGCCGTGGAGCGGAGCAGTCGTACTGCCTGCTCGTGTCACGACCCCGCGACGAGCTCTCGGAGTCGGCGAGCGAGCGACTCGAGGCGATGGTCGCGACGACGGACGGCTTCGAGCTCGCCGAGCGAGATCTCGAGATCCGCGGCGAAGGGCAGCTCCTCGGCGCGCGCCAGTCCGGCTACTCGGATCTCCGCTTCGTCCGCCTCCGCCGCGACCAGGACCTCCTCGAGCGCGCCCGCGACGCCGCGCGCGCGCTACCGGACGAAGGACTCCTCGCCGAAGCGGTCGACCGCCTCCTCGGCGAGGCCGAGCACCTGGGAGAGTCGTGAGGATCGTCGCCGGCTCGCGGAAGGGCCACCGGATCGCGGCGCCGAAGGGCGTCGACACCCGGCCGACGAGCGATCGCGTGCGCGAGGCCGTCTTCTCGATGCTCGGGACGGTCGAGGGCGCTGCCGTGCTCGACCTTTTCGCCGGCTCGGGCGCGATGGGGCTCGAGGCGCTGTCACGCGGCGCCGCGAGCTGCACGTTCGTCGAGCGCGACCGCGCAGCGGCGCGCGTCATTGGCGCCAACCTCGAGAAGCTGCGCCTTACGGGAGCCGTCGTCGTGAACGGTGACGTCGCCCGGGCCCTTCGCGATGAGCGGTCACGTGGGCGACGGTTCGACCTCGTCCTCGTCGACCCGCCCTACGACGAGTGGGATGCCCACGCCAGAGATCTCTCCGAGCTTCTTCCGGGCCTGCTCGCCGACGATGCGCTCGCCGTGCTCGAGACCTCCGACCGCGTCGAGCCCGAGCTTCCGCTCGACCTCGTCACGACGCGGCGCTACGGTTCCGCCCGCATCACCGTCTTTTCCCGATGATCACCGCAATCTGCCCAGGGAGTTACGACCCGGTCACGAACGGCCACGTCGACATCATCCGGCGCGCGGCCGCGATCTTCGACCGCGTCGTCGTCGGTGTCGTCCGAGACCCGGCGCACAAGCAGACGCTCTTCACCGTCGAGGAGCGCGTCACCTTCCTCGAGGACGCCCTCAGTGCCTGCGAGAACGCCGTGGTCGACGTCTTCTCCGAGCTCGTCGTCGACTTCGCCCGCAAGCACGACGCGACGACGATGGTGAAGGGGCTTCGCGTCATCGCGGACTTCGAGTGGGAGTTCCAGATGAACCACCTGAACCGGTTGCTCGCGCCGGAGGTCGAGACCCTCTACGTCATGTCGAGCCCGCTCTACTCTTTCGTGTCGTCGAGCGGCGTCAAGGAGATCGCGGCGTTCGGCGGCAAGGTCGACGAGCTCGTGCCACCGGCCGTGGCGCGCCGGTTCGAGGAGATCTATCCCAACGGTAGGCCCGGCGCTCCCGTCTCGCCCTCCGAATAGGCATCTAGACTTTCCGCCCTATGGACGTACTCGTGCTCATCGACAGGCTCGACGACCTCGTGCACAACGCGAAGGCCGTCCCCCTCACCGACCAGGTTCGCCTCGACCGCGAGGAGATCTACGAGATCCTCGACCAGATGCGGGCGACCATCCCCGAGGAGATCAAGCAGGCCCGCTGGATCGTCAAGGAGCGTCAGGAGATGCTCGCCGAGGCGAAGCGGGAGTGCGACCGGATCATCCAGGACGCGCGCGAGCAGGCCATGCGTGAGGCCTCGCAGACGGAGATCGTCAAGCTCGCCGAGAAGCAGGCCGACGACATCGTCGACGACGCGAAGCGCCAGGCGCGCGAGACGCGGCTCGAGATGGAGGACTGGGCGGACTCGATCCTCTCGACCCTCGAGCTGAACCTCGACAAGTTCCTGACGGCCGTGAAGCGCGGCCGCGAGCGCCTCCACGAGCGCTCGCAGGAGACGGTCGTGGCCGGCGTCGGTCCCGAGCTCGATCCGGCAGAGCCGCCGGCCGAGTTCGATCGTTTCTCGTAAGGGCTAAGCGGCCGCAGGCTCGGCGGCAAAGTCGCGACAGACGTCGACGGCCGTCTCGACAAAGGCCTCGGCCGCCGCGCTGCGGTGACGATCGGCGTGCCAGACCAGTCCGATGACGCGCGGGGGAACCCGCCCGTGCAGGTCGAGGACGGCGACGCTCGGGTCGTCCTCGTCGACCGTGAGCCGCGGTGACAGCGCGAGTCCGACACCAGCGCCGACGAGGCCCTGCACGGTGCCGTTGTTGTCCGAGCGAAACACGACGTTCGGCGCCCGGCCGGTCGAGGCCAGCGTCGTCTCCACGTGATCCATCGCGCTGCAGTAGTTGAAGCCGATGAGAGGGTGGAGCACGATCTCCTTGAGCGTCGGCGCGCGCTTGAGCTCTGCGAGGGGCGAGTCGGCCGGCACGACCAGCACGTACGGATCGTGGAGGAGCTCGATCGTCTCGTAGGGGCCGGCCACGGTCGGAAGCGTCCAGAACGTGAGATCCAGCTCGCCGCGTTCGATCATCTCGAGCAACTCGCTCTCGTCCGGCGACTCGCGCAGCACCACCTCGACATCGGGATGCGACTCCGAGAAGCGGCGAAGAAGACGGGGGATGATCTTCGCGCCGACGCTCTGGAAGGTGCCGACGCGCAGACGGCCGGCGTCACCCGCCTCGAGCGCGCTCATGTCCGCTTTCGCGGCGAGGAGGCGCGCCTGGATCGCTTCGGCGTGCCGGAGCAGGATCTCGCCCGCCTCGGTCAACGAGATCGGCCTCGGACCTCCTGGGCGCTCGATGAGCCGCATCCCGACGATGCGCTCGAGCGTGGCGATCTGCTGGGAAACCGCGGACTGGGTGTATCCGAGCTTCTCGGCCGCCTTGCCGAACGAGCGCTCGTCCGCAATCGCTTTCAGGGCGACCAGATGGCGGAGATCGAGCCCGAGCCAGCGATCAGCTTCCATGATCGCACGGTAGCACTACGAGCAGAAGGGCTAATCGTCGCGATGGGCCGTACGGCCGACTGCCGATGCGCGATCACGAGACCCCGGGCGTTACCCTTTCCGCATGACCAGGGTCGATCTCAGAACGCTTCGCCTTCGCCCCGGGGAGGTCCGCACGGGGAGCTGGGACGTGGAGCTCGAGCCGTTCGTGCTCGGCGGGCTGCGCTACGCGCCGGCGAGCTCGACGATCCCTGTCGAGCTGCAGATCTCCCAGGCATCGGGGGCCATGGTCTTCGACATGAAGCTGCACGCGCATCTGAGCGGCGCATGCATGCGCTGCCTTGCACACGCCGAGGTCGACCGCGACGTGGGCGCGCGCGAGTTCCACGATCTCGATGCCCCCTCCGGCGACGAGCTCCGCTCCGACTACGTGGTCGACAACCAGCTGCAGCTCGGCACCTGGACGCGTGACGCGATTGCGCTCGAGCTGCCCGACCAGATCGTCTGTCGCGATGACTGCGCCGGTCTCTGCCCGGTCTGCGGCAAGGATCTCAACGCCGAGCCGCACGAGCACCTCGAGCGCGACCCAGATCCGCGTTGGGCCGCGCTCGAAGGACTCAGGGACAACCTCTAGCCGGCGAGCCGCATCTGCACGAGCCGGTAGCCGGCGATGCCACCGAGGCCCGGATCGCCGGGCCTGTACGCCTTCACGAAGAACTGCACGTGGTAGCCGCGCCGCGGCTTCGGGAAGTTGCCGTTCGGCACGAGCTGGTACGTCACCCAGCCGTCAGCCGTCGTCACCTGGCGGTCGCCGCCGGTCGTCACGCGGGGTGTCGAGCGGACGAACACGAGCGCGTCGCGGACGACGAAGCCACGCGTGTCCTTCGTCCGCACGCGGACCGTGATCACGCCGTTCCGGGTTCGCATCGGCTCGGGCGCGAACAGCACCTGCGAAACGACGAGCCGATGGTTCGAAGGCACGCTCGTCGCCGGGATCGAGAGCTCACCGCTCGGCAGCCGGACCGCGCCCGAGGGAAGCGGCTCGGAGACGACCGCGGACTCGGTCGAGATCACGGTGAGCGCGCCGAGGGAGTTGCGCGCGGTCAGGTTGAAACGCAGCTTGCCGCCGACGTCGCTCTGGCTGACGCGGTAACTCCGCGACGTGCCGCCCGGGATCGACGCACACTCGCCACCCGCGTTGTTGCAGCGAAGCCAGCGGTACGAGTACGAGATGGGCGACTTCCCCGTCCAGGTTCCGGTCTCGGCCGTGACGACCTGTCCGACCACCATCGAGCCGCGCGGGAACGGCTGCGCCGTGTTCAGGGGCGGACCGACGACGGTGCCGCTCGGGTTCGAAGCCGCGACGCGCGAACCCTCCGCGTTCGTGGCCGACACGCGCACTCGCATGCGGAAGCCGACGTCGCTCGCGCCGAGACGGTGATCACGGCTCGTCGCTCCGGAGACGATCGTGCAATCACCGCCGTCGGGCCGGCCTCCGTCGGCGCCGCAGCGAACCCACTGGTACGCGTACGTGATCGGCTCCGTACCGCGCCACGAGCCGCGCGAGGCGGTGAGCGTTCGGCCCTGCTCTGCAGTGCCGCTGATCCTCGGCTCCGCGGTGCTCGAGGGCGGCGCAGTCGGAGCCGCGATGCCGTCGCTCGACGGGTGCACGAGGGCGGAGAATGCGATCGTCGCGAGGAGCACGACTCCTCCGACGATCCAGCGATCCGAACGAGCTCTCTCAGACATGACCCCTCCTTGGTCTCGAGGGTTATGACGCCTCGGAGGGGTGAGCGTCGCGAACTCTTGCGAACCGCTAACAGGGTCTTACATCGCCCTTACCGGGTCGTCTACCATCCCGCACGGCGCCATCGAGGCGCTCTCCCATGACGGACTGACGCCTCCACTCCCGTTCTCGCGCGCGTCGCTCGACGTGCGCCGTCCTACGGTCTCGGAGGTCGTCCATGCGAGTGCAGCTCGCGGGCGTCGGCAGGCAGCACGGCGCCCAAGTCATTCTCGAAGAGGTCACGCTCACGGTCGGCCCGCAGGCCCGCATCGGCCTCGTGGGCCCGAACGGCGTGGGCAAGTCGACCCTACTCCGGATAGTGGCCGGTCTCGAGCAGCCCGACACCGGATCCGTGATCCGCGCTCCCGAGCGGCTGATCGTCGGCTACCTCGCGCAGGAGCGGTCGAGCGAACTGGGCGTCTCGGTGCTCGACGTGCTCGCGCGACGCGCGGGCATCGAAGCGGCCGAGCGCGATCTCGAGGAGGCCGCACGCGCGCTCGCAGTCGGGGAGCCGGCTGACGATCGCTACGCGGCAGCGCTCGACCGGCTCGTCGCGCTCGGCGCCGAGAGCTTCGAGTCGCGGGCGAGGACGACCTGCGCCGATCTCGGACTCGGCGTCGACCTCGGGCGAGAGCTCGTCGGACTCTCCGGCGGCGAGGCCGCGCGGGTGGCGCTCGCGGCCATCCTGCTCTCCCGCTTCGACGTCCTGCTCCTGGACGAGCCCACGAACGACCTCGACTTCGACGGTCTCGCGCGGCTCGAGCGCTTCCTCGAGACCTATCGCGGTGCGCTGGTCGTCGTCTCTCACGATCGAGAGTTCCTCGACCGGACGGTCACCCGGATCGTCTCGATCGAGGCCGACACGCATCGCGTGCGGGAGTGGGCGGGAGGCTTCAGCGACTACGAAGTTGCTCGTGACACGGAGCGCGCCTCGGCGCTCGCCGAGTACGAGCACGCGCAGCTCCGCCGCAGGCAGCTGACGGCGCTTCTGAGCGAGCGGCGCACGGACGCGCGCGGGAGGGGCGCGTCGCTCGGGGACAAGACCGGCGGCCAGGATCGGCGGGCGACCCATGCGCTGCAGACGAAGGTGCGGCAGGCCGAGCGGCTCCTCGAGCGCAACGAGCTTCCTCCGAAGCCGTTCGAGGGATGGAAGCTCGAGCTGGCTATCCAGGAGGGTGGCCGGCCGTCGGATCTCGTGCTGCGGCTCACAGGCGTCGTTGTCGAGCGCGGATCCTTCCGCCTCGGACCGCTCGACCTCGACTTGGCTCCCGGCGAGCGTCTGTCCGTCGTCGGCGCGAACGGAACCGGGAAGTCCACGCTCCTGCGGGCGGTCCTCGACGGTTCCGGCGTCACCGAAGGAGAGCGCGCCGTAGGCCGGCGCACGACGATCGGCGCGATCGGGCAGGAGCGCGAGGCGTACTCGGGACCGACTCCGCTCGTGGACGAGTCGATGCAGCGGGCGGGGCTCTCTCGCGTCGACGCCCGCACCCTGCTCGCGAAGTTCGGCTTGCGTGCCGACCACATCGGCCGGGCGTGTTCCTCGCTCTCGCCGGGCGAGCGGACGCGAGCGCATCTGGCGGAGCTCCAGGCTCGTGGCGTCAACCTGCTGATCCTCGACGAGCCGACCAACCATCTCGACCTGGAGGCGGTCGAACAGCTCGAGAGCGCACTGGTCGGTTACGGCGGAACGCTCGTGGTGGTCTCTCACGACCGGCGGTTCCTCGAACGGCTGGGTCCGACCAGGGAGATTGTCCTCCCGCTATAGTCCTCACCCGCTCATGGCCGTTCCGAAGCGAAAGACATCGCCGGCGCGTCGCGACAAGCGCCGCGCCCAGCACGGGATCTCCGCCCCGCACCTCCAGGTCTGCCCCGTCTGCAAGCAGCCCAAGCAGATGCACCGCGTCTGTCCGAACTGCAAGACGTACAGGGGTCGTGACGTGGAGCCGCTCCGCCTCGACGCGCCGTAGATACTCCGCCCATGATTCGCGTCGCGGTCGACGCATTGGGTGGTGATCGTGCGCCGGACGAGATCGTCCAGGGTGCCGTCGACGCGATGTCCGACGACATCCAGCCCGTCCTCGTCGGGCCGCCGGGACTGGAGACGCTCGGTTTGCCGCTCATCGAGGCCGCCGAAGCGATCGACATGGACGACCACGCCGTCGACGCGGTTCGGGCGAAGCCGGACTCGTCACTCGTCCGGGCAGTGCGCGCCGTTGCCGACACCGACGCCGACGCCGTCGTGTCGGCCGGCAACACGGGGGCGATGCTCGCCGCGTCCCTCCTGCACGTCCGCCGGCTGCAGGGCGTCCATCGGCCGGGGATCGCGATCGTCATTCCCACGAAGGTCGGCCGCAGCGTCCTCATCGACGCGGGGGCGAACGCCGACGCGCGGCCCGAGCACCTGCTCCAGTTCGCGCACATGGGCGCGGTCTTCGCGGAGGAGATCCTCGGGATCCTGAGTCCGGAGGTGCGCCTGCTCTCGATCGGCGAGGAGCCCGAGAAGGGAAATGCGCTGACGCTCGAGGCGCACGAGCTCCTACGAGGCGCCGATCACCTGCGGTTCGGCGGCAACGTCGAGGGACGCACGCTCCTCGAAGGCGAGGCCGACGTGGTCGTCGCTGACGGCTTCACCGGAAACGTGGCGCTGAAGACGCTCGAAGGAACTGTGAAGAGCCTGCTCGACGCGCTGCGGTCGGAGCTCGAGTCCTCGGTGCGCGGCAAGCTGGGAGGGGTGCTCATCCGTCCCGCCGCGCGCGGACTGCGCACCCGCCTCGACCCGGAGACGTACGGCGGCGGCTATCTCCTCGGCCTGAACGGCCTCGTCGTGATCGCGCACGGCTCGAGCTCCCGCGTGGCGATCGCGAACGCCATTGGCCACGCGGCGCGGGGTGTTGAGCACCGGGTCGTGGAGCGGCTCAGGGAGCGGATTTCCCCGACGACTCTGTTAGAGTCGGCGCGCTCCACGACCCCGACGGTAGAGAGGTGAGATTTCAGGCATGGCGACTTCCCGTGAGGAGATCCTCGAGCAGGTGAAAGGCGCGCTGAGCGAGAAGCTCGGCATCGACGAGAGCGAGATCACGGATGAGGCCTCCTTCGAGGAGGATCTCGGCGCCGACTCACTCGATCTCGTGGAGGTCGTCATGGATCTCGAAGACCAGTTCGGACTGAAGATTCCCGACGAGGACGCGCGCGAGCTCACGACCGTCGGCAAGGCGATCGACTACGTCATCGCACACCAGGGCTGAGCTGGACTCGGAAGGCTCCGACGCGGCCGTAGCCGGTTCGGCCGAGCTCGGCCGGTTGATCTCGGAACTCCCTCCGCAACGCTTGGCGCAGGTCTTCACGCACACGTCGTGGGTCGACGACCGCGCGGCGTCGTACGAGCGCCTCGAGTTCCTGGGCGACAGCGTCCTCGAGCTCGCGATCGCACGGGCGGTCTTCGACCGCTTCAGCGCCGCGTCTGAGGGTCGGCTCGCGAAGGTGCGGGCGCACGTCGTCTCTCGCCAGGCCTGCGCGGCAGTCGCGAAGGAGCTGGGGCTCGGCGACCAGCTGCTCCAACATGCGGGCAACGCGCCGCAGGACGAGCTGCAACGGATCTCGCGCAGCCGGAACGTCCTCGCCGCCGTGCTCGAAGCGGCGATCGCGGCCGTCTATCTCGAGCACGGCTTCGAGGCGATCGAGCCGGCGATCGTCGACGCGTTCTCGGAGCGGATCGAGTACGCGCGCTCCAGTCACGTCGATTACAAGACGGAGCTGCAGGAGGCGCTCGCGCGCACCGGGCGCCATGTCCACTACACGGTGCTCGAGGTCGAGGGCCCGCCGCACGACCGCAAGTTCGTGTGCGCTGCTCACGTCGCGGGCGAGCAACTCGGCATCGGCCGCGGTTCGACCAAGAAGGCGGCCGAGCAGGAAGCAGCGATGCAGGCGCTCGACGCGCTCGGCGTCGTGCCGGAGCGCATCTAGCCGTAGTCGCCTGACCGTCCGGGCCGGCCGCGAGAATCCTGCCCGGTGCACCTGCGCACGCTTCGCATCCGTGGCTTCAAGTCGTTTCCCGATGGGCTCGAGCTCGAGCTCGAGCCGGGCGTCGCGGTCGTCGTCGGACCGAACGGCTCCGGCAAGTCGAACATCGCCGACGCGATCGTCTGGGCTGCCGGATCGCTGACGCCGTCCGAGCTTCGCGCCGAGAAGCCGGACGACGTGTTGTTCGCGGGGGGCGCAGACCGAAAGGCCGCCGAGCATTGCGAGGTGGAGCTCGTGTTCGACAACGAGGACGGCGCCTGGCCCGACCTCGACTTCTCGGAGGTTTCGATCTCGCGGCGGCTCGTGCGCGGCGGCGAAGGGCAATACCTCGTCAACCGCGCGGCAGTGCGCCGCACCGATCTCGTCGAGATCCTGTCCGATGTCGGTCTCGGCTCGGCGATGCACTCGATCGTGGGCCAGGGGAAGGTCGAGCAGGTGCTGGCATCCAAGGCGGAGGACCGGCGCGCGTTCGTCGAGGAGGCCGCCGGGCTCGGCAAGTTCAAGAGGCGCAGGCACCGCGCCGAGCTCAAGCTCGCCCGCGTCGCCATCCAGGTCGAGCGCTCTCGCGACGTCGAGGAGGAGGTGCGCAAGCGCCTGCGGCCGTTGGCGCTGCAGGCCACTGCTGCCGAGCGTGCCGAGAAGCTCGGCCGCGAGGTCTCCGGCCTACGCGCCCGGGTCGCACAGCTCGATCTCGCCGACTCCGGCGGCCGGCGCGCGGCGGCCCAGGAGCGGCGTGACGCGGCGGCGTTCGCAAAGCGTGGGGCGCAGGGACGGCTCGAGGGACTGCTCGCCGACCGTGCACGGGCCGAGGACGAGCTCTCCGACGCGGCCGGGAGGCGCGAGGCGGCGGTCGCGGCCCGCTATCGGCTCCAGGGCGGCGTCGAGCGGCTTGGGCTCCGCGCCGAGTCGGCGGTGGCTCTGCTCGAGCGGTTTCGGGCCGAGTCGCCGGCTGGCGAGGACGAGACGGATCGAAGCGACGTGGCCCGCCTCGAGCGCGAGGCGGCGCATGCGGCCGAGGCTGCGCGGAGCGCCGAGCGCGAGCGCGTCGGGCTGTCCGAGCGCGCAGCGCTCGTACACGACCGCATGCGCGCGCTCGAGCAGGCCCTCGCCGAGCAGGAGGGCCTGCCGCCGGCTGCGCGCGCGTTCGCCGAGGATGGTGCGAGGCTCGCCCTCGCCGCACTTGACGTTCCTTCCGGGACGGAGCGCGCCGTCGCGGCCGCGCTTCGCTCACGTGCGGCCGCGGTTCTCGCCGACACTCCGGAGGGCGGCCTCGCTCTCTTGCAGCGCGCCCGCGCGGCCGGGCTCGGGAGTCTCACCGTCCTCGCCGGACGCGCGCCGCACGAGCTCGTCTCCGAGTTCCCGGTCGTGCAGCTCGACGCGCTGCTCGACGTGACCGAGCCCTCGGTCACGTCGGAAGGTTTCGGATATGACCCGGCCCGAGGCGAGCTCTGGTTCGTGGGCGAGACGGCCGAGGCGGTTCTCCTCGAGCTGCAGAGCCGGCGAACGGCGCTCGCAGCCGAGGCGGCGTCGCTCGACGACGAGGTCGCCTCCGCCACCCGAGTGGCCGAGGCTGCGTCGGAACGCGCGCGTGCCACGGAGGAGGCGCTCGGGCGCGCGCCGCGGCTTCGCGTCTCGACGATCGACCGCGTGACCCTCGCCCGGCTCGTGGCGCTCGCGGAGTCTCTCCACGACGGCATCTCTGCGGCACGGCACGCAGCGGATCGCTTCGAGGCGCCGCTGCGGGCACGCGTCGACGCCGGGGCGACGCGCTCCGGCGACCTGGGGGAGGAGCTTCGACGGCTCGGTGCCGCCGAGGTGAATCTCAGGCGCGAGCTCGAGGAAGCGAGCGCCTCGGTCACGGCAGGTGAGGTCGAGATCGCCCGGATAGACGCCGAGGTCGCGGACGCGACACGACGTCTCGACTCCGCCGGCGACGTCGAGCGGGCCGAAGGAGACGATCGCGACGAGCTCGTCGCGCGCGCCGACCGGCTCGAGACGCGACGCGCGACGCTGGGGCAGGTCAACCCCCTCGCGCGCGAGGAGTACGAGGCCGAGAAGGAGCGCCTGGACGACCTGAAGACGCAGCGCGCAGACCTCGAGCAAAGCCTCGAGGAGCTCGAGAAGCTCCGCACCGAGCTGACCGCGACCGTCGAGCGCCGCTTTGCCGAGACGTTCGCCTCGGTAGCGGAGCACTTCGAGGAGGTCTCGTCGACGCTCTTCCCCGGAGGGGAAGGCCGCCTCCGGCTCGTCGAACCGGAGGAGGATGGCGCCGAGCCCGGCATCGAGGTCGAACTGCGGCCGGCGGGCAAGCGGATAACGCGCCTCTCGCTGCTGTCAGGAGGCGAGAAGGCGCTGGGCGCGATCTCATTCCTGTTCGCGCTCTTCCTCGCGAGGCCGTGCGCCTTCTACCTGCTCGACGAGGTGGAGGCGGCCCTTGACGACACGAACATCGCGCGCTTCGTCGAACTTCTCCGCCGCTACTCCGACCGGGCGCAATTCGTGGTCGTCACCCACCAGAAGAGGACGATGGAGGCCGCGGATATCCTCTACGGCGTGACGATGGGCCCCGACGGCGTGTCGCAGGTGGTCTCGCGGCGCCTTCCGCAGCACGAGCAGTCCCTCGCCGCCACCGCGTGAGCTACACCTGGTCGGAGCTTCTCGGCGACGATCTCAGGCCGGAGGACGAACCCGAGCGGACGGGCTTCTTCGCCCGCATGCGCGACTCGCTCGCGAAGAGTCGCGTCGCGCTGACGGCCGAGCTCGCGTCGGCAGGTTTCGACGCGTCGGACGACGAGGCGTGGGAGCGGCTCGAGGAGGCGCTGATTCGGAGCGACGTGGGCGTGCCGGCGACGGCCGAGCTTGTGCGGCGGCTCGAGGCCCGCGGGATCGCCGGCGACCTCGAAGAGCCTCTCGTCTCCGAGGTGGAGACGCTCTTCGGCGCGCCGCCGACGCTTTCGGTCGCCGCAAGGCCGAGCGTGATCCTCGTCGTCGGCGTGAACGGCACCGGCAAGACGACGACGATCGGCAAGCTCGCGCGCAAGCTCTCGGAGCACGGCCGCTCGGTGCTCGTCGGGGCAGCTGACACGTTTCGGGCGGCTGCCGAGGAGCAGCTCGAGATCTGGGCCGAGCGCTCGGGCGCGGACTTCGTCGGTGCTCCTCGCGGCGCGGATCCGGCGGCCGTGGCGTTCGACGCGGTGGAGGCCGCGCGGGCGCGGAGCCGCGACGTCGCGATCATCGACACGGCCGGGCGCCTGCACACGCAGGCGAACCTGATGGCCGAGCTCGAGAAGGTCCAGCGGGTCATCGCCGGTCGCATCGAGGGCGCTCCGCACGAGACCTTGCTCGTGGTCGACGCGACGACGGGCCAGAACGGGCTCCAGCAGGCCAAGCTCTTCGGCGCTGCCGCAGGAGTGACCGGCGTCGCGCTCACGAAGCTCGACGGCAGCGCGCGAGGGGGCGTCGCGATCGCGATCGCCGTGGAGCTGGGTCTCCCGGTGAAGCTCGTCGGCGTCGGCGAGGGCATCGACGACCTGAGGCCCTTCGATGCCGGCGACTACGCACGCGCGCTGATTTCCCCCTGAGGAGGGGCGAGAATCACTCGAACGAGGGCTATTGCTCGTTGCACGTGTCGTCCCGCCCACGTACGCTGTGTCCGTCCCTGGACGCGACGCGGGTAAGGAGGACTGGGAATGGCTGTCGCGATGACCATGCACTGGCCGGGCTTGACGTCCGATCAGTACGACGCTGTCATGGCCAAGCTCGGCCTCGATGCGAATCCGCCCGCAGGAGCGATCCTGCACGTCGCGTCCGAGACCGACCACGGCATCGAGGTCTTCGATGTCTGGCAGACGGAGCAGGCGTTCAACAGCTTCTTGCAGCAGCGCATGCTTCCCGTGGTGAGCGAGCTGGGGATCGCCGGCGAGCCGGAGATCTCGATCGTCCCGATGCACAACCTCTATGCCGCCGACCCGCACGTGATCGACCGGATCGGCGCGATCTCGCTTCCCGCGGCCGTGGCGAGCTGGGCCAGCTGATTCAGCGGAGGCGCGTCGCTCGGCGCGCCTCCGAGAACTAGGATCGCGGGATGAGCGAACGTCGCGGCACCGCAGTCGCGTTCGGCCCGGTCGGGATCGGGGGGTGGGCGCTGCTGATCCTCGGCGTGATCCTCCGCCGCAGGCTCGTCGCCGCCGTCGGTCTCACGGCTGTCATCGCTGACCTCACGGTCGCCGAGCTCGGCGGCTTCAAGGCGATGAACGAGCCTGGTAGCGCCGACGAGCCTAGTGTCCTCCGCCCGGAGTGATGATCACCTTGTAGGCGGTCGGCCCCGGGTTGCCCACACGCACCTCGATCCGACTCACGTCGAAGAAGGTGTCGCGAAGTCCCGGCGCGCCGTAGTACGCGCGATACGCCGCGTCGGCGATTGCCCGTGAGAGACCGGTGTCGATCGACAGCTGGTTGTCCGACTCGACCTCGACGAGCCCTTCGAACGCCTTGACCTCGTGTCCACGACCGTCGTCACCGTTGGACATTGCCGCTCCTTTCGTTGAACCGCGCGAGCCTACTCTGTTGCGCGCGCACGAACAAGAGGCCCGTCGGCGGCATCCTCGACGCGTCCCGCCCCTCGTAGTCTCTCGTACACGTCGTTGCCAAGCGCGTCGATGACGCCGGGCAGGAAGCGCGCCTCGATCGCCGGCTCCGCGTACTCGAGAGGACTCCCGCCGCGTAGCTTGTCCGCCTCACCCCAGAGCCTGGCCGCATCCTCCGGTCGGCCACTCGCAGCGGCATGTCCGCCCAGGGCACAGAGACACTCGGCACGGCTCCGATCGTCTGCCAGATCGGTGTACGTACCCAGGCTCTCGGTGAGGCGGTCGTGCGCTTGGGCCGTGTCGCCTTGCAGGAGGTCGACGGCTCCGAGCATGCAGAGCGCCGCGGCTCTGTAGAGGGTGTCACCCAGCCTGTCGGCAAGCTCGAGCGTCGCCTCGAATGCCTCGGCGCTTCGCGGCAAGTCGCCCGCTGCGAACGACGAGACGCCGAGGTGGTACGTCGAGTCGGTCACGAGGGTTGCGTCCCCGATCGCCCGCCGAAGCTCGAGCGCCTCCTCCGAGTGCCCCACTGCCTGCTCGAACTCGCCCCGTATCCGGGAGACCTCCGCGACGATGGCGAGCACTCCGGATGTGGTTCGCGGTTCTCCGAGCTCGCGTGCGATGGCGAGGGCTTCGTCGCACAGCCGTGCCGCACGAGCTCCGTCCCCCTGGCGGAGGGCGACGAACCCGAGCTCGGAGAGGGCGAAGGCGACGTCGCGCTGTCGTCCTTGCTCGCGGAAGAGCGCGAGCGCCTGCTCGAGCAGGGGCACCACGGCATCCCAGGCGCTCTGGGCAGCGGCCTGGCGCGCTGATGTCCAGAGCGCGTTCGCGCGGACATCAGGAGCAAGGTTCGTCCCGAGCTCGAGGCCGAGTGACAGCAGCCGGCGCGCCTCGCCGACATGGGCATGTGCGCGCCAGAACCGCTCGAGTGCCGAGACGGCACGGAGAGCGTCCTCTGCACGACCGGACGCGAGCAGCCAGTCGAGTGCCGTCGTCAGGTTGTCGAACTCGTGGTCGAGCCGCTGGAGCCAGTCCGCCTGTTCCGGTCCGGCGAGGTGCTGCTCCGCGTCGAGGGCAAGCTGCAGGAAGCGCTCGGCGTGTCGTTGCCGCAGGTCGTCGAGCAAGCCCGTGTCACGAAGGTGGCCGAGTGCGTGCTCGCGCACCGTCTCGAGCATCGACAAGCGGACCGAGCCGTCCGAGGCATCGCTGCGAATCAGGCTCCAACCGACGAGCGCTTCGAGGTCGGCGAGGAAGGTCGAGTCGTCGGCGGCAAGCGCACGCGCGTCGGCGAGCAGAGCGCCGTCGGAGAAGACGGCCAGCGTGCCGTGCAATGCCTGCTGGCTCGATGTCAACCGCTCGTAACTCCAGTCGATCGCCGCACGTAGCGTGCGCTGGCGCTGCGGCAGGTCGACTGGCCCTTCCATCTCCAGCGCGAGTCCGCTCTCGAGCGCGCGCACGATCTCGGCGGGCGGCAGGAGCACGAGGCGCGCTGCGACGAGCTCGATCGCGAGCGGAAGCCCGTCCAGGCGACGGCAGATCACCTCGACCGAGGCGAGCGCATCGTCCCTGAGCACGACGCCTCGCGCCGCAGCGAGCTCGACGAAGAGCGTCGCAGCGTCCTCGATCGACAGCGGCTCGAGCGGGAGCAGGTGCTCGGTCGTCAGTCGGAGCGGCGTGCGGCTCGTCGCGAGTACCTGGAGGTCCGGTGCGCGGTCGAGAAGCTCGGCGACGCATGTGGCCGCTTCCGTCAGGTGCTCGAGGTTGTCGAGGTAGAGGAGCGTGCCCGTGCCGTTGAGCCGCTCCGCGACCGCCTCGACGAGTGGCTGGCTCCCCGACTCGCGCACGCCGAGTGCTCGCGCGATCGCGTTCGGGACGAGCTCCGCGTCGGTTACGGGCGCGAGCCCGACGAGGTGCACCGGGCGGTCGATCGCGGCGCCGGCGGCGATCTCGAGCGCCAACCGGCTCTTCCCTGTCCCGCCCGGTCCGATGATCGTCACGAGTCGGACGTTGGGTGCCTGGAGCATCCCTTCGACGCGGGCCAGCGCTTCGTCTCGCCCGACGAGCCGGTGGTGGAGTGCGGGCAGGCTCGTTGCACTGAGCGTCTTCAGGGGTGGGAATTCCTCCCGCATGTCCGGTGCCCGCAGTTGGAAGAGCTGCACCGGTGAGGGGACGTCCTTGAGCCGGTGACGGCCGAGCTCGCGATAGGTCGCGCCCGGCACGGGCTCGTCCCCGGCCATGTCGCGGGTCGCCCGGGAGACGACGACCTGCTCGCCGTGCGCGGCGCCGCAGATCCGTGACGCGATGACCACGTCGATGCCCAGGTACCCCTCGTGGCCGAGTTCGGGCTCGCCGGTGTGGATGCCGATCCGCAGCCGGTGCGCCTCTTCGTCGGGCCACGGCTCCGCGGCGAGCGAGCGGTGGATCTGCGCTGCCGCGGCAACGGCCGCGCGCGCACGCGAGAACGCAAGGAAGACGCCGTCGCCGGCCCAGTCGACCTCGGCGCCGTCGTGCGCGCGCGCTGCCTCGCGGACGAGCTCGCGCATTCGGGTCCGGGCCGGGCCAAAGCGCTCGCCGAGCAGGTTCAGGAGTCGCGTCGAACCCTCGACGTCGGCGAAGACCAGCGTCACCGTGCCATCGGGCAAGCGTTTGGACATGTCCTGCCCAGTCACGTCCCGAGTCTAGGAGCGAAGAGGCTGGGCGTACACTTCCGAGCCGTGTTCGACACCCTCTCAGACAAGCTCCAGGCGACCCTAGGTGGCCTCGGGCGCTCCGGTCGTCTCGACGAGGAGGCGGTTTCGAAGGCGATGCGCGAGATCCGCCTCGCGCTGCTCGAAGCCGACGTCAACCTGGAGGTCGCCCGCGACTTCACCGCGTCCGTGAAGGAGCGCGCGCTCGGCCAGGACGTCCTGAAGAGCCTGTCGCCGGGCCAGCAGGTGGTGAAGATCGTGCACGAGGAGCTCACCGAGTTGATGGGCTCGGGCGACTCCCGACTGGCGTTCGGGCGCCCGCCGACCGTGATCCTTCTCGCCGGCCTGCAGGGCTCGGGCAAGACCACCGCGGCGGCGAAGCTCGCCCTCCTACTCCGCAAGGACAAGAAGCGGCCGGGACTCGTTGCGTGCGACCTGCAGCGCCCCGCGGCCGTCGATCAGCTCGAGCAGCTCGGCAAGCAGATCCAGATTCCTGTCTTCGCGCTCGACCGCAGCGATCCGGTCGAGGCGGCCCGGCGTGGGCTCGAGGCCGCTCGCACGGACGGGCTCGACGTCGTGATCCTCGACACGGCAGGCCGCCTGCATGTCGATACCGAGCTCATGGACGAGCTCGAGCAGGTCGCGACCGTGACGAAGCCGACGAACGTCCTCCTCGTCCTCGACGCGATGACGGGCCAGGAAGCGGTGAACGTCGCAGTCGCCTTCCAGGAGCGCGTCGCATTCGACGGCGTGATCCTGACCAAGCTCGACGGCGACGCCCGCGGCGGCGCCGCGCTCTCGGTGCGCGCCGTCACCGGCCGACCCGTGAAGCTCGTCTCGGTCGGCGAGAAGCTCGACCAGCTCGAGTACTTCCATCCCGACCGAATGGCGTCGCGGATCCTGGGGATGGGCGACGTCCTCACGCTGATCGAGAAGGCGGAGGCGGCCGTCGAGCTCGACGAGCAGGCCGACATGGAGAAGCGCATCCGCGCGGGCGAGTTCACGTTCGACGACTTCCTCGCGAGCTACCGGATGATCCGCCGGATGGGGCCACTCCAGGGCGTGCTGAAGATGATCCCGGGCATGGGGAAGCAGCTGCAGGGGCTCGATCTCGACGAGAAGCAGCTCGCGCGGGTGGAGGCGATCGTGCTCTCGATGACACCGCACGAGCGCCGCATGCCGCACGTCATCTCCACGCAGCGTCGCCGCCGGATCGCGGCCGGCAGCGGGACGTCGCTCGACGAGGTGAACAAGCTCATGGCCGCCCGCAAGCAGATGGCGAAGATGATGAAGCAGATGGGCAAGGGGAAAATGCCGACGCTCCCGCCGGGAGTGGGCGGTCCCAGGCGCTAGCCTTCCCGCTTCATCTCAGAGAAAGGCACAGACAGCACATGGCAGTGAAGATCAGGTTGACGCGCGTCGGATCGAAGAAGAACCCGATCTACCGCGTCGTGGTGGCCGACTCGCGCTCGCCGCGCGACGGCCGCTTCATCGAGATCGTCGGTCGCTACAACCCGCAGACCGACCCGTCCACGATCGACCTCGACGAGGGGAAGATCAAGGACTGGATGGCGAAGGGCGCGCAGCCGACGGCTCCCGTCTCGCGGCTCATCAGGGCTGCGGGCTTCGACGGCTGACCGACGTGGCGGAGCTCCTCGAGTGGCTTGCACGGCGGCTGGTCGACGAGCCCGACGCCGTTCGGGTCGAGACCGAGGAGCGTGAGGATGCGATCGTCTTCCATCTCCACGTCGCGCCGGACGACGTCGGGAAGGTGATTGGCAGGCAGGGACGGATCGCGCGCGCTCTGCGGAGCGTCGTCCGTGCCGGGGGCGCCCGGGCGGACGAGCGGTACGTGCTCGAGATTGCCGACTGAGCCCGAGTCCGAGCTCGTCCGCATCGGCACGGTCGGCAAGCCGCACGGTCTCGACGGCGCTTTCGTCGTCGAGGGCGCGAGCGAGGATCCCCGACGCTTCGAGATCGGCGCGACGATGATCGTCGGGGGCGAGACGGTCCGCGTGACGACCTCCCGTCGCGTTGGAGGCGGCCGGCACGCGATCAAGCTCGACCGCCGGGTCGAGCGGGGGGCGGTCTTGAGCATCCGCCGCGAGGATCTCGCGCCCCTTCCGCCGGATTCGTACTACGTGTCCGACCTCGTCGGGCTCGAGGTCCTCGATGAGCGCGGAGAGGTCGTCGGAGTCGTGCGCGACGTGCAGCCCGGCCCGGCCAACGACGCGATCGAGCTGGACACCGGGCTCTTGCTGCCCCTCGTCGAGGCCTGTGTCCGCGAGATCGACCTCGCGGCGCGCCGGATTCGTCTCAATCCCGGCTTCACCCCCTGACGGCTACGGTTTCGCGTCGTGCTCCTCGACGTCTTCACGCTCGTACCGGGTGCGTTCGACTGGGCCCGCGAGCGGCGTCCGCTGGCGGGGATCCTCGGGCGTGAGCTCGAGCTCCGCGTCTTCAACTACCGCGACTCCACGCCGTTGTCCGCCGGACAGGTGGACGACGACCCCTACGGTGGCGGACCGGGGATGGTGCTGCGGGTCGACGTGGTCGCCGCCGCGCTCGATGCCGTCTACGGCGGGCTTCCGGCACAGCGGGTGATCGCGCTCTCGCCGCAGGGCCGCCAGCTCGACCAGGAGCTCGTGGAGGAGCTCGCGCTGGAGCCGTCGCTCACGGTGCTCTCGGCCCGGTTCGAGGGGTTCGACCAGCGGATCCTCGAACATCTCTGCACGGACACGATCTCGATCGGGCCCTACATCCTCTCCGGAGGAGAGATTCCCGCGCTCGCACTCGTCGACGCGGTCGCGCGCCGGCTTCCCGGTGCGCTCACGGAAGGATCGGGCGAGGTAGAGAGCTTCTCTGCGGCACTCGACGGCGGTCTGGAGTATCCGCACTACACGCGGCCGGCCGAGTTCCGGGGTTGGGCGGTACCGGAGATCCTGCTCTCGGGCGACCACGGACGGATCGACGCGTGGCGCCGCGAGCGGGTCAGGTCGCTCTCGTGAGCGACACCGAAGAGCGCCAGGTCGCTCCGCCCGAGCCCCCGTCCGAGGAGGAGGACTGGCGGATGCCGCGTGAGTACCGCTCGCCGCCGCCTCCCGCTCCGCCGTTCTCCTGGCCCCTCCCCCCGCCCGCGGCGGACAGGCGCCCGGAGGACGGTCACGAGTTCCACCACCCGCTCGACCGGGTCACGGGCCGCCTCCCTCGCAGGCTACGAATCACCGTCGACTGGATCGTCACGATCGTCGGTGCGGTCGCGATCGTCCTCGCGATCAAAGCCTGGGTGGTGAACCCGTATCGGATCCCCTCCTCGTCGATGGAGGCGACGCTCCACTGCGCGCAGGGCCCGGTTGCGCCCGGCTGCCTCGCGCGGTTCTCGGATCGCGTCCTCGCGAACCGCTTCGTCTACCACTTCCGCGATCCGGCGCGCGGCGACATCATCGTGTTCGAGACCCCCGCCGAGGCTCGCGCCAAGTGCGGCGCCGGAGGGACGTTCGTCAAGCGGATCGTCGGCCTGCCAGGTGAGCGCGTCGGCATCCGGCTGCGGCGAGGCGCCGCGTTCGTCTACATCGACGGAGAGCGGCTCGAGGAGCCGTACATCGACAACGACCGGCGCGACATCGGCCCGGAGGAGTCGTTCCGCGTGCCCCCGGGGAGCTACTTCGTCATGGGCGACAACCGCTCGCAGTCGTGCGACTCGCGGACGTGGGGCTCCGTGCCGAGGGACAACATCATCGGCAAGGTCTTCATGACCTACTGGCCGCCGCTTCGCATCTCCTTCTTCTAGGCAAGGCCAATGATCAAGCGCGCGACCCGGCCGGGAGCGGACGGCTTTGGGATCTGCGCCAAACGAGCTGGTACCATTGCCCGCCGGTCTTCCGGCCCTCCCTTTCTCATGCATCCGACGATCGAAAGCCTCGAGCAGCGCCACATGCGCACGGACCTGCCGCAGTTCAAGGCGGGTGACACGCTGCGTGTGCACTTCAAGGTGATCGAGGGCAATCGGCAGCGCATCCAGGTGTTCGAGGGCATCTGCATCAAGCGCCAGGGCTCCGGGTTTCGCGAGACGTTCACAGTGCGAAAGCAGTCGTTCGGAGTCGGCGTCGAGCGCACGTTCCCGCTCCACTCGCCGAAGATCGAGACGCTCGAGGTCGCCGCGATCGGCGACGTTCGGCGCGCCAAGCTCTATTACTTGCGCAAGCGAGTGGGAAAGAAGGCGCGCGTCCGCGAGCTCCGTCAGCGCTAGTCCCTAGACTCCGGCGCGTGGCTCGGAGTAGTGGCCAGCGTCTTCTCGGCTTCGATCGCAAGCTCGGTGTGCGCTTCGTCGCGGGCGCGGACGAGGCCGGTCGTGGATCTCTCGCCGGCCCGCTCGTCGTGGCGGGCGTCCTCTTCGACTACGAGACTCTCCGCGGCTCGCGGGTCAGGCCGCTGTCCACGCTGAACGACTCGAAGCAGGTTTCCGTCGAGGAGCGGGAGGAGCTGTTCCAGGCGGTCGGCTCGTGCGCGTCGGCGATCAGCGTGCACGTCGTCCCGGCCGGAACGATCGACCGCGACGGACTTCATCGATCCAACCTGGCGGGGCTGCGCGCGGTGCTCGGCGATCTGCATCCACCCGCTGATGCGTGCCTCGTCGACGGCTTCCGGCTCGGGCCCAGCGCGCCCCCGCATCGCGCCGTGGTCGACGGCGACGCGCGGAGCGCCGCGATCGCCGCGGCGTCGATCGTCGCGAAGGTCGTCCGCGATCGCGTCATGCGGCGCCTCGACGCGCTCTACCCGAACTACGGGTTCGTCTCGCACGTGGGCTACATCACGCCCGCGCACAACGACGCCGTCCGCTCGCACGGGCCTTCGGAGCTGCACCGCCGCTCGTTCCAGGCGCGCTGCTACGCCGTCGAGGCCGCGTGAATCGCGGCGAGCGCCGCGCCCTCATCCATTACAGGCTCCGCGGCTACCGGCTCGTCGCGGCGAACGTCCGCGTCGGGCGCTACGAGCTCGACCTCGTTCTCCGCCGCGGCCAGCGCCTCCTCGTCGTCGAGGTGAAGGAGAAGAGCGGCACGGCGTTCGGCGAGCCGCTCGAGATGATCGACGAGGAGAAGGTGCGTCGCGTCCTGATCGCCGCCGCCGGCTGGCTTCACTCGCGACCGGATCTCGCCGGGCTCGAACTCGAGTTCGAGGCCGCCGGTGTGCGGGCTCGCAAGGTCGAGCGGGTGCCACTGACGTAGGGACGCCCTGCGGCCCGTCGAAAGGGTCGCAATGCCGACGCAGGCTGCGCTCTACGACGAGCTGGCACCCGAGCTCCACCTGTCCTGGTCCGAGGCGGAGCTTCCGGAGCGTGAGCGCACGAAGCACGTCCATCGTCTCCACCCGTACCTCGGCAAGTTCGTCCCGCAGCTCGTCGAGGCGCTCCTGGAGCGCTACGTCACGCCCGGCGGCCGTGTGCTGGACCCGTTCGCCGGCTCCGGAACGACGCTGGTGCAGAGCCTCGAGTCCGGCTACGACGCCGTGGGTGTCGACATAGCCGCGTTCAACTGCCTTCTCATGCGGGTGAAGATCGAGCAGTACGACCTCGATGGGCTAGAGGCCGACCTGCAAGGGGCGCTCGCTCGTTCAGGCCGGTCGCGGGCACGGCCGAGCCGCTACGTGCGCGAGTGGTTCGCCCCCGTCGCAGCCGCCGAGCTCCTTCACTTCCGCTCCATCGTCGACGACTACGAGCACGCCGACGTGCTGCGCGTCGTCCTCGCGCGAGCGGCGCGCTCGGCCCGCTTGACGACGCACTTCGACCTCGACTTCCCTCGCGCGCCGCAGACCGGGCAGTACTGGTGCCACAAGCACCGACGGACGTGCACACCGGTGCAGGAGGCGGGCAAGTTCCTCTCGCGCTACCTCCTCGACACGCTCGCGCGCATCGAGGCGTTCGCCGGCGCTCGGGCGCCTGGGTTCGCCGCTCGGGTCGTCCACGGCGACTCCACGCAGGTCGGGCTCGATGGGCCGTTCGACGCTGTCGTCACCTCGCCGCCGTATCCGGGCCTCATCGACTACCACGAGCAGCACCGTTACGCGTACGAGCTGCTCGGGCTCGACGACCAGAGGGAGCGAGAGGTCGGGGCCGCAGCGTCCGGCACCGGGAGAGCCGCGATCGAGTCGTACGTTGCCGGGGTTTCGACCGTGCTCACGCGAACCGCGGACGTGCTCGCGGACGACGCGCCCGTGCTCGTGGTCGTGAACGACAGACGTGACCTGTATCCGGAGATCCTCCGACGGAGCCGTCTTCGCCTCGTCGACCGCCTCGAGCGGCACGTCAACCGCCGGACCGGACGGCGCGCCGGTGAGTACTACGAGTCCGTTTTGGTCTGTGTACGGGATCCGTAAGAGATCCGTCAGGCTCGAGAGGCTTCGACCGGAAGCCGCAGTAGCCTGGGCCGATCCTCACTAGAAAGGGGTTCGGATGAAGACATTCGTCCGCCGGCCGTCGCCGGCGATGATCGTCGCGTGCATCGCCCTTCTCGTCGCTCTCGGCGGGACGAGCGTCGCGGCTGTTAGCCAGCTCGCACGCAACAGCGTCGGAACGCCGCAGCTGAAGACGGGCGCGGTCACCAACGCGAAGCTCCGCAACAACGCCGTCAACTCGGCGAAGGTCGCGAATCGCTCACTGCTCCGCTCGGACTTCGCGCCCGGCCAGCTTCCCGCGGGCCCGGTAGGTCCTCAGGGTCCGGCCGGTCCGGCAGGCCCGGCCGGTGCCGCGGGTCCGGCAGGCGTCATCGGCGCGATCACCGTGCGCACGAGCTCCTCGCTCGTCGCCGGCGGGGCCGCCGAGAACGGGGCCTACAACAGCGCCCGGGTCACGGCCTCGTGCCAGCCGAACGAGCGTGCGATCTCGGGAGGAACCTCGTGGAGCGACGACACGGCGGGCCGTGAGCTCATGACCGGCGAGCTCGAGCCCCAGCTGAACGCCCAGAACCAGGTGGTCGGGTTCCTCGGTGTCGGTCTCAACGACAGCGGGAACGACAGCACGTTCACCGTGCACGCGCTCTGCTACACGCCGTAACGCACTTGTAGCTCTCTTTCCGGGAAGGCGATCACCATCCGTGATCGCCTTCCCGGCACCGTTCGGGGGTGCTCGCGCGCGCGGTGACTCACGCACTCGTCGGCCTCGAGCCGCGCAAGGTGGAGGTCGAGGCGCACTTGCAGCCCGGCGTCCCCGGCTTCGCCATCGTCGGTCTCGCCGACCGGGCCTGCCAGGAGGCCAAGCATCGCGTCCGCAGCGGGGTCGTCTCGGCGGCGCTCGAGTGGCCGGCGAACCGGCGGATCACCGTCAATCTCGCTCCGGCGGCCCTTCGCAAGGAGGGCTCTGGCTTCGATCTGCCGATCTCACTCGCGGTCCTCGGCGCCACGCGGCAGCTCCCGCCCGAGCGGCTCGCCCAGCACGCCGCCGTCGGCGAGCTCGCGCTGGATGGCCGCGTGCGGCCCGTCTCCGGCACCCTGGCCGTG
The DNA here is from genome assembly GCA_035630135.1 of Gaiellaceae bacterium. Lineage (GTDB taxonomy): Bacteria > Actinomycetota > Thermoleophilia > Gaiellales > Gaiellaceae > GMQP-bins7. The sequence continues at coordinate 49,857 of DASQLF010000172.1, forward strand.
GCCGAGGGCGCTCTCCGCGCCGGGCTGACCCGGCTGGTCTGTGCCGCGGAGTCGGCGCCTGAGGCGGCGCTGGCGGGTATCGAGCCCGTTCCCGTCCGCCACCTGCACGAGGTCGTGAGGTACTTCCGAGGCGAGATCGACCCGCCGGCCTTCGATCCGATCGACGAGGGCGCGATCGAGGACGCCGACGGCCCGGATCTCGCGGATCTGCGCGGGCAGGAGCGAGCACGTCGTGCGCTCGAGATCGCGGCGGCGGGCGCCCACAACCTGCTCCTCATGGGTCCGCCCGGGACGGGGAAGACGATGCTCGCGCGCCGGCTCCCGGGAATCCTCCCGCCGCTGACACGAAGCGAGGCGCTCGAGGTCACGCGCATCCACTCGGTTGCGGGCCTGCTGCCACAGGGCCGTGCGCTCGTAGGAACGCCACCCTTCCGCGCGCCACATCACGGCGCCTCGGCGCCGGCGATCGTCGGCGGCGGGCCGAGCCCTCGTCCCGGCGAGGTCTCGCTCGCCCATCGTGGGGTCCTGTTCATGGACGAGCTGCCGGAGTTCCCGCGCTCGGTGCTCGAGTCGTTGCGGCAGCCGCTCGAAGACGGCTTCGTCGCCGTCGCCCGGGTCGGTGGCCACGCCGTCTTCCCGGCACGCTTCCAGCTCGTCGGCACCATGAACATGTGCCCGTGCGGTGGTCGCGGCGATCCCGCGCTCGAGTGCTCGTGCTCGCCTCAGCGGCTTTCGTCCTACCGCGAGAAGCTCTCGCGCGCTCTACTCGACCGGTTCGACCTCGCGGTGGCGATGCCGCGGCCGCGTGCCGCGGAGCTGGCTGCCCCGCTCGCCGAGGAGTCGAGTGTCGTCCGCCGGCGTGTCGTCGATTCGCGGGCACACGTGGAGGCAGCGCAGCCGCGACGGACCGATGCAGCCTCGGAGCTCCTCTCGGGTGCCGTCGACCGGCTTCCGCTCTCCGGTCGCGGACGTTCGCGCGTCGCGCGCGTCGCGCGGACGATCGCCGCTCTCGCGGGCGCTCAGGCAGTCGAGCCGG
>DASQLF010000173.1:0-22058 GCA_035630135.1 Gaiellaceae bacterium
ATGTATGCAACCGCGAACAACGCGGACGAACGTGATTTACCCATACCTACCTCCCGCATCGGAGGATACAGACGCTCGGTCGGATGTCCACCCTGGACTAAGGTCTAGGAGTACCCAGACCGAGGCACCCCGCCCGGGTCACGGGCGGAGGGCGAGCTCGACCTCGAGCGTCCGCCGGTCCCCGCCTCGCAGGACGACGACGGACACCGTATCGCCCGGACGATGAGCGTCGACGGCGCTTTGCAACGCCGTCGGAGACGTCACCGCCTGACCGTCGAACTCGACGATCACATCGCCGCCCGTGGGAACCTCGCGGCCGTCGACGACCTGCGTGCCCGTCGCGGCGCGTAGGCCGGCGTCGTCGGCGGGCGTATCCGGCACGACCTCCGTGATCGCGACACCGTCGTCGACCGACGCCATCCGCACGCCCAGGTACGCGTGGCGTACCTCTCCTGTGGAGATGAGCTGGCGGACGATGGATCGAACCGTGTTGGACGGGATCGCGAAGCCGACGCCGTCGGAACCGCCGGATTCGCTCTCGATCTGCGCATTGACGCCGATCACGCGTCCGCGGCTGTCGAGGAGCGGGCCTCCCGAGTTGCCGTGGTTGATCGCCGCGTCAGTCTGGATCGTGTCGACGATCGTGAAGTTGTTCGGAGCGGTCATCTGGCGATGCAGCGCGCTCACGATCCCGCTCGTGATCGTGCCCTCGAGCCCGAAGGGGCTTCCCATCGCCAGGACCGAGTCGCCGACATCGACACGGCTCGAGTCGGCGACCGCGAGCGGCGAGAGGAGCCCTGCCGGCGCGTCCACGGAGAGCACGGCGAGATCGGTCGACGGATCGGTGCCGACGAGCTCGGCATCGAGCTCGACCCCGTTCCAGAAGGTCACGGAGATCGAGGATGCGCTGGCAACGACGTGTTGATTGGTGACGACGTGTCCGTCACGATCGAAGACGAATCCGGAGCCCTGCGCGCGCTGCGCGGCTCCGCCGGCCGTGATCTCGACCACCGCCTTCGAGGCCCGGTCGTACACGGCGTTCGCCGAGAGCGCGCCCTCCGCGACCGGCTCGGAGCCGTCGACCGTCACCTGCCGTACGACGGTCGTGGCATCGCCGTCGACCATGGAGAATGCGGCCGCGCCGAGACCAATGCCGAGGACAAGTGTGGCGACCAGAGCCAGGACGAGGAGCGGAGTTCTCGAGCGAGTCGTCGTCATGTGTTCTCTCAGTGTGGCGAATGGCGAGCGACGACGGCTGAGTCCGGGGTAAGGGGCGGCTAAGAAGTCGCTAAGACCCCGGCCTCGTGGTGGCGCGCGGCTCACAATGCGGGCGATGAGAATCCTCGTGGTCGACGACGAGCGCGCCGTGCGCGAGTCGCTCCGGCGCGCGCTCGAGCTCGAGGGTTACGAGGTCGACCTCGCCGAGAGCGGTGAGGACGCGCTCGAGCGTCTGGGCGGGGTCACGCCCGCGGACGCCGTGATCCTCGACGTTCTCATGCCCGGGATCGACGGCCTGGAGGTCTGTCGCACCCTCCGAGCCGGCGACAACGCCGTGCCGGTGCTGATGCTCACCGCGCGGGCGGAGATCGACAGCCGGGTCGCGGGCCTCGACGCGGGAGCGGACGACTACCTTCCGAAGCCGTTCGCGCTGGCGGAGCTTCTGGCGCGCCTCCGAGCGCTCATGCGGCGAGCCGGCGGTGAGGAGGAGCCGTCGCACGTTCTGCGCTTCGCCGATCTCGAGCTCGACCTCGGAACGCGCGAGGTGCGACGGGGAACCAGGCCGATCGAGCTCACGCGCACCGAGTTCTCCCTCCTCGAGCTCTTCCTGCGCAACCCGCGCCAGGTTCTGACGCGTTCGATCATCTTCGAGCGCGTGTGGGGCTACGACTTCGGCCCCACGTCGAACTCGCTCGACGTGTACATCGGCTACCTGCGGCGCAAGACCGAAGAGGCTGGCACACCTCGCCTCATCCACACCGTGCGCGGTGTCGGCTACGCGCTGCGCGAGGGATGAGCTTCAGGACGCGCATCGCCGTGTCGGCGGCCGCCGCCGTCGCGCTGACGGTCGTCGCCGCCTCCGTTCTGCTCTATCTCGTCGCCCGCGAGCAGCTCCGCGCGCCTGTCGACGAGGCGCTCGAGGCGCGGGCCGCGGAGATCGAGGTTCAGCAGCTCGGGATCCTGCCCGGGCAGGGTGGCCCGAGCTATCTCGCTGTGCGCCCCGAGTTCGGCGAGGCGCGTGCGTACGTCCAGCTCGTACGCACGGATGGCTCGGTTCTCGTCCCGCCACGACAGGAGATCGAGCTTCCTGTGGACGACCGCGTGCTCGCTGTCGCGGGCGAGAGGGGTGCCGCGTACTGGACGAACCTGACCGTCGACGGGATCCACTTGCGAATGTTCACGTTCGCGTACGGGCCCGACGCCGCGGTCCAGGTCGCGCGACCGCTGACCGAGGTGGACGAGTCGTTGAGTCGCATCGGCCTCGTCCTGCTGCTCATCGCGGCGGGCGGGGTGGTCATCGCCGCCGGCCTCGGCCTGGTGGTGGCCCGTGCTGCGCTTTCGCCCGTACAGCGGCTGACGGAGACCGTCGAGCGGGTATCCGAGACCCAGGACCTGTCCGAGCGGATCGACGTGTCCGGCCAGGACGAGCTCAGCCGCCTCGCGGCGAGCTTCAACACGATGCTCGCCGCGCTCGAGGAGTCGACGCGCGCGCAGCGGCAGCTCGTCGCGGACGCCTCCCACGAGCTGCGGACCCCGCTCACGAGCGTCAGGACGAACATCGAAGTGCTCGCCGGAGACCGGATGCTCCCGCCCGAGGATCGGGCGCGGCTGCTCTCTGACGTCGTCGAGCAGCTGGGGGAGATGACGACACTGATCTCGGAACTCATTGAGTTGGCGCGAGCAGAGCAGATGAGCGTGCCTCCGGAGGACGTGCGCCTGGATCTCCTCGTCGCGGGCGCCGTCGAGCGCGCTCGCCGCAACCGGCCGGAGGTCGTTTACACGGTGGATCTGGAGCCCGCGACCGTCCCGGGCGTTCCGGCGACGATCGAGCGCGCGGTCGGGAATCTGCTCGACAACGCGGCCAAGTGGAGCCCGGCCGGCGGTGAGGTCGAGGTCGCCGTCCGCGACGGACAGTTGACAGTCCGCGATCACGGGCCGGGCATCGCCGACGAGGATCTGCCGTACGTCTTCGATCGTTTCTACCGCGCACGCGCCGCGCGCGGAATGCCCGGGTCCGGTCTCGGGCTCGCCATCGTGCGGCAGGTGGCCGAGTCGCACGGAGGAGACGTGGTGGCCGAGCATGCCGAGGGCGGCGGAACGCGAATGGTGCTGACGCTCGGCGTGCCAAGGGCGCTCGCGGCGTCGTCCTAGCTCGCACGCGTGGACGGCGCAGGCTCGCTCAGCCGAACTTCTTAGTCCGTTCTAAGCGTGCTCTTAGGGCGAGATGTTCCGATGTGGAGCATGACGAGACGACGGAAGATCACCTTCGCCGCGGGTGCAGCGGGCATCGCACTCCTCCTCGCGGGCCTCGGTGCGGCCGGTGCGATCGCCGGCTCGCGGATGCTCTCCTCGAACGAGGACGCCAAGGCCGTCATCGACGACGCCGCCGCGCAACTCGGTGTCGAGCCGGAGGAGCTGTCGGACGCGCTCAAGCAGGGCCTGAAGAACCGCATCGACGACGCCGTCGACGACGGTCGGCTCACCGAGGAGCAGGCTGAGCGGCTCAAGGAGCGGATCGACGCCAGCGAGTATCCGGGGCTCGGCCTATTCGGTCGCGGCCACCACCGCATGGGATTCGGGTTCGGGCGCTTCGAGCTGCTCGAGTCGGCAGCGTCCTATCTCGGGCTGACCGAGGCGGAGCTCCGTGAGCAGCTCGAGCACAACACGCTCGCGGAGATTGCAGGCGAGCAGGGCAAGACGTCCCAGGGGCTCGTCAATCAGCTCGTCGCCACGCAGACGAAGCGCATCGACGAGGCCGTCCAAGCAGGCCGGATCGCCGAGGAGCAGGCGACGGAGCTCAAGGAGAATCTGGCCGAGCGGATGCAAGCTCTGGTCGACGGGGAGCTTCGCCGGGACGGCGACCGTGAGTTTCACCGGTTCTGGCACGGCTCGAGCTCCCCGCGAGGGCCACCGCCGTTCGGCGGACCCCCCGCCTAGAAAGCAGGAACTCGAGCCGGGCGAGACCCGGCTCGAGTCGTTCTGGAGATCTGCCCGAAGGGCCACAGGTTGCACGCAGTCGCACCGCGCGCCCGTCTTGGACGGGCGCGCGGCTCCCTTCCCCTCTCCCCGATCTCCTTGTAGTGACGCGTTCGGGGGACGCAATCCCTCGAACGAGTTACCCCCCTCGTTCGAGGGATCGATCACTCGAACGAGGGAGCCCAGCGGTCCGTGGGGCAGCTCCGCTCACTCCTCGAGGTCGCTGCCCTCCAGTGAGCGGACCGCGGCTCGAAAGTCGTCCGGCACGGGCGTGGGGCGTCTCGATTCGACCTCGATCAGGACGAGCGTCTGCTCCGCCGTGACCATGAGGGTCTCGTCCGGAAGTCGGTACGCCGCGTAGTCGTAACTCAGGCTCGTGCGCCCGATCCGAGAGACCCGCACGAATGCCTCGATGAGGTCGTCGAAGCGAGCGGGCGCGTGGTACTCGACCGAGGACGCGCGCATCACCAGCTCGCAGCCGTCCGCCGCGAAACCGCCGAGGTGGCGGTGATACTCGGTCCGGGCGTGGTCGAAGTACGGCAGGTACCGCCCGTAGTAGACGACGCCCTGGGCGTCCGTGTCGGAAAACCAGACGCGCGTGAGCGCCGCGTACTTGAACGGCGGCCTTCGCTCGGTCCGGCGGCCTAGCTCCGGAGCGTCCGTCACGCGCGGATCACAGCGAGCACCTCGTCACGCTTCTCGACCATGCGCTCCTCGGTGAGCGCCTCGAGGTTCAGTCGCAGGAGCGGTTCAGTGTTCGACGGACGGACGTTGAAGTGCCAGTCCTCGAAGTCGATCGAGACGCCGTCGAGGTGAGTCACGCGCCCGCCTTGCGCCGTGTAGCGCTCCTTGAGCTCCTGCAGCTTGAGAGGCACATCGGCGACCGGCGTGTTGATCTCCCCGGTCAGGAAGAACCGCTCGCGGTAAGGGCGGAGCAGCTCCGAGAGCGACCTCCCGCGACGCGAGAGGATCTCGAGCATCACGAGGAACGGCACGACGCCCGTGTCCGCTTGCGAGAACTCGCGGAAGTAGTAGTGCGCCGACACCTCGCCCGCGAAGACTGCGTCATCGGCACGCATTCGCTGCTTGATGAACGCGTGGCCGACGCGGTTCACGAGCGGTCTTCCACCGGAGCGCTCGATCGTCTCGGGAACCGCCCAGCTCGCGCGGACGTCGTAGATGACGTTCTCGCCCGGCGATTTCGCAAGCACGGCCTCGGCGAGAAGAGCCGTGACGAAGTCGCCGGGCACGAACTCGCCGGTGTCGTCCACGAAGAAGCAGCGATCGGCGTCGCCGTCGTACGCGACGCCGAGGTCGGCGCTCTCCTCGGCGACCTTCGCGACGATGAACTCTCGATTCTCGGGGAGCAGCGGGTTCGGCTCGTGGTTCGGGAAGGTGCCGTCCGGCTCGAAGTAACAGCGCACGACGTCGAGCTGCGGCAATCGCTCCAGCACCGGGGGAAGCATCACGCCGGCCATCCCATTGGCGGCGTCGACCACGATCCGCAGCGGGCGGATCGCCCCGGGGTCGACGAACGAGAGCACCTTCGCGACGAAGCTCGGCCAGACGTCCTCCGACCGCACGGATCCGCGCTCTGCCGGAGGCTCGAAGCCGGCCTCGGCCCGAGCACGGATGTCGGCGAGCCCCGAGTCGCCGCCAACCGGCAGGGCGCCTCGTCGCACGATCTTCATGCCGGTGTACTCCTTGGGATTGTGCGACGCGGTAACGCAGATGCCGCCGTCGAGGCCGAGCTCGGACACGGCGTGGTAGAGCATCTCCGTGCCGACGAGGCCGAGCTCGATCACGTCGGAGCCTGCGTCCGCGATCCCGCTCACCACCGACGCGTACATCTCCGCTGCCGAGACGCGCATGTCGTGGCCGACCGCGACGCTCCGTGGCTCGAAGTGCTCCGCATAGGCGCGCCCGATGCGATACGCGCCGTCCTCGTCGAGCTGCGTCGGATAGATCCCGCGCACGTCGTATGCCTTGAAGACGGAGGGATCGAGCACGGCACGATGCTAGTCCCCCTCGGGGGGCCACGAGGGACGGAAGTCACCCCCGGCGGCGTTTCTACACTTCAGTCATGGAGCGCAAGCTCGCATCCGTTCTGTTCGTCGACATCGTCGACTCGACACGCCTCGTGACGGGGTCCGATCCCGAGGTCGTCAGGCGCCGGATCACGCAGTTCTTCGAGATGGTCTCGGGCTGCGTCGAGCAGCACGGCGGCATCGTGGAGAAGTTCGCGGGCGACGCGGTCATGGCGGCGTTCGGTGTTCCCCAGGCGCACGAGGACGATGCCAAGCGCGCTGCGCGGGCGGCGCTCGCGATGCGGTCGGCCGTGGAGGAGCTCCAGCTCGAGGCCCGGATCGGGATCGAGGCGGGGGAGGTCGTCGTCGTCGACGCCGAGTCGACGTTCGCGACCGGAGAAGCCGTCAACCTCGCCGCGCGCCTGCAGCAGGCAGCGCGACCGGGCGAGATTCTCGTCGGCCCGACCGCGTACCGGCTCGCCGCTGGCAGCCTCGTCGTGGAAGACGCCGGGCCGCTCGAGCTCAAGGGCGTCGACGGACCGCTCCGGGCCTGGCGTATCGTCGACATGCTCGACGGACCGTCTCGCCCGATCGGTCCTCGCGCGCCGCTCGTCGGCCGCGAGAACGAGCTCGACTTGCTCGAGAACACCTTCAAGCGCAGCCTGCGTGACAGCCGCGCGCACCTCTTCACGATCTACGGCGAGGCAGGCGTCGGCAAGAGTCGGCTCGCCCGCGAGTTCCTCGACGGGGTCGAGCGTGCGAGCGTGCTCGTCGGGCGAGCCCTGCCGTACGGCGAGGGCGTCACGTACTGGCCGCTCGGTGAGATGGTGAAGGCCGCCGCGGGGATCTCCGACGACGACCCGCTCGAGGAGGCCTTCGACAAGCTCCGGGAGTGCTGCGCAGAGGAGGCCGTCGCCGATGTGCTCGGCCTGGCCGCCGGACTGATGGAGGCGCTCGACGGCGAGCGGAGCCCGCAGGAGATCGCGTGGGCAGCGCGCGAGGTGATGCAGGGGATCGCCGAGGTGCAGCCGCTGATCCTGCTCTTCGAGGACATCCACTGGGCCGAAGCGCCGCTCCTCGACCTGATCGAGCACGTCGCCGACTGGGTTCGCGCTCCAGTGCTCATCCTCTGTCTCGCGCGGCCGGAGCTTCTGGACGAGCGACCGGGCTGGGGTGGAGGACGCGTCCGTTCGACCGCCATCGAGCTCGACGCGCTCACGGAGGAGGAGAGCGCGGAGCTCGTCGAACAGCTCCTGAGTCAGCTTGCGGGAGCGGCGGGTGAGCGTCCCACGTCTCTGCCGCAGGAGGCGCTCGATCGTGCGGAAGGGAACCCGCTGTTCGTCGAAGAGACGATTCGCATGTTGGTCGAGAGCGGCTCGCGGCCCGGAGCGGCCGCTCGCGTCCCGGACACGCTGCAGGCGCTGATCGCAGCTCGCATCGACCACCTCGATCCCGCTGCGAAGACGCTGCTGCAGCGCGGCGCCGTCATCGGCCGCGTGTTCTGGCGCGGCGCTCTCGAGCACCTGTCTCCCGACGTCGAGGGACACGAGGAGCTCCTCGAGGACCTGCTCCACCGCGAGTTCCTGCTGCGCGAGCCGCGCTCGTCCATCTCGGGTGAGACCGCCTATCGCTTCAAGCACGCGCTCATCCGCGAGGTCGCGTACACCGGCATGGCGAAGCTGGCGCGTGCCCAGTACCACGCGCGCTTCGCCGAGTGGCTCGCAGAGAAGACGGGCGAGGAGCTCGTCGAGATCCGTGCCTACCACCTCGACCAGTCGGTCGAGTTCCTGACCGAGCTCGAGGGGGCCCCGCCGGAGGACCTGGCGGAGGAGACGGCCGTCGCACTCGTCAAGGCTGCCAAGCGCGCCATCGCGCGCGAGGCCTTCCCCAACGCACGCGCACTCGCGCTCCGTGCGCTCGAGCTGCGACCGACTCTGGTGGCGCGCTACGTCGCTGCGCGCGCGGCGTGGCGCATGCAGGACTGGGGTGCGGTGCAGGTCGAGATGGACAAGGTGCTCGCGAAGGCGCGCGAGGAAGGCGAGCGCGTCTACGAGGCGCTCGCGCTCACGGCGCTCGCGGAGGCGTCGTTGAAGCGGGACGGCGACGCGAACCACGCGCGGGATCTTGTCGACGAGGCCCTCGCCACGCTCCCTGCCGACTCGGACGCGGTCGCCAGCTTCGACGCTCTCACGGTCCGGGCCGTCGTGGGCGCGTGGCTCGGGTCGGGTGACGACTACGTCCGGTACATGGAGCGGGCGTACGTCAAGGCGCTCGACGCCGGCCGCAAGGATCTACAGACGATCGCGGCACAGGCGCTCGCGTCGGCGCACCTTCTGCGCCTCGAGCTGGACGAGGCGGAGATCCTGCTGACACGCGCGCTCGAGCTCGCCGGCGAGAGTGGCAGCGTGCGCGCCCGCATCAACTCGACCCTCGCGTACGCCGGCTTCCTGAAGCTCAAGGGCGAGTTCGCCGCCGCGCAGACGATGATGGAAGAGGTCAGGGAAACGGCCGAGGAGCTGGGTCTCGAGCCGGTGATCGCCGCGTCCCTCCTCAAGCTCGGCTGGCTCGCGCGCTCGAGGGGCGATCTCAAGGGCTCGGAGAAGCACTTTCGAGAGGCTCTGCGCATCACGTCGACGCGCGGCGATCGAGGGCTCGAGCCGGACTACCAGGCCGCGCTCGCGACCACGCTCGCCGATCTCGGCAAGATCGACGAGGCGGAGCGGCTCGCGCTCGACGCCCGCGCCCACGCAGTCCCAGAGGACACCGGGTGCCACATCTTCGCGATGACGGCGCTCGCGATCGTCCGGGCCGCCCAGGAGCGCGACGACGAGGCAGAAGAGCTCTTCCAGGCGGCGATCGCGTTGGCCGAGGAGCCCGACCTCACGCTCTTCGAGATGCACCCGCTGCAGCACCTCGCGGCCTTCCTCCGACGCCGCGGCCGGGACGACGACGCGGCACGCTACGAGGCCCGGCTGGTCGAGCTCACGCCGGCTCCGGACCTGAGCACCGAGCGGATCGCCTGACTCGACTCCTCGTCGGGCGACTCCGAGATCACCGTCGCCGGCCGGTCGAACGTCGCGAGGGCGTCACGGAGCGGCTCGGCGCGCAGCGTTCCCTCGCCGTAAGGCAGGTGCTTCGTCTCGTTGCGGTTCGCGAAGGCGATGTCCGAGAAGTGGATGTGGAAGGGCGCTCCCGCCTCGAGCACGTCGCCTGCCAGGGCGAGCGCCGAGCTGAACGGCTCCGATTCGAGAAACGCTCCGTCGCTCGTCGCGTGCATGTGGGCGAAGTCGAGGACGGGTCGCACCCATTCCACCCGGCTCGCGATCTCGACCACGTCGTCGACGGAGCCGAGGTCGCGAACGCGCCCCATCACCTCGATGCCGAACGGCACCGCACGGTCTTTCGCCGCGAGCCGCTCGCGAAGCATGCCGAGCTGCTCGACGACCGCCGCGATCGCGTCGTCGCGTGCGCGACCGAGCAGGAATCCGGGATGGAAGACCACGAGCTCGGCGCCGCACGCGGCGACGATGCCTGCACTTCGGTCGAGCGCTCCAACGGCGGACGCGAACTTGCGCCCGGAAGCCTCGAGGTGGCCCATGAATCCGAAGAGCGGGGCGTGCACGGACAGCGCGATGTCGTTCTCCTGCGCCAGCTCGCCGAGCCGTTCCGCGAACGGATAGTCCATCCAGAAGCCGCTCTCGAAGTCGATCTCGCACGCGTCGTACCCGCGCGCGAGCAGGATCTCGATGGCCGCCTCCGGGGACTCTCTCGACGGCATGCGAGCCGGGCCGACCCGGATGCGAGACGCCATCCCGCGATCGTAGTACCGATGTGATTGGCTCTCGCCGTGAAAGTCACGATGCTTCTCGCGGACTACGCGGTCGTCTCCGACGGCAAGCTCACGATCGTCGGGGGAGGATGGTCGCAGACGGGCCCGGATCCTGCAGCGTTCGGCATTGGGCTCCTGATCCAGGTGCCGTGGGATCAGGCGAACACCCGGCACAGCTTCGCGGTGGAGCTCCTGGACGCCGACGGCTCGCCCATCGGGTTCGAGGACGACGAGGACTCGGATCAGGTCGTGGCCTTCGGCGGCGAGTTCGAAGTGGGCCGCCCGCCGGGCCTCAAGCCGGGCACGCCGCTCGACTTTCCCGTGGCCGTCAACTCCACGCCGCTGCCGCTCGAGCCCGGCCGCTACGAGTGGCGGCTCACGATCGACGGCGAAGCCCGGGCCGACTGGACACTGCCGTTCACCGTCCGCGGCGACGAGCAGTAGAGATCCGAAAGCTCCGTCCGACCGGACCCGTACGCTCGGCCCATGGCTGGAAACCCGTCCAGAAGCCCGTCCAGGATCGACCTGCTCGAGCTCGATATCGACCTCCGACTCGCCGATCTCTGGCGCGAGGCCGTCGACGTCGACGAGTGGAGCCTCGACGTCGTGGCCGCGTTCATTCGTGCCGCCTACGGCAAGGGGTACTGCGACGCGTTCACCGAGGCGTCTCCGGGATCCCTGTGTCTCGACCACGGCTATCGCATGCCCGATCGCAGGCTGACGCAGGACGAGGGCCTCGACCAAGATCCCGCCGAGTGGGATCGCGCGCACCGCGCCGCGTAGGCTGACGCGCCAAGTGCGCGCGGACCGGGGCTAGACTTCCGCCATGGCGCGGAAGGCGAGTCCGGCCCGGCTCGTGATCGCTCTGGCGGTTGCAGGCGTGCTCGCGGTGTTTCTCCTCTACACGTCGATCGCCGGCGGAGGAAACCCCTCCCTGGCGCCGAGCGAGCTCGCCGGACGCACCGGCGACGTCCAGCTCGCAGGCCGCGTCGTGGGCCCGATTCGTGGTGACTCGCACGCCGGCGGACTGCGGTTCCGCCTCGAGGACATCTCGGGCGAGCGGAGGACGTCCGTCGCCGTCCTCTACACGGGCTCCGTCCCCGACCTCTTCAAGGCCGGGCGGGACATCGTCGTGGACGGCGAGCTGCAGAAGGGCACGTTCGTGGCGCAGCCGGGCTCGATGATCACGAAGTGCCCGTCGAAGTACGCGCCGAAGAGCGACTCCGCCTGAACGACGCCGATGCCTGAGCTCGGACGCGCCGCGCTCCTCGTCACACTCGGCCTTTCTCTCTACGCGCTCGTCGCCGGGGCCATGGCGGCACATCTCGGCCGGCGGAGGCTCGCGCGCTCGGCGCAGAACGCGCTCGTCGCGTCCTTCGCGACGACGGTCGTCGGAGCCGCGGTGCTCCTGGCGGCGCTCCTGCGAAACGACTTCTCGTTCACGTACGTCGCCCGGACGACGAGCGAGGCGCTTCCGACGGCGTACACGATCTCCGCATTCTGGGGAGGGCAGGAGGGCTCGCTCCTGCTCTGGCTGCTCGTGCTCACGGGCTTCGGCGCGGCTGCCGTGAGCCTGAATCGTGGGTGGGCGCGCGACCTGATCGTCTGGGTCGTGCCCGTCTTCGCCGCCGTGTCGACCTTCTTCGCGTTCCTTCTCGTCGTGGTCGCGAGCCCGTTCGCGACCCAGGCGGCTCCGCCAGACGGCGCTGGCATGACGCCGAGCCTTCAGAACCCCTACATGCTCGCGCACCCGCCGCTCCTGTACCTCGGCTACGTCGGGCTGACGGTGCCGTTCGCGTTCGCGATCGGCGCGCTCCTCTCGGGCAAGCTCGACGAGCGGTGGCTGATCGCGACGCGGCGCTGGACGCTGTTCGCGTGGGCGGCTCTCGGAGTCGGTCAGCTGCTCGGCAGCCACTGGGCGTACGTCGAGGTCGGCTGGGGCGGTTACTACGCCTGGGATCCCGTGGAGAACGCCGCGTTGATGCCGTGGCTCGCGGCAACTGCGTTCCTGCACTCGGTGATGATCCAGGAGCGGCGCGGGATGTTGAAGGTCTGGAACGTCCTGCTCGTCCTGCTCGCGTTCTCGCTCTCGCTCTTCGGCACCTTCCTCACGCGCTCGGGTGTCGTCAACTCGATCCATTCGTTCACGCAGAGCTCGATCGGCCCGTGGTTCCTCGCGTTCATCGCCGTCGTCGTGGCGGTGTCGCTCGGTCTCGTGTTCTGGCGGCTTCCGCAGCTCCGCTCGCCGACCAGGCTCGAGTCGCCCGTGTCTCGAGAAGCGGCGTTCCTCTACAACAACCTGCTCCTTCTCGCTCTCACGCTCGCGATCTTCTGGGGCGTCGTCTATCCCATGGTCTCGGAGGCGCTTCGGGGCGAGGCCGTCGTTCTCGGGCGCTCGTACTACGACTTCTTCCTCCGCGCCTTCGGGCTGCCGCTGCTTCTACTCATGGGAATCGGACCGCTGATCGCCTGGCGTCGCGCATCGCTCAGGAGCCTGGGGACGACGTTCCGGTGGCCGACCGGTGTGGCGCTCGCGACAGGCGTCGTCCTCCTGCTTCTCGGAGCCGGAAGCTCGGTGCCGGGCCTCGTCGCCTACACCTTCTCGGCGTTCGTCCTGGCCACGATCACCCTCGAGTTCGTTCGCGGAACGCGGGCCAGAAAGGCGCTCGGGGCGGCCTCCTGGCCCGCGGCGTTCGGCTCGCTGATTTCGCGCAACCGCCGGCGCTACGGCGGCTACATCGTGCATGCGGCGATCGTGATGCTCGCGATCGGCGTCGCCGGCTCGAGCGCGTTCGACACCGTGACGGAGGCGAAGCTCGCGCGAGGCGATTCGGTGGAGATCGGCGACTACACGCTCGTCTACCGCTCGCTGGACGAGAACGTGACGGCCAACGCGACCGAGATCCGCGCGTCGCTCGCCGTCCGGCGGGGGGATCGAGATCTCGGCGTGGTGCGCGCGGGCAAGAACGCGTACACGGTCGAGGATCAGGTCTCCAATGAGGTCGGCATCCGCACGGATCGCCTCACGGGCGAGGACCTCTTCGTCATCGCCGAGCAGATCGATCCGGACGGCAGCGTCTACTTCCGCGTGTTCGTCAAGCCTCTCGTGAACCTGATCTGGCTCGCCGGGCTGGTCTTCCTCCTCGGGTCGCTCATCACGCTGTGGCCCGACCGGCGCGAGCAGAGGCGTCTCGTCGCGCGGGCGGCCGAAGCCGGCATCCCGGCCACACCTTGACCTTGGCGCTGGTGCTCGCCGCGGCGCTCGCCGTCGCCTGTGTCGTCGCGGTCGCGCTCCCGTTCATCCGGGAGCCCGAGCCGGAGTCGGACTCGCTCGACGAGCTCGACGAGGACGAACGCCGAAGGCTCGCGCTCCTCGAGGAGCGGGATCGCGCGCTCGGAGCTCTCAAGGAGCTCGAGTTCGAGCACAGGACGGGAACGGTTTCCGACGAGGACTACCGGGCGCAGCTCGGCCCCCTGCGACGCGACGTCGCGTCGGCGTTGCAGGCGCTCGGCCGCGACGGCAGGGAGGGTCGGCCGACCGGTGGGCGAACCTAACGGGATGGGACGGCGAGCACTCGCTGTCTTCGCTCTCGCGATCGCGCTCGTGCTGGCTGCATCTGCCTCGGCTCAGACGCCGGAGAGCGAGAAGGCGGAGGTCGACGCCAGGATCGCGGCGTTGCAGGAGGAGATCGCCGATGCGAAGGCCGACGAAGGCGTGCTCACCTCGCAGCTGTCGGCGGTCGTCGCCGAGCTCGAGGACGCCCAGACGGCCGTCGATTCGGCGCAGGCGAGCCTTTCCTCGCTCGAAGCGGAGCTCGCGAACGCACAGGCGCGACTCGACGAGCTCACGGCCCTGCTCGGGCGCCAGACGCGCCGGCTCGAGCGCCTGCGGGCCGAGTACCGCAAGGCGGTGGGGATCCTCGAGGCGCGAGTTCGCGCCGCGTACATCGACGAGCCGCCTGACGTCGTCTCGTTCCTCGTCTCGGCGTCGAGTTTCGACGAGGTCATCGACAGCGTCGAGCTCGTGTCTCGGATCAGCCGGCAGGATCAGCGCATCGCCCGCGAGGTCGAGAAGGCTCGCACGCAAGCTGCGGCCGAGCGGAAGGCGACCGTCGCTACGAAGCGCCTGCAGACGGCGACCGTGTCGGTCATCTCGGCGCGAACCTCCGAGGCTCGAGTCGTTCGCGACCAGCTCGCCACCGACCGCAACCGGCTCGCGACGGTGCAGTCGCTGAAGTCGAGCGCGCTGTCGGATACGCGGGAGACGCGCGAGGAGTACCTGCGCGAGGTCGAGGCGCTGGCGGCACAGAGCGCCGAGCTCGCGGCGAGGATCCGCGAGGCGCAGCAGCAAGCGGGGACGAGTTCCGGGACGGGCTCGAGTGGCACCGGGGAGCCATCCGCGGCCGGCTTCGTGTGGCCGTGCGACGGCGTGGTCGTGAGCGGCTTCGGCATGCGCTGGGGGCGGATGCACGAGGGGATCGACATCGGGTGCGCCTACGGCACGCCCAATCGGGCTGCAGCCTCGGGAACGGTCATCTACTCCGGCTGGCTCGGCGGCTACGGCAACCTCGTGGTTGTCGACCACGGGAACGGGCTCTCGACCGCGTACGCGCACGCCTCGTCGCTCCTCGTCGGCGTCGGACAATCGGTCTCTCGGGGCGAGACGATCTCCCTCGTCGGGTCGACCGGCAACTCATCCGGTCCGCACCTGCATTTCGAGGTCCGGGTCAACGGCGACGCCGTCGACCCGCTTTCGTACTTGTAGCCGTCAGGCCGCTTCGATCGCCGCTCGCGAGAGGGCGACAGAGCTCACGACGTGAAGATCGGGCAGCGCGCGCCAGCGCTCGTCGAGTCCGAGTCCGTAGCCGGCGAAGAGCTCGTCGGGCACCGTGAATCCGACGAAGCGGAGAGGGATCTCGTCGACGAGTCGTCGGTACGGACGGTCGAGCAGCGTGACCGCGGCAAGGCTGGCCGGATCCCGGAGCGCGAGGGTCTTGCACAGGAAGTTGAGGGTCAGGCCCGTATCGACGACGTCCTCGACGAGAATGACGTGACGACCCTCGAGCGGCGCGTCGACGTCCTTGAGGAGGCGAACGGCGCCGTCCTGTCCGCCGGTGTAGGGCGCGAGTTCGATCACGTCCAGGGTGTGCGAGATTCCCAGCGCCCGGGACAGGTCTGCCAGGAAGACGACGCTCGACTTGAGTGGAGCGATAAGGAGCGGGTCGAGACCGCCGTAGGCCGAGGCGATCTCGTGTCCGAGTTCGGCCACTCGACCGGCGATCTCGGCGCGCGAGAGGTGAACGGCGCCGACGACGCCGTTCCCGGCTGCGTGATCGTCGGCCACTACGACGCCAGCTGCAGTCGGTAGCGCTGCGCGAGCCGCTCGATGTCGCGGCGGTAGAACAGCTTGACGCGAACATGCGGGTACAGCCGCTGGATCTCGCGCAGCTTGCGGTTCTTGCGCGTCACGAGCGACTGCTTCATGACGGTGACCTCGATGAAGAGGTTCTGCTCCGGGAGGTAGAAGTCGGGTGTGAATGCGCTCACGACGCGCCCCGACTCGTCGCGCTCCAGGACGAACGACTGCGGCTCGTAGTCCCAGGGGATGCCGTAGTAGTCGAGGATCTTCGCGCATTCGACCTCGATCCGGTTGGCGAAGCGCGGAGGTTCGGTTCCGCAATATGCCTGGAAAACGGCCTGATCCACCGCCACCTGCGCGAGGGTACCAACGGCCTCGGACGACCCGTTGTCGCGTCGTAGACTGCGGACGTGTTCCGGATCGCCCAGTTTTCCGACCTGCACTGCGGTGAGACGTACTTCGAGGCCAGCCTGCTCGAGCGCGCGATCGGCGAGATCAACGAGCTCCAGCCGGACGTGGTCGTCTGCTCGGGCGACCTCACGACCTTCGGCTTCCGGCACGAGTACCTGACCGCACGGGAGTACGTCGACCGCATCAACTGCGACGCGCTCGTCGTCGTCCCCGGGAATCACGACTCACGCAATGTCGGGTACGTCCACTTCGAGGAGATGTTCGGCGAGCGGAACTCGGTGCTGCGAAAGGGGCCGGTCGCGATCGTCGCCGTTGACTCGAGCGAGCCCGATCTCGACCACGGGCAGATCGGGCGCGGTCGCTACCGGTGGATCGAGGAGCAGTTCGCGACCGAGCCCGCCGACCTCAAGATCTTCGTGCTGCACCACCATCTGCTGCCGGTACCGGGAACGGGGCGCGAGCGCAACGTCGTGTACGACGCCGGCGATGCCATCGAGTGTCTGCAGCGTGCGGGGGTCAGGCTCGTCCTCTCCGGGCACAAGCACGTCCCATACGTGTGGCGCCTCGAGGATCTCTTCGTCGTAAATGCCGGCACGGTGTCATCGCTGCGGCTGAGGGGGAACACCCGACCCTGTTACAACCTGATCGAGATCGACGAGGGTCGCGTGAACGTATGGCGCCGCCATCCCTTCCACGGCCAGGAGCGCCTGGTCTCCTTCTCGCTCGACACGCTCGAGTACGCGAAGTTCACGGGCTCGATAGAGGACGAGGTCACGGCTCGCACGTGAGAGCGGTCGCGATCGTCGACGGCGAGCATTACGCCGCGGTCGTCCGCCACGCGCTCGCGGAGCTGCCCTACGAGTTCGTCGCAGCTGTCCTCATCGGCGGGCAGGAGAAGCTGCGCGGCGGGGAGGACTACGGCGTCCCGCTCGTTGCGGACGTCGAGTCCGCCGTCTCGGGGTACGCGCCCGACGTCGTCGTCGACCTGTCCGACGAGCCCGTGCTCGGCCCGCCCGAGCGGCTCGCCCTCGTGAGTCGGGTGCTCGCGCTCGCCGTTCCGTACATCGGCGCCGACTTCCGCTTCGATCCACCCGAGCGAGCCCCGGTGTCGATCCCGTCGATCGCGGTCGCCGGAACGAGCAAGCGGGTCGGCAAGACCGCCGTCACCGGGCATCTCGCGCGCCTGCTCGCACGCGATCGGGACGTCGTCGTCGTGGCGATGGGCCGCGGCGGCCCGCCCGAGCCGGAGGTCATCACCGTGCCCCCGACGGTCGAGTCCCTGGTCGAGCTATCCCGTTCCGGCCGGCACGCGGCGTCGGATCACCTCGAGACCGCGGCGGTCGTCGGCGTCGCCACGGTGGGGTGCCGCCGGTGTGGGGGCGGCCTGGCCGGAGCGGTCGGGACGTCCAACGTCGCCGAGGGAGCACGCATCGCGGTCGCGCGCGGCCCTGAGGTCGTCGTGTTCGACGGGAGTGGAGCCGCATTGCCACCCGTTGCCGCCGACCGCATGGTGGTGGTGGTCGGAGGGCACCAGGATCCGCGTGTTGCTGCCGGCTATCTCAACGCGTACCGCCTGCTGCTGGCGGATCTCGTCCTGGTCACGATGGCGGAGGAGGACACGGGCTGGGGGGAAGTGCGGGAGGCGGTGCGATCCGTGGTCTCCGAGGCCGTGCCCGTGGTCGCTGCCACGCTTCGTCCGCGCCCCCTCGCCGACGTACAAGGCCGGTCAGTCGCCTACTTCTGTACCGCCCCCGTGAGCGCGCACGCGCGTATGAGGGCTCATCTCGAAGAGACCCACGACGCGCGCATCGTCCACGTTTCGGGCAGCCTGTCGAATCGCGCGGCACTGCGAGCTGAGCTCGAGGACGTCGCCGCGGACGTCTATCTCGTCGAGCTCAAGGCCGCGGCGATCGACGTCGTCGCGGAGGTCGCGCTGTCTCGGGGAGCAGAGGTGGTGCTCGCCGCCAACGACGTCGTTTCCAGCCACGCGGGGCAAGACCTTGACGAACTCCTACTGGACATGGCCAAATTCCCCTAGTGAGAGAACGCCGCCACCGTCTCCCGCTGCCCCTCGGCGACGAGGTGCCCTTCTCGAAGGGCCTGATGGCACGCGCGCTCGTCGTCACCGGCCTCGACCCGGAGCGCGCGTACCTGATCGCGCGCCGGGCAGACCGCGACCTCGTCGAGCGCGGCGCCGTGTCGCTCGACTTCGATCGCCTGGGCGAGCTCGCGGCCGAGCTGATCGGCGACGAGGAGGCGGCGCGCACGCTGCGGCGGCTGCGCAGGATCGACGCGCTCCAACGGCTCGACGAGCCGCTTCTGCTGCTGGTCGGCGGCGCGACGGGAACGGGGAAGTCGACGATCGCGACCGAGGCTGCCCACCGCCTCGGGATCACGCGCGTGACGTCCACCGACTTCATCCGCCAGACGATGCGCACGTTCTTCTCGAAGGAGTTCATGCCGTCCGTGCACTACTCGAGCTTCGAGGCACGACTCGCGCTCACGCGCGCCGAAGAGGAGGAGTCCGGAGACGCGGCCATCCTCGGGTTCCTCGACCAGACGCGGAACGTGCTGGTGGGCGTCGACGCGGCACTCGAGCGTGCGGCCACGGAGCGTTGGTCGACCGTGCTCGAGGGGGTGCATCTCGTCCCCGGAATGGTGGGCGCGCGCTATCCCGGAGCCTTCGTCGTGCAGTGCGTCGTCGCGATCGAGGACGAGAACCTGCACCGCAGCCACTTCTGGGTGCGCGACCATGCGACCGAGGGTCTGCGACCGCTCGAGAAGTACCTCGACTCGTTGCCGCAGATCCGCGAGATCCAGGACTATCTCGTGGAGCGCGCGCGGCGCCACGACGTGCCGGTGATCTACAACGACTCGCTCGACCGCGCAATCGGGGACGTGCTCGACCTGGTGTTGCGGCGCGCCGACCAGCTCGTCGGCGTCGCCTAGCGCACCGTCTCTAGACTCTTCCCATGGTCGCGCGAGATGACGTCATCGAGGCACTTCACGGTGTCGAGGATCCCGAGCTCGGGATGGACATCGTCGAGCTGGGCCTGATGTACGACGTCGAGGTCGACGACTCGAAGGTCAAGATCATCTACAGCCTCACGTCGATGGGCTGCCCGGCCGGCGCCATGATCGCCGACGGCATCGTGGACGCGGCCCGCTCGGTTCCCGGCGTGAGCGAGGTGGAAGCGGAGCTGACCTTCGATCCGCCCTGGACGCCCGACCGGATGTCGGACGACGCGAAGTTCATCCTCGGCTTCGGCTGAGCAGAGTTTCCGCGACGATCCCCGAAGGCGTCCGTTCCGCGCCGCAGATCCTGACCACTACGGGATCGTCAGGACGACCTTGCCGAATTGCGCGCCCGACTCGAGGCGCTCGTGCGCCTTCGCGGCGTCTGCGAGTGGGAACGTCGAGTCGACGTGCACCCGCGCTCGACCCGCTCGGATCAGCTCGTACGCCGCCTCGAAGTCCGACGGCATCCCCATCGTCGATCCGTAGACCGTGAGCTGCTTCCACCAGAGGCGGTACAGACGCGCGGGCGGGCTGTGACCCGACGTCGCGCCGCAGACCGCGACCCGCCCCTCCTGGGCCGCCGCGGCGAGCGAGCGCTCCCAGGTCGCCTCGCCCACCGTCTCCACGACGACGTCGGCTCCCTTGCCTCCGGTCGCGTCCTTCACGGCCTGCACGACGTCGTCGTCGGCGTGGCTGATGGCGACGTCGGCTCCGAGCACGCGTGCGCGGTCGAGCTTCTCGGGGCTCGAGGAGGTGACGATCGTGCGCGCGCCGAGCGCGCGGGCGATCTCGAAGGCTGCGAGCGCGACGCCGCCCCCGATGCCCCAGACGAGGACCCAGTCGCCCTCGGCGAGCGAGGCCTTCGTGACGAGCATGCGATACGCCGTCTCGAAGGTCAGCGGGAACGCTGCGCCCTCCTCGAACGAGAGCGAGTCGTCGAGCTGATAGAGCTGCTCCGCCGGAATTGCCTTCAGCTCGCAGTACGTCCCGTCCGTGTGCTCGCCGATGACGGTGATGCGCCCGTTGTGCGGGATCCCTGGATTGACGACGACGCGGTCGCCGATCGCGAAGCCCTCGACTCCCTCTCCGAGCGCTGACACGATTCCGGCCCCGTCGGCGCCCAGGATCCGCGGCTTCGGAACCGAGGGGAGGCCCTTCCGCACCCAGACGTCGAGATGGTTCAGTCCTGCGGCACGTAGAGACACGAGAATCTCGCCGGCCCCTGGGGTGGGATCCTCGACGTCCTCGTAGCGAAGGACGTCAGGGCCGCCGTCCTCGTGTATCCGTACGGCCTTCACGAGGCAGAATCCTCTCATGACCGCGGCCGAGCTGACAGTGCTGGCGGCCGAGCTGGGCATCGACGCAGTCGGCGCGGCTCCGATCGCCCCCTACGAAGACACCGAGCGGCACATCCGCGACCGGCGCTCGCGCGGTCTTTTCGCCGACATGCGGTTCACGATGGCCCGGCCCGAGGTGTCGTGCCACCCCGAGACGCTGCTCGACGGCGCGCAAACAGTCGTCGCGGCGGCCCTCTGCTACTACCGCGAAGGAGTGGAGCCCTCCGCCGACGAGGGCAGGCTGCCGCGGTACACGTGGAGGGACGAGTACGCGGATCTCCGTGAGAAGCTCGACGAGCTCGGCCGAAGGCTCGGCGGCCGCTATCGCGTGTTGGTCGACGAGTCCGACCACGTCGACCGGGCGGCAGCAGTGCGGGCGGGGGTGGCGTTCTACGGCAAGAACACGCTCGCGATTACCCGTCGTCACGGGTCCTGGGTGGTTCTCGGCGTTCTCGTCACAGAGGCCGAAGTCGAGTCGACGCCGGCCTTGGCGCTCGACTGCGGCGACTGCCGGCTCTGCATCGACGCATGCCCGACCGGGGCGCTCGACGAGCCGGGGACGCTGGACGCCACGAAGTGCCTGTCGTACTGGACGCAGGCACCGGCTCCGATTCCGGAGCCGTATCGGGCTGAACTGGGAGCGATGGTGTACGGGTGCGACATCTGCCAGGACGTCTGCCCCTGGAATCGGGGCATCGAGAAACGGCGGCGTGGGGAGGATGCTGACCCGGCAGCCGACGGGCGTGTCGCGCTCGTCGACTGGCTCGAGGTCGAAGGCGACCGGCTCGTCGCCGAGCTCGAGCGCCTCTACGTCCCGAGAAACGATCCGCGCTGGCTTCGCCGGAACGCGCTCGTCGCGGCCGGGAACGTCGGCACGCAGGCGCTCGTGCCGAGCGTTCGGCGCTTCGCGACGGACCCCGACCCCGTGCTCAGCGAGGCCGCGGAATGGGCGCTGAGCCGCATCGCCGAGCGACGAGCATGACGCCGACGCTCGACGACGCCCGCCTCGCCGTCGTGGTGCACGAGGTTCGAAGCCCGGTGGCCGCACTCTCTGCCCTCTCGAAGGCGGCTGTGGGCGGAGCCGGAGACCCGGATGCGCTCCCGGAGCTGCTCCGTCTCGCGATCGCTGCGGCCGGTGCGATCGAGCGGATCGTCATGGACGCGGCGGTTGCGTCGATCCGGGCGGAGTCGCTGGACATTCGACTGCTCGTCCGCGACGTCGTCGCCTCCCACTGGATGAGCCGGGCCGACGTCGTCGCCGATGTCGACGAGGAGCTCGTTGTCTCCGGTGACCCGGTTCGGCTGCGTCAGGCGCTGGACAACCTCGTCGTCAACGCGGTTGCCTACGGGGGGCCAGGGCGCGTGACCGTTCGCGCCGCGGCCGCGGGCCGGCTGATCCGCATCAGCGTCTCGGACAGCGGCCCCGGCGTCCCTGCGAGCCGGCGCGATGACATCTTCGAGGCGGGGACGCGCCTCGAATCCGAGGTCCCGGGCTCGGGGCTCGGGCTCGCACTCGCACGCTCGATCGCCGAGGCACACGGCGGATCGCTCGAGCTCGACACCGCTTCGATGACGGGTGCGACGTTCACCCTCACGCTCCCGGCGTCTGCCACTCATCCGGACACGGCTGCCTCCAGCTCGTAGGCCCGCAGCCGGCGTCCGTCCCGACGGTGCTCGCTGACGTCGAAACGCGCACTCGACGAATCGACCTCGACGTCGTCCGTTCGAACTCGCACCGGCACGGCGCCTGCCACGCGGTAGGACTCGCTGTACCGGGTGTGTGCGACGACCACGAAGGTCGTCTCCGCGGCCGGTTGCACCCACGCGTATCCAACGGCCTCGCCGTCGGCGTCCTCGCACGCGAGACTCAGGCGGGAATCGCG
>DASQLF010000174.1:0-6967 GCA_035630135.1 Gaiellaceae bacterium
TACGGTCGCACTCTGGGGCTCACGCCCGCGCGCACGCTGGCGATCGCACGGCACCTCGAGGTGCGGTCGGTCGATGCTTTTCGCGAGGCCGCGCTCGCCGGCCGGCTGCGCGAGGTTCCCGGGGTGGGAAGCGTCACCGAGGCGAAGATCGTTGCGAACCTCGCGCGGGACACGGTCGCGCCCCGCGGTCTCACGGTCAATCGCGCCCGTGGGCTGTCAGCCGAGATCGGCGCGGCGCTCGGCGGCGAGGTTGCCGGCGCGGCCCGCCGGTACGCGGAGCTCTCGCACGAACTCGCGGTCGTCGTCTCCTCCGACGAGCCGGCCCAGGTGCTCGATCGGTTTGCCGAGCTTCCCGCGATCGTCGTCGTGCTCGCGCGGGAGGAGCGGCGGGCGTCGGGCCTCACCGTGGACGGCGTGCCGGTGAGCGTTTTCGTCACCGATCCGGAGGCGTACGGGACCGAGCTCGTGCGCGCGACCGGGTCGGCCGAGTACGTCGCGGCGCTCGGCGCGCTGCCTCACGCGGCGAGCGAGGCCGAGGTCTTCGAGCGGCTCGGGATCCCGTACTGCCCGCCGGAGCTGCGCGAGCTGCCCGGAGCCGGGGTGCCGCCGGATCTCGTCGAGGTCCCGGACATCCGCGGGGAGCTCCACTGCCACACGACGTGGTCGGACGGCAGGGACACGGTGGAGGGGATGGCGCTCGCCGCGCGCGAGCGCGGCTACGAGTACGTCGCCATTTGCGACCACAGCCCGAACGTGCGCGTCGTCCCCGGGCTCGACGCGGACGCGCTCCTGCGGCAGGCCGACGAGATCGCCCACGTGAACGAGGCGCTCGCGCCGTTCCGCGTGTTGCGTGGCGTCGAGTGCGACATCCGCTCCGACGGTTCGCTGGACGTCGACGACCGCGTGCTCGAGACGCTCGAGTGGGTGCAGCTGAGCCTGCACGCCGGACAGCGGCGAAGCCGCGGTGAGCTGACGCGGATGGTCACGGAGGCGATGCGGCATCCCGCGGTTCGTGCGCTCAGCCATCCGAAGGGTCGGATCCTCAACCACCGTCCGGAGAACGCGCTCGATCTCGAGGAGATATTCGGGGTAGCCCTCGAGACCGGGGTCGCGGTCGAGGTGAACGGCCTGCCCGACCGGCTCGACCTGTCGGCGGTGCACGTGCGCGAAGCACTCGCGGCGGGCGTTCCGCTCGTGCTCAACTCGGACGCGCACTCCGCAGCTGGCCTGCGCAACGTCGAGCTCGCTGTGGCGACCGCGCGCAAGGGCGGCGCTCCCCGCAGCGCCGTCCTCAACTGCCTGCCGCTGGTTTCCCTGCTCGAACGAGCGGGGAGAAGACCTGCATGAGAACCGCCTCGATCGATCCGGCGCCGCCCTTCCCGAGCCCGGATCCCATTCCGGAGCCGCCGCGCCCCGGCCCGGATCCCGGCGATCCCCTGCCGGATCCGATGCCCGAACCTCCCGACCCGAACGATCCGGTCTAGTTGGCCCGCGCCTCGCTGCGCTTGCGCCAGTAGCGCTCGATGCCGCGGAAGTGGTGCCAGTACGGCCCTGCGTGCTGGTACTCATCCACCAGCTCGGGATCGGCCCGCTCGATGTCGTGGCGTGCGGCGGCGACGAACGTCTCCTCGTCCATGCCGTCCGCGACGCGCCTGCCCCACCGGCCGAGTGTCTCGCGAAGCGCTGCAAGGTGTGCCTCCGTCTCCTCGATCACGCCGAAGTGGACGAGTGCGAGGCGGGCGGGTGCGCGGCGCTCGATCTGCGTGATCGTCTCCTCCCACGCTTCGAGGTCGATCTCGGGCGGCGGGCACGGAGGCATGACGAACGTCGCTCCCTCGAGCCGGACGCCTGCGGCGTCCCCGGCGTAGAGCGTGCCCGTCGCGTCCAGGTATGAGACGTGGTGCCAGGCATGTCCGGGCGTCGGGAAGCACTCGAGACCGAGGACGCTGTCGCCGACGATGTGAAGGTTCGCCTCGGGCACCGGCGCGAGCTCGCCCCAGAGTGCGTCGAATGCGTCGCCGTACAGGCGCCTGGCGCTGGCATCGAGCTTCGACGGGTCGACGAGGTGAGGCGCGCCGATCTCGGAGACGTGCACCTGTAGCGAGGGGTGTTTGCGCACGAGCACGCCGGCGGCGCCCGCGTGGTCGAGGTGGATGTGCGAGAGGAGGAGGTGCCGGACGTCGGTCAGTGCGAGCCCACGCTCTCGAAGGCCTTCCTCGAGCGCAGGGATGCACGTCGCCGGGCCACAGTCGAAGAGCGCCGGCCCGTCGTCGGTCTCGATGAGGTAGCAGGCGACGATCCCCGGCGCCGCGTGGCGCAGGTCGATCGGCGCAGGGTTCATCCGGCGAGCGCGAACTCGAGGTCGTCGAGCAGGTCCTCGGCCGACTCGATGCCGACCGAGAGGCGGATGAGCGCGGGCGGTACGGCGAAGGGCGCGTCCGCGGTCGACGCGTGCGTCATGCGCGCGGGATGCTCGATGAGGCTCTCGACTCCGCCGAGGCTCTCGGCGAGCTTCCAGATCTTCGTGCGAGCGACGAGGTCAACCGCCTCCTGCTCGTCCTCCAGCAGGAACGACACCATGCCGCCGAAGTTGCGCATCTGCCGGGCGGCGAGCACGTGCCCGGGATGCGAAGGGAGGCCGGGATAGAGCACTTGCGTGACACGGGGATTCTGCTCGAGGTACGAAGCGATTGCCGCCGCGTTCGCGCAGTGGCGATCCATGCGGACGGCGAGGGTCTTCACCCCGCGCAGCACGAGCCACGCGTCGAACGGGCCGGGCACGGCGCCGAGCGACTTCTGCAGGAAGGCGAGGCGGTCGGCCATCGCGTCGTCGTTGGTCGCGATGAAGCCGCCGATCACGTCCGAATGGCCTCCGATGTACTTCGTCGTCGAGTGCAGCACAGCGTCGGCACCGAGCGCGAGCGGCTGCTGGAGGTACGGCGTCGCGAAGGTGTTGTCGACGACGACGATCGCGTCGACCGCGTGCGCTGCATCGGCCGCGGCAGCGATGTCGACGATGTTGAGGGCGGGGTTCGTCGGCGTCTCGAGCCACACGAGCTTCGTGCCCTCCTCGAGATGCTCCGCCAGACCCGTCGAGATCTCGTCGGCGGTGAGGAAGGTGAACCGGTAGCCCTTCGGCTCGTACACCTGCGTGAACATGCGGTAGATGCCGCCGTACACGTCGTTGACGGCGACGACGTGGTCGCCGGGCGAGAGGAGGTGCATGAGCGTCGTCGCGGCGCCGAGGCCCGACGAGAACGCGCGGCCGTGGGCGGCTCCCTCGAGCGATGCGAGACACTCCTGCAGAGCCGTTCGCGTGGGGTTGCCGACGCGCGCGTAGTCGTACCCCTTGTGGACGCCGACCGCCTCCTGCACGTACGTCGAGGTCTGGTAGATCGGCGTCGTGATCGCCCCCGACGCGGAGTCGGGCTCCTGGCCTTCGTGGATGGCGCGGGTCTCGAACTGCATCGCTGCGGATGCTACTGACGAGCTTCGGCGCCGAGCCAGCCGGACAGGCTCGAGAGAGCCTCGTCCGCGCGAGACGTGTCTCCCCACGTGCCGAGCACCTCGAGCGTCTTCGTCTTGCGGTCGAAGCGCGGCTCGATACGGCCGACGAGCTCGTCGCCGACGAGGATCGGCAGGACGTAGTAGCCGTACTCGCGCTTCGCCTTCGGCACGTACATCTCGAGGCGGTAGTGGAAGTCGAAGAGCGCCTCGGCGCGGTCCCGGTCGTGGATGAGGCGGTCGAAGGGCGAGAGGAAGGTCACGCGATCGGGAACCGGCTCGTCGCTTGCGTCCGGGTGCGCTTCCCACCCCGCCTTCGTGAGTCGCACGCCGAGCGCGCGGAAGCGCTGCTCGGCCAGCACGTGGTCGGCCTCGCGCACGGGCATCGTCTCCACGGCCGGGAACCAGCGCTCCGCGCGTTCCCAGAGGCGCTGGCCGTTTCGTCTCCCGGCCACGGCGATCAACCCGTATGCGTGCATGATCTCGAGCATCAGCGTCACCTGTCGGCTGCCCCACCAGCGATGCCGCTCGCCGGATCTCGGGACGGATTCGTGCTGCAGGTCGCGTGACAGCATCGGCCCGTTGCGGTCGAGCTCGCGGAGGACGTAGCGCTTGAAGGCGGCGTTCTCGCGCAGGAACTCCCTGCTCCAGCGCTGGTGCTTGTACTGCGTGGCGCGTCGCCGTCGCCGCATCCGCGCCTGTGCGAGCGGCAGCGACTCGATCGGCCAGATGAACGCGTTCCACTCGAACAGCTTCTTCTCGTCCCAGAGGAGACGGTCGAGCTCGGCGACGTCGTACGGTCCGAGCCTGCTCCAGAGAACGAGCTGCTGCGGCGGCGCGACCGTCGAGATCGGATCGATCTGGAGGAAGCCGAGCTGCCGCACGGTGTCGAGGACGTTCGTCGCCGTGCCGTCGACCAGCTGCGCGTGCACGGCGATCCGGCGCGCCTCCTCTTTGGAGACGATTCTCATGGCGCAATTCCTACCCTGCGGAGCGCAAGGCTAGGGTGCCGCGATGCCAGAGTGGGATGCAGAGGTCGCGATCGACGCCCCGCTCGTCCGCTCACTCCTCTCCGAGCAGTTCCCCGATCTCGATGCGGGCTCCGCTCGCCTGGTCGGTGAGGGCTGGGACAACTCGGTCTGGGTCGTCGAGGAGGCCTGGGCGTTCCGCTTTCCGCGCAGGGCGATCGCGATCCCGGGTGTCGAGCGCGAGATCGCCGTGCTGCCGCTGCTGGCTCCGCTGCTTCCCGCACCGATCCCGGAGCCGCATTTCGTCGGCGTGCCGAGCGAGCGGTTCGCGTGGCCCTTCTTCGGCGCGCCGCTCCTCTCCGGTCGCGAGCCCGCGGAGGCCGAGCTCGGCGACGAGACGCGCATCGAGCTCGGCGCACAGCTCGGCCGGTTCCTGCGCGCGCTCCACGACGTCGAGTTGGACGTCTCGCTCCCGGACGATCCCATCCGCCGCGCCGACATGCCGTTCCGGGTCGCGCGCACGCGCGAGAAGCTTGCCGTGCTGGAGTCCTGGCGGCCGCCTCGCGAGCTCGACGACGTCCTCGTCGCCGCGGAGCAGTTGCCGCCGAGCACGAATAGTGCCGTCACCCACGGTGACCTCCATCTCCGACATCTCCTCGTGGACGACGGAGCTCTCACCGGAGTCATCGACTGGGGTGACATGTGCAGATCGGATCCGGCGATCGATCTCATGGTCGTGTGGTCGCTCCTTCCTCCGGCCGGTCGCGAGCGCTTCCTCGTGGAGTACGGGTCGGTCGGCGAGGACGCACGGCTTCGAGCGCGTGTGCTTGCCGTGTTCCTCGGCATCACGCTCGCTCTCTACGCGCGAGCTGTCGGGCACGAGAGCCTCGAGCGCGAGTGCCTCGCCGGCCTCGACCGCACGCTCGCCGACTGGGACTAGTCGGGCACGCGGCCGTCGAGGATCGCGGCCAGACGAGCGGGGTCGATGTTCCCGCCGCACACGATGCACACGACTCGACCGGTTCCGGCTTGCCCTGCCAACGCCGTCGCGACCGCCAGCCCGGCCGCTCCCTCGGCGACGATGCGGGCGCGCTCGGCCAGCACGCGAACGGCTGACGCCGCGTCCTTCAGCGAGACCGAGACGGCGTCCGACACGAGCGCGCTCGCCCGCTCCCACATGTCCGGGAGCAATGCCCCCGAGCCTGCCCCGTCGATGAACGACGGGGTGTAGTCGACAGCCACCGGAACGCGGTCGTTTGCGATCGTCGCCGCGACCGGCGCACCGGTCTCGGGCTCGCAGACGACGACCCTGGTCCCGGGTCGGAGCGCCCGGAGCGCGCTCGCGATCCCTGTCGTCAGTCCGCCGCCGCCCCACGGGATGACGACGGAGTCGAACGCGTCGAGATCCTCCGCGAGCTCGAGCCCGATCGTCCCGTTCCCCGCCATCACGCGCTCGTCGCGCACCGGATGGACGAAGAACCCGTCGACACCGTCGAGGCCGCCGGCCTCCATTGCCGCCCACCACTCGTCCCAGGTCACGTGCACGACGCGGCCTCCCAGGCGCTCCACAGCGGCGAGCTTGCCCGGGGAGGAGTTGTGCGGCGCGATGATCGTCGCCGGCACGCCCAGCTCGCGGGCCATCCACGCGACCCCCTGCGCCATGTTCCCGGTGCTCGTCGTGACGAGCCCTGCGTCGAGCTCGTCCCGCGCCGCGCTCAGTACGGCGTTCGCCGCGCCGCGGATCTTGAACGAGCCGATCGGCTGCAGGTTCTCGAGCTTGAGCCAGATCTCGGCGGGAGCGTCGTCCACATGGAGCCGCACGAGCGGCGTGCGAGTCGCGACGCCGGCGATCCGCTCGCGCGCTGCCTCGATCTCCGGGAGTGGGATCAGAAAGCGACCTCGACGCCCACGCCGCGCTCGCGTGCGCGACGCAGGACGAGCTCGGCCGACGCGAGATCCTCGACGGCGATGCCGAGTGACTTGAACACCGTCAGCTCGTCCTCGTGCTCGCGTCCGGGATGCGCGCCGATCAGCACCTCGCCGAGCTCCGCCTTGATGTGGTCGGAGCCGATGACGCCCTCGGCGACCGGGATCAGGTAGTCGCCCGACTCGTTCAGTGTCGACTCGCGGCGGTCGACGAAGAGCGACGCGTGCGCGATCGTCTCCGTGTCGAGCTCGCGCGTCGTGCGGATGCTCGACCCTACGGCGTTCACGTGCGCGCCGCGCGCGAGCCAGCGCTTCTCGACGATCGGCTCCGCCGTCGCCGTCGTGGTGCAGACGACCTCGGCCCCGAAGAGCGCCGCGTCGACGGACGGAGCCACGGTCGCGCCGACCTCTCCGGCGAGCTCCTCGGCCGCCTCGAGCCGCCGCGCCCAGATCCGGATCTCGGGGTCGTCGAGCACGGCTCGCATCGCGTGGACGTGCCCGCGCGCCTGCGCCCCCGCGCCGAGGATCGCGACGCGCTGGGCGTCGGGCCGGGCGAGAGCGCGCGTCGC
>DASQLF010000175.1:0-4273 GCA_035630135.1 Gaiellaceae bacterium
CATCGCCGAGCGCTCGCTCGCCGACTCGCCGCTCCAGGATCCGACGACCTCCGTGCAGGCGCTCGACCGGATTCACGACCTTCTCCGGCAGCTCGCGCGCCGCCCGATGCCGGACGGCGTGTACCGCGACGAGGAGGGTGAGGTTCGGCTCGCCGTCTTCACGATGAACTGGGATGCGTACGTCCACCTGGCCTTCGACGAGATCCGGCTTGCCGGCGCGGGCTCGCCGCAGGTGACCCGCCGGCTGAAAGCCGCGCTCACCGATCTCAGGTCGATCGTTCCGCCGGATCGCGGTGCCGTGCTGGACGAGCAGCTCGACCTCCTCACGGCCGCGACGGAGGCCGCAATGGACGACGAGCGCGACGTCGAGATGGCGCTGCGCGAGGACCGCGAGGGAATCGGCGCGGCCGCAGCTCTCGGCGGACGCTAAGCCTTGGCGTCTTCGGCGGACAGCAGCTCCGAGGCGACGACCTCGAACACGCCGAAGTCGACGACCTCCATGCCTGCCGTCGCCGCGAGCTGGTCGCGCATCGCGCCCCGTGAGGCACGGGCGCGCTCCTCGTCCTCGGCTGCGTCCCAGAGCGTGAGCAACCGCGCCATCCCCGCGTCGCTGTCGACGAAGACGAACGTGCCGCGGTAGCCCTCGTACTCGCGCAGCCACGGCCCGACGCTCTCGCTCGCGAGCCGCGAGACCTCCGCGAGCCCCTCGACCGGCCCGCGCAGCGTGGACATCGCCGCAACCATCCGCCGGCAGGCTAGCGCCGCACGCACGGCCGTGAAGGAGGTCGTGCGTGCTCTACGCGCGAGCGCCGGCGACGACGGCCACGCCCGGAAGCTCGTAGCCGCCGTCGACGGCGAACGGCTCGAAGCCGTCGACGATCCGCGCCGTGATCGTCGCGCGCTGATCCGCGGTGGCATCGTTCCACGCTCGCGCGAACATCCCGCCGGTGTCGACCGAGCGCCGGAGGTACGCGTCGACGTCCGGGTACTCGAAGAGCACGGGTACGTCCTCGACGGTCTCGACGACGAAGCCCGCTCCCTGCAGAAGGCCGCGCAAGCGTTCCTCGTCCGCGAGCACGAACATCCCCGGCGTGTCGGGCTCTGGCGGCGGGGTGAGCCCCAGGTCGAGGAGGATCCGGCCGGCGACGGAGATCCACGGATTCCGCGCGCCGGTGCTCCACACCCCCAGGGCCAGGCGGCCGTCGCGGCGCAGGACGCGGTGGGTCTCGGCGAGAGCGGCCGCGGGATCGGGCATCAGCATGTACCCGAAGCGACAGAGGACGCCGTCGACCGAGTCATCCTCGAGATCGATCTCCTCCGCGTCGATCACCCGGTGCTCGACGTTCGCGAGCTCGAGCTCGGCCGACCGCCGGCGTGCGACCTCGACCATCTCCGACGAGAAGTCGCTTGAGACGAGCCGGCCGTCGCTGATCAGCGTCACCGCGAGAAAGCCGGTGTCACCCGGACCGGCCGCCAGTTCGAGCAGGGTGTCGCCCGGCTGCGGAGCAAGCGCCTGCACCATCCGCTCACTGACGGGGCGCATGACCCGCTCGACCTCCGGGCGCATGCGCTCCCAGCCAGCGGCCATCGTCTGCCAGTTCTCGAGAGAGGTGCGCTTGTACTCCTCCCGATCCATGGCGGCGATCGTAAAGGGTGGTGAAGCTCGACCCGCATTCACTGCGTCTGTTCCCGTTCGATCGCGTAAGCAGCGGACGACTCTTGGCTGATACTCCGAGGGATGCGACTCGCGACCAGGGGAGCCATCAGACTCTCGCCGACCGATCTCGCGAACCATCTCGCGTGCTCGCACCTGACGCAGCTCGAGCGTCGCGTCGTGCGCGGGGAGCTCGAGCGTCCACAGATCGTCGATCCGTACGGGCGGATCATCATGGCCAAGGGGAACGCTCACGAGGCTGCCCACTTTGCGCGCCTCGAGGCGGCCGGGCTCTCGGTCGCGCGGATGCTCACGTACGACGACGAGGGGTTCGACGAGGAGCAGGCTCGCCGCGACACGGAGGACGCGATCCGCGCTCGCGGGGCGGACGTCATCTACCAGGCCTACCTCACGGACGGCACGTGGCGCGGCTTCGCGGACTTCCTCGTGCGCCTGCCCGACGGGACGTACGAGCCCGTGGACACGAAGCTCGCGCGCTCCGCGAAGCCGCTCCACGTCATCCAGCTCTGCTTCTACGCGGAGCAGCTCGGGCGGATCCAGGGGCGGCTGCCCGAACACGTCCACGTCGAGCTCGGATCCGGCGAGCGGGAGACGCTTCGTACCGCAGACTTCATCGCCTTCTTCCGCCGGAGCCGCGAGCGGCTGCTCGCCGCGCTCGCCGCCGACCCGGCGCCTGCAACCTGGCCGTGGCCCGTGTACCACTGCACGATCTGCGACTTCCGGCACCTCTGCGCCGAGCAGCGCGTCGCCGAGGACCACCCCGTCACCGTCGCCGGGCTCGGGCGGCTGCACGCGGAGAGGCTCGCCGCGTCAGGGATTCCGACGCTCACGGCGCTCGCCGAGACCACCATCGACTCAGTCGCGCGCATCCGGCCGGGGACGTTCGATCGCCTCCGCAGTCAGGCCGCGCTTCAGCTCCACTTCACCCGCACGGGTGAGCGGCGCGTCGAGCTCCTCCCGGACGAGGAGGACCGCGGCTTCCGGCTGCTCCCGCCGCCGTCCGAGAGCGACGTCTGGCTCGACCTCGAGGGCCACCCGTTCTACGAGCCGGCGCGCGGGCTCGAGTACCTCTTCGGCTGGTGCTACCGCGAAGGCGGCGAGGTGCGCTACGAGGTCGTCTGGGGCCTTGACCGCGCCGGCGAGAAGGCCGCGTTCGAGCGCTTCGTCGACTGGGTCGAGGCACGCCGCCGCGTCCACTCCGATCTGCACGTCTACCACTACGCGGCGTACGAGCAGACCGCGCTCAAGCGGCTCATGGGCGAGCACTCGACGCGCGAGCACGAGATCGACGACTGGCTCCGGCAGGAGGTGCTCGTCGACCTCTACCGCGTCGTCAAGCAGGCGCTGCGCGCCGGTGTCACCAGCTACTCGATCAAGGAGATCGAGAAGCTCTACGGCTTCGTCCGCACGGCGGAGGTTGCCGGCGGAGCAGAGTCGGTCGTCCTCTTCGAGGACTGGCTGCAGGCGGAGGAGGACGCGCTCCTCGAGGGGATCCGCGCCTACAACGAGGAGGACTGTCGCTCGACCGTCGCGCTTCACGAATACGTGCTCGGGCTGCGCCCGCCCGAGCTGCCCTGGCGGCTGCCACCGGAGGAGCGCGAGAAGACCGAGGAGGCGGAAGAGCGAGATGCCACGCGGATCGCACTGCACGAGGCTCTGCTCGCCGGGGGCGAGGAAGGAAGTCCGCACTGGCTCCTCGCGCACCTCCTCTACTACCACCAGCGCGAGGCGAAGTCGCAGTGGTGGGAGTGGTTCCACCACATCGGGCTCGACGAGGACGATCTCCTCGAGGACACGGACACGATGGGCGGGCTCGAGCTCGTGGGCGAGCCGGTCGAGGACGGGCAGTCGCTCGTCTACACGTTCACGTTCCCGCCGCAGGAGCACAAGATCCATGGGCGCTGCGCCGATCCGAAGACGGAGACCAACTACGACGTCGTCACCGACGACGAGCGCGGGATCGTGACGCTCCGGCGGGCGATCGCGCGTGCGGAGGAGCCGCTGCCCGAGGCGCTGATCCCGGCGCGGCCGATCCCGGACTGGGATCACCGCAACGCCGTGCAGCGGTTCGCGGAGGCCTACCTCGACGGTGAGCAGAACGGCGCGATCGTCGACATCCTGGAGCGGCGCTTGCCGCGGGCGCGGCTCGACCTCGAGGTGCCGGACGCCGCGCTCTCGCTCGACGGGAGCTACCTCTTCGTGCAGGGCCCGCCGGGCTCGGGGAAGACGTGGCAAGGGGCGAAGGCTGCGATCGCGCTCATGCGCGCAGGTCGCCGCGTGGGCGTCACCTCGCTCAGCCACAAGGCGATCTCGAAGCTCCTCGCGGAGACCGAGCGCGAGGCGCGCGAGCAAGGCTTCCGCTTCAACGGCCGCAAGAAGTCCTCGGGCGATGACACGCGCTTCGAGGGCGACTTCATCGACTCGAGCGACGACTGGCGCGATCTGCTCGACGAGGAGCTCCAGCTCGTCGCCGGCACGTCGTGGCTCTTCGCGCGCGCCGACTTCGCCGGCTTCCTCGACACGCTCATCGTCGACGAGGCGGGCCAGGTCGCGCTAGCGGATGTCATCGCGGTCGGCCACGCCGCGCAGAATCTCGTG
>DASQLF010000176.1:0-2631 GCA_035630135.1 Gaiellaceae bacterium
TAGACCTGGAGAGCCACGTTGTTGCCGCCCTCGACGGCGTACTTCCCGAGCGCCTGCCGTTCGTGGCGGCTGATGTCCGTCACGGTCCCGAGCTTCGAGCGCTCGGCCGCGACGTTGTCGCCCACGGACAGCGCCGGATCCAGGCGCACGTTCTGAATGGACACGACGAGCGATGGCGCGGAGGCCGGCCGGAGCTCGATCTCGGCGCCGATGCGCTTGCCGGAGACGATCTGGTCACGTATGGCCACGACCGTTCCGTCGACGGGCGAGTAGACGTCGGTCCCCGCGACGGCGCCGACGTCGAGCGTTCGCAGCGGGCCGCCCGAGAGCTGATACCAGGCGAGCCCCGTCTTCGACACGCCCGTGATGCGGTGCCAGAGGCGCGCGACGAGCCCCTCGTTTCGCTGTGGACCGACCGGCTTCAGGACGAGTGCCCCCTCCGCGCTCCCGTGGAATCCGACCGCCGTCACACCGCCTTGCGCGACGGGAGACTGGACGCGCAGGTTCCCCACCGTCGCCAGGATCTGGGGTTCCGGCGGCGCCGACGTGACGGGGAGCGGTGCCGGGCGGCTGACCGCTGGCGAGGTCTCACCGTCGAAGGCGGTGAGCGCCAGCGTCGCGACCGCGAGCACGGCGATGACGATGGCGACGGCGATCCTCCGGGACTTCGCCTGAGCGCGCCGGCGGTCGGCTCGCAGCCGTGCGGCGTGGCGGGAACGAGGCGTCGCGGTGGCCATGTTCGGACCGTAGCAAGCTCTTCCGCGAGCGCCGCAGCGGCTCCAATACGATCACCCGCATGGTCGGTCCCGGCCCGACGATCCAGATCCCGCGGTGGATCCAGCTGGTCGTCCTCCCCGTCCTCGTCGTCCTCGCGTTCCTGCTCGCGGCGAAGCTCGGGCACGTCCTGTTCCTCTTTCTGACGGCGAGCGTCATCGCGTTCACGCTCAATCCCCTCGTCCGCGACCTGACCCGTTTGAAGGTGCCGCGCGGGCCGTCCGTCCTCATCGTCTACACGATCTTCTCGGCCGTGGTGATCGCGCTTCTCGTCGCGATCGGCGCCGTCGCCTTCGATCAGGCACGGCACGCCGCCGACCGCATCGACGAGTACGTCACCGACGAGCTCGACACCGGGCAGACCGCGGCAGAGGTCGACCTCGACCGCCTGCAGGTCTGGCTCGACGACCACGGTCTCGAGGACATTCAGGTGCGCGAGCAGATCAACGAGTGGCTCGACGGGTTGAGTGCCGGGGAGATCTCGGGCTACGCCTCCGACGCGATCGCGTTCGCTCAAGGAGCGGCGTTCTCGTTCGTTCTCCTGCTCTTCTCGGCGATCCTCATCGTCGTCATCTCGATCTACATGCTCCTCGACATGCAGCGCCTGGAGCACTCGATCGACTCGCGCTTCCCGCCGCACGGGGGCGTGCCGCTCACCCAGCGCATCGAGGGAGCGCTGTGGGGCTACCTGAAGGGGCAGGCGATCCTCTCGACGGTCATCGGGACGAGCGCGGGTGTCGGCATGTACGTGCTCGGCGTGACCGGGCTCGTGGAGGGCGCGCAGGAGTACGCGCTCCTGTTCGGCCTGTGGACTGCCTTCATCGAGGTGATCCCGTACATCGGGCCGTGGCTCTCGGCGGTTCCACCGGCGATCTACGCCATCTTCGCCGACCCGCCGTGGGGCTTCGTCTGGGTCGGGCTGCTCTTTCTCTTCATCTACCAGGTGGAGGGGCACATCGTGGTTCCGAACGTGATGGCGAGCGCGCTCCGGCTGCATCCGCTGCTCGTCATATTCGGCCTGCTCGCAGGGGGTGCGCTGTACGGCATCGCGGGCGTGCTGATCGCGCTGCCGACGATGGCCGGCGGCCGCGCGATCTGGGAGTTCTTCCGCGAGCGGGTGACGCTCGAGAGCTGGGACGAAGGGGGTCCGGACGTTCCGGTCGAGATCGAGCTGGAACCGCCCCGGGCGGCGAGCCGTTAGGCCGTGCTCGACGCGATCGCCGACGCCGCCGCGGCGGAGAGCCCGCTCTGGGGCGGTGCGCTGAAGCCCGCGGCCGAGCGAGGGGACGAAATGGTCTTTTCGTCCCTGGCTCCGCCGGAGCACCGAATAGGACTCGAGACGATCTACGAGGGCTACCTCGTCCACTACGGGCGGTCACGGGTCTTTGCCCCGCCCGAACGCGACACGGCGCTCCTCCTCGGCGACTACCTCTACGCCCACGGGCTCGTGCGGATCGCGGCGACAGGTGACGTGAAGGCCGTATCGGACCTCGCCGAGCTCATCTCGCGGTGCGCACGGCTCCGTGCGGAGGGCCTCGACGGTGACGGGCTCGAGTGGGCTGCGACGGCGAGCTCGCTGGGCGCGAGCGAGACGGTTGCATCCGACGACGCCGTGGGCGTCGCGCTCGCCGCGCACGCCCGGCTCGTGGGGTAGCATCGCCGCGATGCTCGGGCTCGTCCTCGACCTCCTCGCCTCGACCGAGAAGACCGCGGCCGAGGAAGGTCGCGACATCATCCTCTCGATGCTCGTCGTCGGGCTCATCTTCGTGGGGGTCGCGCTCCTCGGCGATCTGTACCAGCGCGGCGCCCGCAAGCGGCACAACCGCGGCGCGCGGCACTAGCTCTGCTGGCGCAGAA
>DASQLF010000177.1:0-4985 GCA_035630135.1 Gaiellaceae bacterium
CTGTGTCGCCGCCTTGTTCATCGCGCCCGTGAGGGTCGCGAGCGTGTGCTTCTTGCGACCGGCGACGGCCGCTCGGAGCAGGTCGTTACGGTGGACGGAGCCGTACGCGAAGTTCGAGTCGGCGGCGCCGACGTTCGGCCCGGGCCGGTTGTTCCAGTTCAGGATCGCGCCTGACGGCGGGTTGATTCCCCGTGCGTGTGCGGCGAACGGGAGGAACCCGCGCCAGTCGTACTCACCGGTGCCGACCGTGGGAAGTGCCGGATCGGTGCCTGCAGCCCGGACGGGGAGTCGCCCGCTCGAGAACATCGCGATGTCGCGATCGTCCGCGTAGAACCAGTTGAAGCTGAACTCGACGCCGTTCATCGTCCGCAGGAAGTCGTTTGCAGAGGTGACGCGGCCCGTGTTCAGGTCGTAGAAGGCGCGCGTCGAGAGCAACTCGCGGCCCCTCGTCGAGCGCTGCAATGAGATCGCGACACGCTTGCCCGCGACTCTGGCATAGCCGATGACCGGCCCGTGGGTCGTCTGGTAGTACGCGACGGGCTGATCCGGCTGGCCCTGCGCCTTGAGCGTTCCCACCAGGAAACGCCGCATCGGCTCGCACTGACCCCGGTACAGGTAGTGCGTGTCGTCGGCGCACAGCGTCTCGACGAAGAGGTCGAGATTGTCCGCCTGCGACGAGGTGGCGCTCCAGGCGAAGTCCGCACCACGGCCAATGAGCACGAGCGGCACGCCCGGGAACACCGCGCCGCGAACGGCGAACCCCGCACCGGCGAGTTCCATCTCCGCGAAGAACTGCGGGAAGAAGTACCCGACCTGTGGCCCGGCGACGAACAGCGGACGGCCCGTCTCCGAGCGCTTGGCTCCGACGAGCAGCGCGTTCGAGGCGACAGCCGGCGGAGCAAGCGCTGCGCCGGTGAAGCTCCCGTCGTCGAGGACGGCGCTCCCGGTGGGCGCCGCGGACGGAACCTGCTGCGGGAACGAGCCGGGGACGCTGACAGAGGACTCGATGTCGTTCGCCGAGCGAAGGTCGGCGAAGACGCGCCTCGCGTCCGCGGCGCCGAGCCGTTCCTCGAGCGCATCCAGGAACAGCGCGTTCTGCGCCTCCTGCCCGCCGTTCGTGCCGAACCGCGCGGCGATGAGCGCAGCCGAGGCCACGACGTCGTTCGCCGTGAACGGCGTCGATGGGATTCCCTTCGCGCGGTAGTAGCCGTTGATGCCCGCGGCGTACGACTCGACGAGCGCGAGGATCTTCGGCCCGACGGTGCGCTGCGAGCGCACCGCGTCGAGCTGATTCGCCAGGAACGCCTCGGTCTCGGCGCTCGGTACGAAGCTCTTTCCCGTCAGCGCGAGCGCGAGCGGGTCGAGACCCGGCACGTCGAGCGCCGCGACCCGTGCCGGGCCGCGCAGCAGCTGAAGGAGAAGCCCGCGATCCGCTGCGGTCACCCAACCGGCTCCGTAGGCGACGTTCGCCTCGTTCGTTGCCGTCACGTGCGCGACGCCGAACGCGTCGCGGGTGATCGTGACGCCGCGCCGTGGCCGTTCACGCTTGTCGCCGGGCGCTGCGGGCGCACCCAGGCGCGCCGACTTGAACATCCGCCGGATCGCACGGGGGGTCACGTTCGCGCCGAGCGGCGTCAGCGCGTCGTAGAGCTGCGCCTGGTCGCGCGTGTTCCTGTCGAACGCGAGGCTCCCGTTCTCGCCCGGAGGGAGAATCGTCCACGCGGAGGCGGCGTGATCGGTCTTCGGCGCCGCTTCCAGCGGGGCAAGCGCGATCGCCGACGCTGCGAGCAGTGTCGCACCGAGCGCGGCGAGGCGGCGGAGCACGTGCGGGATGGTACCGCGGAGGACGCATACAGTCCTTTCTCGTGGAGGCGCTGCTCGCGTTCGCCGCTGCGCTCGTGGCGCTTCGACTCTCGGGCGATCTCGCTCGGCGCTATCGATCGCGCAGGCGCCCCGAGCTCGCCGCCTGGGCAGCGGGCCTCGCGGCCTATGCGCTCGCCGCAGGCGCGCTCGCGTGGGGAGCCGCGGCAGGCTGGAGCGAGGCGGCGTTCCGCGTCTACTACCTCGGCGGCGGACTCCTGACCGCAGCCCTGCTCGGCGTCGGCTCGCTGCTCCTCGTCGGCCGCTCGTGGGCGCGTCCTACGGCGCTCGTCTACGTTGGGCTCGCGATCGGCGTCGCCGTCGCCGCCCCGCTGCAAGTCGAGCTCTCCGGCACGGAGATCCCCGAGGCGCAGGACGTGCTCGCGTTCTGGCCGGCGCGCATCCTGGCCATCCTCGGAAACTCACTCGGCACGCTGGCCGTCGTCGCGGTCGCGATCTCGACCTTTCGAGCCCGCCCGCTCGGGAACGTGCTCGTCCTCGCCGGGATCGCCGTCGCGGCAGTCGGAAGCGGTCTGGCCGGGCTAGGCGTCGGCGCGCTAGCGCCCGCTGTCGCGCTCGCCGCCGTCCTCCTCTATGCCGGGTTCGTCGCCCCGTCGACGCTCGCGGTGCCACGCCCACACGAGCACGGCCACGACCCCGAGCGCGACCGACGCCTCGACGATGGCGCCGGGGATGCCCCCATGGCCCATTAGCCACGCGTCAGCAGCCACATTCCTCCCAGCGTGTAGACGACCATCAGCGCGAGCATCGGGAGCTGCGCCTCGAGCGCGCGTCTACGCCCCTCGAAGACCGCGACAGCTCGATCGTGCGCGATCGCGAGGCCGGCGACGTGGCCCACCACGAGCGCCGCCACCTGGACGTACCAGGTCATCTCCGGCGAGACGATCGCGAGGTTCGGCGCGAAGTCGACGGTGCCGAAGAGATCCCAGCCCTTCCCGAACGGATCCGAGATCAGAGTGATGACGAACTGGCCCTGGATGAGGAACAGCGTGAAGTAGTGCGCGATCAGGTACGCGGCGGCGATCGGGACGAGCGGCAGCACGAAGTCGGGCACGAGCGAACGCCGGACGCCTCCGAGCCGTTCGGCCGCGGCGACGGCAGCGAGGTAGGTCGCGAGGATCGCAGCGACGAAGAACGCGAGGCCGCCGACGCTCAGGAATGTCGTCGCCAGGTCGACCGTCCGCTGCGAGGAGTCGGCGAGCTCGAGCCGGAGGTCCGCGAGGAGGTCCTGCCAGGTGCTCGAGCGGCTGAAGCCGTCGAAGCTCGTCGAGCCGAGAAGGACGGCGACGAAGAGGAGCGTCCCAGTCACGCGCTCCGCTCCGGCGAGGCCGGTGAACGGCCAGCGGACGACCACCGAGCCGTCGCGCACGGCGAACGGCGCCATCCGCGCGAGCAACGAGAAGGCGACGGCGAAGCCCTCTCCGAACCGCGTCCAAGGATCGCGTCCGTATACGGCCATGCCCGCGAGCGCCCAGTACGTGTACAGCGCAACCGCGATCCCGAGCGTTCGAGGATACGCGGGGCGTGGGTGCGCCAGCTCGAGCGCGACGAAGGAGAAGAGCGCCGCGGCGGCCGGATAGCGCCCCATGCGGCCCGTCCACTCGAGCACCGGGCGAGCCTCGCGTCCGCCGAGCTCGAGCAGCCACACGGACGCGTCCGCGATCGCGCGCCAAGGGCTGAGGACGCTCCACACGTTCCCGAACAGGATCGAGAGAACCGGGATGCCGAGCCAGAAGACGACGTACACGAACGTGGGCGCGAAGTTGAGGAGCTCGACCGTCGTACCGAAGAGCGCGGTCGCAAGCGTGACACCGAGCAGGAACACGGAGAACGCGCCGAGCAGGATCCGCACGGCGCGCGAAAGCACGATGGCCGATACGGCTCGGGGCAGGGTGCGCCCGTCCGCGTTCTCCTCGAGAACGGGGCGGCGCCAGAGGAAGAGGAGCAGGACGAACGAGACGACGAGGACGAAGACCGCGCCCACGAAGAAGTAGACCGCGGGAATCGGGAGGTCGCGGACGACGCCGATCCCGTGGGCGAGCAAGCTCACGCCTTGACGGTGATATCCGCGATCGGCACGCCGCGATCCTCGAGCTCGACCTCGAACCGGCCCGGGATCGTCGCCTTGAACGGGAGCCGCGCGGGTGCGCCGGGCGCGACGTCGCGCATGATGTCGTAGCCGTGGAGATGAATGTGGTCGGTCACGTCCGACCGCACGATCAGCACCACGCGATCGCCCTTCTCGACCGACTCGCGGACGATGCCGCCCTTCGGCGCGCCGTCCACGACGACGATCCTGATCTCGGTCGGGCCGGGCGGAGGCGGCGGCGTTGTCTCTGTGGTGGTCGTCGTCTCGATCGTCGTCGTCTCGGTGGTCGTCGTCTCCGTCGGAGCGGCGGTGTCACCGTCGTCGCCCCCGCACGACGCGAGGACGAGACCGGCCCCGAAGAGCGCGAGAACAGCCACGACGGCGGCGAGTCGGCGGCGACCTCTCACGCGTGGCAGCGTAGCCACGGCTGCCGACGCGAGAGGTTGGCTAGCCGTTGTCCAACGCCGCTCGTACGAACGGCGCCCAGCGGACGGAGAACGCCGGGTCGAGCGTCAACGCACGGCGATAGGACGCGCGCATCGCGCTCTCAGCTCCCGCGCAGCCCTGCGCGTACCCGAGGTGGAACCAGAGGAGACCGCTCTGCGTGCCGAGGCGAAGCGAGCGCTTCGCGAGCGGCACGGCTTCGTCGCAGCGTCCGGCGCGGGCGAGCGCCCAGCCGAGCGCGTCGTCGCCGTAGATCGACGGACGATCGGCGCGAGCCTTCCGTGCGAGGTCGACCGTCTCGGCCGGGCGCACGAGGTCGTCGGAAACGCGTAGACGTCCGTGTTGTCGGCGGCCGGGTCGTCCGCGATCAGCGGCGCCTCCCGGTGGCTCGATGCGGTCGCGCCGGATGGTCCCAGCGACCCGACGAACACAGCTGCGGCAGCCGCAGAGACCACGGCTCCGCCGAGCGCGAGGAGCAGCACTCCTCTCTTCATGCCCCTTCTCCTTTCCCCGTGTGAACGGAGGTTCGGGCTGGTTCGCAGCGAGGCTGGAAGCGGTTCGGTACGGTCTC
>DASQLF010000178.1:0-3235 GCA_035630135.1 Gaiellaceae bacterium
CCCGAACTTCGTCCAGCCTGCGAGGGCGACCGACGCGCCGCGTGCCCAGTCCGAGGTCACGAGCAGGAAGCCGAGCAGGAGGAACGCGGGCATGATCGCGTCGTTCGTGTTCGCGTTGAGGGTGTACGCGGTGAATGGGTACGCCGCCCAGGCGAACGCCAGCAGCACGCCGAGCCGCAAACCGCCTAACCTCATGCCGACGAGGACGAGCGCGAGCACGGCCAGGAGGTCGAACGCGATCGACGTTGCGTGGGCGGCGGGCAGCGAGTCCCACTTCCCGCTCCAGGGTAAGACCCCGACTGCAGGCACGTAGGCGAGGTAGGACACCGGCCCGTAGGTGTCGCCGCGCTCGATCGCCGCCTCGCAGCGGCCGTTCGTCTGGATCCGCTCTCGCACGTCCCCCTCGGCGTCTTCGGGGCCGCAGCGCTCGAGGTCGCCGCGCTGCGGCATGTTCCCGTACGGCGCCTCGCCGTCCAGGATGCGACTCGCGCCCACGACGCCGGCGAGCCCGACGTCGATGACGCCGCGCGGAGTCTCGAGGTTGAGACCGACGCGGAAGCCGAGCAGGAAGACGGCTGCGGCCGCGAGCACCCACGTCGGCCAGACCGACGTCAGCGCGGCTCCGCGCCGGCCGAACCCCACCCACAGGCCGCGCGCGACGAGATAGCCGAGGACGGGATAGACGAGCGGGACGCTCGTGAAGATCTCGCCACGGTCGAAGAACGCGAGCGACGCCGTGAACCCGACGAGCGCGAGCAGGTCGAGGTTGCGCATCGAGGCGAGGCGCCGCAGATCCGCGAGGCCGAGCAGGAACACGAGGCAGAACGCGAGCCAGACGTAGGGCCGCAGGAGCGTCTTGCCGCCGAACGCGCCCTCCCGGCCGCGTGCCATCTTCCACGCGACCTGAGGCCCCGTCCACGCCTCCGAGACCGCGCCCGAGGTGTCCTCGACGACCGCCTCGACCACCTGCCCTGCCTCGCCCGACCAGACCTTGACGAGCCACGTGCGCGACTCCGTCCGGTAGTCGGCGTCCGTACTCGGGTCGAGCGGGTAGCGGTCGAGCCACGCGTCGACCTTGGGGTGGGCGAGAGCGAGCTGCACGGCCCGCTCCTCGGTCAGACGCGCGAGGTCGTCGTTCACCTGCGCCGAGGCGGCCGCGGGAAGGACGAGCGAGAGGGCCGCGAGCGCGGCGGGAACGAGTACTAGCGTCGAGGTCCGAACGACCAGAGCTTATTGCCGACGAAGTTCACCGGCGTGACGAGCACGATCGCGATCGCCTGGGCGACGACTTCGCCGAGGCCGAGCGTGACGAGCAGGTGGAGGACGGCCAGGTTCGCGACCAGCGCCAGCGTCGAGACGACGAAGAACCGCATGCCCTGGTTGGCGACACCGCCACGCTGCGCTCTGAACGTCCAGAGTCGGTTCCACGTGTAGTTGTTCGTGACCGCGACGAGGAACGATCCGACCGCCGCGGAGATGTAGTGGAACCCGGCCGCGTGCAGGAGAACCGTGAACACGGCGAGGTTGACGACGTAGCCGCTCGCGCCGACTACGCAGAACGTGACGAGCTGCTCCCAGTTCGACCGCTTGCGCATTCCGGCGCGCACGCGGGCAGGCGAGTACTCGCCGTGGACGGGCTGAGCGTGGGACGACTCCACCGTCATCGCAGGGTAGTCAGGTGCCGATTCGTCACCGCCCCCCATACGGTCAGTTCTCTCCGAACCCTTCATCGCCGATGAGCGGCACGAAGCGCACGGGGAGCGACATGCGCTCGACCGGCCCGTCCGCCGTGCGGACGACGAGCACGAGCTTCTGTCCCCGACGCGAGCCGCGCGGCACGACCAGCCG
This sequence comes from Gaiellaceae bacterium, assembly GCA_035630135.1. Lineage (GTDB taxonomy): Bacteria > Actinomycetota > Thermoleophilia > Gaiellales > Gaiellaceae > GMQP-bins7. Next base: position 1,849 of record DASQLF010000178.1, read on the forward strand.
GCCGCCTTCGCGGAGCTGCTCGTAGAGCGCGCGCGGGACCTTCGGCGCGGCGGCCGCGACGGCGATCGCGTCGAACGGCGCGCGCTCGGGGACGCCACGCGATCCATCCCCGATGCGGACGTCGACGTTCGCGTAGCCCGCTATCGCGAGCGCCGTACGAGCGGCCTCCGCGAGCGTGGGGATCCGCTCGATCGTGACCACCTCCGACGCGAGTTCGGCGAGCACGGCCGCCTGGTAGCCGGAGCCCGCGCCGACGTCGAGCACGCGTTCGCTGCCCTCGAGCGCGAGCAACGCGCAGATCGTCGCGACGACGAACGGTTGCGAGATCGTCTGGTGCTCGCCGATGGGAAGCGCATCGTCGGCATAGGCGTGGCCGCGCACGCTCTCCGGGACGAAGAGCTCGCGAGGCACGCGTGCCATCGCCGCGAGCACCCGCTCGTCGGCGATGCCTCGCCGCCGCAGCTGCCGTTCGACCATCCGCGCGCGTGCGGCGGCCGAGTCGGAGGCCGAGGTCACTTCGCCAGCGTACGAAGCCCGGCGAAGCGCGCCGCCTGGCGTCCGCGCAGGCGTGCGGCGAGCGCGGGCAGCGCGACCGCGAGCGCATAGCCCGCGACCGGAATCAGCGCGATGAGACACACGAGCACCCCGACCGCGCCCATGTACGCGCCGACGCCGAAGCGAGTGGCACCCCGCCTGAGGGCACCGACCACGACCGCTGCCGCCGCGAGGGCGCCGAGGACGCCGCCCACGATCCCGGCGATCGTCTCCGGGGTCTCGCCGATCACGAGCCCGATCGCCGCACCGAGGGCCGCGCCGATCACCGCCGCCGTCCCGATGCCGAGCATGTTCGCGCCGAGGATTCCCGTGATCGCGATCGAGAGCCCGAGGCTCAGCCCGAGACAGAGGCCGATCGTGTACCAGTCGCCCACGCGGCGCAGTGTAAAGACCGACGGAATCCGGACGGCGCGCGCTCCCGTAGTGCATGACAGGAACCTTCAGCGAGGGGAGGCAGACGCATGCGTAGGCGAAGTTTCGTGTTGGTCGCGCTCGTGCTTGGAGGCGTGTTGGTAGTCACGTCGCTCGCGATAGCAGCGGGCGGCAAGAAGAACCTCAAGTCCGGCGATCTCGTCGGCTTCGAGGAGAACCCTGACATCTCGACGGCGGCGACGGGTTCGTTCCGGGTCACCCTTGACGATGACGCACGGACCCTGACGTACCGGCTCACGTACTCCGGCCTCGAGGGCTCCGTCGTACAAGCGCACATTCACTTCGGCAAGACCGCCGTGAATGGCGGCGTCACCGTGTTCCTGTGCGGGACGGGGACCGGTGGGACTGCTGGACCGCCCGGCACGCCAACGTGCCCAGCTTCCGGGACGGTGACGCGCAC
>DASQLF010000179.1:0-7812 GCA_035630135.1 Gaiellaceae bacterium
CGCTCGAGCAGCGCGTCGAGCTGGCGGTCTCCGACGTCGTGCTGCTCCACGGCGCGGATTCTACGCCCGGCTCAGGAGGTCGGCACGCGAACGTACGACCGTCGCCTCGGCACCGATCGTCGCGAGAAGCCGTTCGAGTGCGCCTCCGCCTGTCTCGAGCGCCGGGATCCGTCGTGTCGCGCCGAGCTGGGCGAGAGCCGTGCGGGCGAGCTCCTGCGGCGCGTCCGTGAACACGCCGAGCGTCGCGTCCTCGTCGACGAGCGCCTGCAGCGCTGCGCTCGTCGCGGCGTCGCGCCGCAGATACGCCGGAGCGTGGTCCTCGCTGAAGCGCTCGAGCAGGACGCGCCAGTTCCCGGCGCCGGCCTCGTCGAGTGCAGCCGCCGCCGCTGCCCGGTCGGCCGGAAGCGTGGCCGGGTCGACGCCGAGAACGGCTCGCGCGGAGTCGAGCCAGGCGTCCCACAGCGCCCGCGTGTCTCCGAGCGCGTCCAGCTCGATCGCTACAGCCCCGCGCTTCACGCGAAGCGCCGCGCGCGAACCGTCTGCCAGAGAAGGACGCCGGCGAGGACTCCGACGGCGTCGATCGCGACGTCGACCGGCGAGCCGAGCCGTCCCGGGACGAACGACTGGTGCACTTCGTCGCTCATCGCGTACAGAGCACCGAGCGTGAACGCGAGCCCGGCGCGTCCGGTTGCCCGAGCGAGAAGTGCGCCGAGGATCGCGTACTCGGCCGCGTGCGCGATCTTCCGCAGGACGAGATCCCAGCCGCCGAGCCCCGTGCCGAGATCCGGCACCGAGGAGAGGGCGAAGATGAGAGCGGCCCAGGCGACGACGGGCAGCCAGAGGCGCACCAGAGACCCGGACACCGTCCGATGATAGGGTCGACCGCAATCAGGAGCACGGTGAGGGAACCCGGTGCGAATCCGGGACGGTCCCGCCGCTGTAAGGGGAGACGCTCCCCCGCCACGAAGCCACTGGCGCGAGCCGGGAAGGCGGCGAGGGAGGGAGCCCCGAGTCAGAAGACCTGTCGTGCTCCCATAACCGAACCCCTCGCGGAAGGGAGGATCAGGTGCAACGTCTCACCGTACTCGTCGCCTTGGTGGCGGCCACGCTCGCCGTCCTCGCGACGGCCGCCTCAGGCGGACAACGCTTGCAACAGACTGTTGCGAGCGGTTCTGCGCAGTCTGCGTTTCCGGTCACCGTCGTCGCCTCGAACGGGAAGGTCACCGTCTCGAAGCGGCCGACGCGCATCATCTCGCTGTCGCCGACGGCGACCGAGACGCTCTTCGCGCTCGGCGCCGGCTCGCAGGTCGTCGCTGTCGACGATCAGTCCGACTTCCCCAAGTCGGCACCTCAGACGACGCTCTCCGGGTTCACGCCGAACGTCGAGGCGATCGCGGCGTACCGGCCCGACCTCGTCGTCATCGCCTACGACCCGAAGGGGCTCTCCGACGCGCTCGGACGGCTCGGGATCACGGTGCTCCACCAGGACGGCGCGAAGAGCTTCAAGGGCGCGTACCAGCAGATCCGGCAGCTCGGCCTCGTGACCGGGCGCGAGTCGCGAGCGGCGAGGCTCGTCTCGTCCATGAAGTCGCGGATCGCGAGGGTCGTGGCCGACGCGAAGAAGGCTCGAGGCGGCCTCACCGTCTACCACGAGCTGACTCCCGACCTCTACTCGGTGACCTCGAAGACGTTCATCGGTCAGGTCTACACGGCGCTCGGTCTGCGCAACATCGCCGATGCAGCCGACGGTGCCGGCTTCGGCTACCCGCAGCTCTCGTCCGAGTACATCGTCTCGGCGAGCCCCGACCTGATCGTGCTAGCCGACACCGTCTGCTGCGGCCAGAAGCCGTCGACGGTGGCCGCCCGGCCGGGCTGGGATCGCGTGAGCGCGGTGCGATCGGGCTCGATCGTGCGCGTCCACGACTCGATCGCCTCGCGCTGGGGGCCACGGCTCGTGGACTTCTTCCGCGCGATGTCGTCGGCACTCACGCGGCTTCGGCAGTAGTCGTGTCGGTCGTCGCGGAGCACGCCACCGAGGTCAGAGCTCGCGGGCTCAGCCTCGTGTGGGCGTGCTCCGCGGTGGCGTTCTTGCTCGTGGCGCTCGTCGTCGGTGTGCTCGTCGGCCCGGTTGATCTCGGCATCGGCGCGGTGCTCGAGTCCGTCGGTGCCCGGCTCGGGGTTCCCGGAGTCTCGACGCCGCTCTCCGCGACGAACGAGGCGATCTTGTGGGAGATCCGCGTCCCCCGTGTCGTCCTCGCCGCGCTCGTCGGCGGGATGCTCGCGCTCGCGGGAGCGACGTACCAGGGCGTGTTCCGCAATCCGCTCGCCGATCCCTACCTGCTCGGAGTCGCGGCCGGCGCGGGTCTCGGCGCCACGATCGCCATCGCCTATCTCCCCGACGGGCTGAGCGGCCAGCGGATGCTTCCCGTCGCGGCATTCCTCGGTGGCTCGATCGCCGTGCTGCTGACGTACGCGGTCGGACGCTCGGCGCGGCGCGAGCGCGACGCCGCGACGCTGATCCTCGCGGGCGTGACCGTCACCGCCTTCTTCACCGCCTGGCAGACCTTCGTCCAGCAGCAGAACTCGGAGACGCTGCAGGAGGTCTACTCCTGGATTCTCGGAAACATCCCGAGCACCGGCTGGGCGGACGTGATCCTGATCCTGCCGTACGTCGCCGTCGCCGCTGTGGTGATCGTCGCGCTCCGTCGCGTCGTCGACGTCCTCAATCTCGGCGACGACGAGGCGGCGAGCCTCGGAGTCGACGTCCGGCGGGTGCGGCTGGCGCTCGTCGTCGCGGCGACGCTGGGCACGGCGGCTGCCGTGGCCGTGACCGGGCTCATCGGCTTCGTGGGGATCATCGTGCCCCACACGATCCGCCTGCTCACGGGCGTCGGCTACCGCGCGCTGATCCCGCTCTCGGCGGTGGTCGGCGCGGGCTTTCTCGTGCTCGCCGACGTCATCGCGCGGACGGCTCTCTCGCCGGCCGAGATCCCGCTCGGTGTGGTCACGGCGTTCTGTGGCGCGCCGTTCTTCGCGCTGATCCTGCGCACGACCCGCGGCGGTGCCGCGTGATCGAGCTGCGCGGCGTCACGGTGGAGCTCGGCGGACGCGCTGTCGTGAACGGAGTCGACGTGTCCGTCGCGGACGGCGAGTGGCTTGCGCTGATCGGCCCGAACGGCGCGGGCAAGACGACGCTGCTCCGAGCGATCTCGCGGCTCGTGCCCTTCGCCGGCGAGATCGTGCTCGACGGCCGTCCCGCGGCAGAGCTCCGGCGCGCCGAGCTCGCGCGCCTCGTCGCGGTCGTGCCGCAAGAGCCCTCGACCCCGCCGTGGATGACGGTCGCCGAGTACGTGCTGCTGGGCCGGACCCCGCATCTCGGCCCTCTTGCGAAGGAGGGAGCCGCCGATCGCGACGCTGCTGCGCGTGCGCTCGGCCGTCTCGATCTACTCGCCCTCGCCGATCGCCGACTCGGCACGCTCTCGGGCGGCGAGAAGCAGCGCGCCGTCGTCGCCCGGGCGCTCGCGCAGGAGGCGCGCATCGTCCTCCTCGACGAGCCGACTGCCGCGCTCGACATCGGCCACCAGCAGCAGGCGCTCGACCTGCTCGACGGCCTCCGCGCGGAGTCGGGTCTCACGCTCGTCGCGGCCATGCACGACCTGACGCTCGTGGCGCAGTACGCCGACCGCATGGTGTTGCTCGACGGGGGCCACGTCGTCGCGGACGGCGCCCCCGCCGACGTCCTCACCGAGGCGCTCATCGCGCAGCACTACGGTGCGTCGATCCAGGTCGTGGACGTGGGCGGGCGCCTTGCGGTCGTTCCGACGCGGACGCCGCGCTCGTAGCGCAGCAGCTCTTCGTACACCGGGCCACGTGACCAGGCTCACGGTCGTCGTGCTGCTCGTCGCCGCGCTCGTCGTTCCGGCCGTCGCGCTTGCGAAGGGGAAGGTCGTCCACGACACGATCGTGCCGAACGGCGGATCGTCGTCGGTCACGATCACCACCCACGACCCGGCCTCGTTTCGCGTCGTGCTGCGCGCACCCACTCAGGGCCGCGCGAGGCTCTTCCTGCCAGGGAAGAACGCGCCGAAGGGCGGGCCGCTCATCGACACACGGACCTCGAACTGCGAAGGGACTGCGGGCTCCTTCTACTGCCGCGCGTCCTACGAGCCTCTTCCCGAGGGCACGTACACGTGGCGCGTCACGTGGAGCGGTCGGCTGGCCGCGCACGTCAGGCTCACCGTGCGCTGGTAAGCGCCCGCGGAGGCCGTGGGTAGCATCGACAGCGTGACCGTCGCGGCTCCCGAGAGCTACCTCGCCGACCTGAACGACGCCCAGCGGGAGGCCGTTCTCGCGACCGAGGGGCCGCTGCTCGTGGTCGCCGGGGCAGGGTCCGGGAAGACGCGCGTCCTGACCTATCGCGTCGCGCACCTCATCCGCGCGTGCGGTGTCAAGCCGAACGAGATCCTCGCGATCACCTTCACGAACAAGGCGGCGGGGGAGATGCGCGAGCGCCTCGAGCGGATGCTCGGGCAGACAGCGCGCGCGATCTGGATCCTCACCTTCCACGCGGCCTGCGGCCGCATGCTGCGCCGGGAAGCCGAGCGCCTCGGCTACCGCCCGACCTTCACGATCTACGACAGCCAGGATCAGGTGCGGCTCGTGAAAGCGTGTCTCGAGGAGCTCGGCAAGGATCCGAAGCGCTTCTCGCCCCGCGGGATCCACGCGCAGATCTCGCGCGCGAAGAACGAGCTGGTCACGCCCGAGCAGTACACCGCGCGTGTCGCGTCGTTCTGGGATCAGACGGTCGCGGAGACGTACGAGCTGTACCAGCGCCGGCTCCACGCCTCGAACGCCGTCGACTTCGACGACATGCTCATGCTGACCGTGCAGGTCTTCGAGCGCTTCCCCGAGGCGCTCGAGCGCTGGCGGAAGGCGTTCCGCTACGTCCTCGTGGACGAGTACCAGGACACGAACCACGCGCAGTACCGGCTGCTGCAACTCCTGGGTGGCGAGCACGGAAACGTCTGTGCCGTTGGCGACCAGGATCAGAGCGTGTACGGCTTCCGTGGGGCCGACATCCGCAACATCCTCGAGTTCGAGAACGACTTTCCCGGCACCCAGGTCGTGACGCTCGAGCAGAACTACCGCTCGACGAATCACATTCTCCGCGGCGCCAACTCCCTCATCGAGCAGAACACCGAGCGCAAGCCCAAGCGGCTCTTCTCCGACCTCGGCGAGGGCGAACCCGTGCGGGTCGTGGAGGTCGAGGACGAACACGCCGAGGCGCGCTTCGTCGCCGCGGAGATCGCCTCTCTGATCGCGAACGGCTTCTCCGCGAACGAGATCGCGGTCTTCTACCGGATGAACGCGCAGTCGCGGGTGCTGGAAGACGTGCTCGTCAGACAGGACGTGCCGTATCAGGTGATCGGCGGGCCGCGTTTCTACGAGCGCGCGGAGATCCGCGACGCCACGGCGTACCTGAGCGTTCTCGTGAACCCCCAGGACGCGACCTCGCTGCTGCGCATCGCGAACCGCCCGCGCCGCGGGATCGGGGACACGTCGCTGCAGCGCCTCGTCACTCATGCCGAGAACACGGGCCGCACGCTGTTCGAGGCGATGGCCGATCCCGAGGCGGCAGGGGTGACGGCGGCATCGTGCCGTGCGATTCGCGGCTTCCACTCGACGATGGAGTCGCTGATGGCGCTCGCACACGATCTGCCCGTCGACGAGATCCTCGAGCGGGTACTCGAGAAGTCGGGCACGCTCGACGCGCTCGAGGCCGAGCGGACGATCGAGGCGCGCGGCCGCATCGAGAACCTCCAGGAGCTCGTCGGCGTCGCCCTCGAGTACCGGCAGACCGCCGACGACCCGTCGCTCGCGGGCTTCCTGCAGGACATCTCGCTCGTCTCCGACCAGGACACGATCCGTGACGAGCGCGGCCTCGTCACGCTGATGACCCTGCACAACGCGAAGGGGCTCGAGTTCCGCGCGGTCTTCATGATCGGGATGGAGGAGGGGCTGTTCCCGCACGCGCGCTCGATCGAGGAGCAGGGCGTCGAGGAGGAGCGGCGGCTCTGCTACGTGGGCATGACGCGGGCGATGGAGCGGCTCACGATGCTCCACACCTCCGCGCGGACGCTCTTCGGGCGCCGCGAGTACAACCTTGCGTCCCGCTTCCTCGACGAGCTGCCGCAGGACGTGGAGCGCGACCGGTTGCGGCCGGCGTCGTGGAGTGGCTACGGCTCGCCTGCCGCGGCGGCGATCGAGCCGCGGCCGGGCATCGCCCTCTCCACCGGCGACTCCGTCCGGCACGGCTCGCTCGGCGAGGGCGTGGTCACGGGGATCGAGCCCGGCGGAGTCGTTACGGTTCGCTTCGCGGCGGACGGAACGGAGCGGAGGCTGATGGTCGAGTACGCACCACTCGAGAAGATCGTGTGAAGTCGTCCTTCACGGTGCGGCCCTGCCGCGACCTCGACGAGTTCTCGCGCGCTGTCTTCGCGATCGGCCAGTACTTCGGCATGGAGCCGACCGAGGAGCGCATGGAGCGCTTCTCCCGGAACCTGCCGATCGAGCGCATGCACGCGGCGTTCGAGGGCGACACGATCGTGGGCGGCGCCGGAGCGTTCCCGTTCGAGATGACCGTCCCGGGCGGCGTGGTGCGGACCGCCGGCGTCACCGTCGTCGGAACGTTTCCGACGCACCGCCGGCGCGGAGTACTCCGCGCGATGATGCGCAAGCAGCTCGACGACGTGCACGAACGCGGCGAGCCGGTCGCGCTGCTGTGGGCGTCCGAGGACACGATCTACGGCCGCTTCGGCTACGGCATGGCCTCGCAGGTGAGCGAGATCTCGGTCCCGAAGACGCACTCGGCCTTCTCGCGGCCGTTCGAACGAGAGGGCTCGCTGCGCATCGTCGAGCCCGACGAAGCGCTCAAGCTCTTCCCGCGCGTGTGGGAGGCCGTCCGTCGCAAGACACCCGGGATGCTCGCCCGGAGCAAGAACTGGTGGGAGCTCCGCATCCTCTTCCAGCAGCCAGGCGGTGGGGGCGAGGGCGCCGGACCGAAGCGCTTCGTCGTGCTCGAGAAGAACGGAAAGCCCGAGGGTTACGCGATCTATCGGCACAAGCCGAAGTTCGAGGACGGCGACTTCAGCTCCGAGCTCGAGGTGGTGGAGGCCGTCGCCGTCGACGGGCGACCGACCGCCGAGCTCTGGCGCTTCCTGCTCGACATCGACTGGGCGGCCAAGATCTCGGCGCACCTGCTGCCCGTGGATCACCCGCTCTGGTGGCTTCTCGCGAACCCCAGGAGGATGCGCCCGCGCGTCGGAGATGGGATCTGGGCCCGGCTCGTGGACGTGGGCGAGGCGCTCTCCGCGCGCGACTACGCGGCCGACGGCGCGGTGGTCCTGGACGTGATCGACGACTTCTGCCCGTGGAACGCCGGGCGCTGGCGCCTGTCGGGCGGACGCGCCAAGCGCACGACGACGCCGGCGCAGCTCCGGCTCGACGTGAGCGTGCTCGGAAGCGCCTACCTGGGGGCGTTCACGTTCTCGGAGCTCCTGCGTGGAGGCCGCGTCGAGGAACTCCGTCGCGGCGCCGCTGCGCGGGCGGATGCGATGTTCGCGGCCGAGCGCGCGCCCTGGTGTCCAGAGATTTTCTGAGCGGCTAGAATCGAAATCCCAAGGGCGGTTAGCTCAGTTGGGAGAGCACCAGCTCGACAAGCTGGGGGTCACTGGTTCGAGCCCAGTACCGCCCATGCCCATCCGCAGATCGAGATTCGCTCTCGCGAATCTCGATCGCGAGGATCCCTGAAGC
>DASQLF010000180.1:0-8648 GCA_035630135.1 Gaiellaceae bacterium
TCGTCCGGCTCGAGCCGCATGCAGCCGAGTCCGATGCGCAGCTCGTCCTCGCGGAGCCAGGGCATCAGAGCTTGCCGGCGGCGCGCAGGAACGCCTCGAGCCGCGCCGCCTCGTCCTCGACCTCTCGACGCACGACACGCGTGAGCGGAGCGAACGGCGACAGCCGTACTCGGCCGCTGTCGACCTTCCACTGACCGGCGACGAAGCCGTCGACGAGGAACGTCTCGGCGACGTCGCCGTTTCTCTCGATGATTGTCTTGCGGTACTCGGCCGGGAAGGCACGGGTGCGGACGTCGTGCGCGAGCAGGAGGTTGTCCCAGCGCGGCAGGAACCGGATTGGTGCAGGCGTGTCGCCGGGTGGCAGCGGCGCCCGCGGGAGATCGACCAGGTCGCGGTCGAGCTCGTCGCGAAACCGTCGCAGCTCGAGCTGTGAGAGGCCCTGGTCGACGACGCTTCGCGCCATGCCCGTCCACTGGGCGACGTCCGCGCGCGAGGCGGGGCCGAAGGCCGCGAGGTAGCGCCGGACGAGATGTGCGGCGGCCGCCTCTCCCGTCTCGCCGTCGGCTCCGAGCCATGCCCTCGCCGGCACGAACGTCCCGCCCGCGGTGTTCGAGCGCCAGGCCGACGACTCCGGCCCGTTCACGAGACCCGCATAGGCGGAGAGCCCGAACCAGGCGAGCCAGGGAGTTCGCTCCTCGATGCGCAGCTTCGGCCTGCCGAGGAGCGCGAGCAGCTCGGGCCGCGTGCGTGGGCGTTGGGCCGCGAAGTCCGCGAGCCTGGCGCCTTCCTCCTCGAACTCGGCGGCCTCGCCTGCCGCCGCGAGCTGCCGCTCGAGCGCGCGAATCCGGCTCGCGCGGTAGATCCCGGCGTACGCGAGGTAGTCGGCGGCGCTGACGAGATGGAGGGTGGTGCGCATGAGCGTCGCCTTCACCGCGCGTCGGCGCGCCACCGCTCGGACGAGCGCGTCCGGCTGGAATCCCTCTACGCGCGACCAGAGCCCGAGGTACGGCGACGGAGGCCACTGCGCCTGCAAGCCGGCCGTTCGTTCGAGAGCCGTCGTGACCGAGACGCGATGTCGCCGGAGCAGCAGCTGCCGCGCGAGAGTGGCGCGATTCAACTCGCGGAGCGTCAGAGTTCGCATACTGCGACCATAGTGCGAGCGTTCTTTGCAGGCATTTCCGGCCGTATGGCGAACCTGAACCGCCCGATGCGCCTCCTGCTCGTCGTCCCCGTGCTCGCCTTCGCCGGCCTGCTTGCCGTCGACCTCGAGCCGTCCTCTTCGTCGAACGCCGCGGTCGCGAAGCCGCAACGGGCAGCCGCGCCGCAGGCCCCGAAGACCGTCGAGGTCGCATTCGTGAAGAACGGGTGGGTCGTGCGCGTGGAGCGGGCTCTGCCCCGGGGAGCCCGCGCCGCCGAGTTCGCGCTTCGTGAGCTCACGCAGGGGCCGACCAGGGCCGAGCGCCGCAAGGGCATCCGAACCGCGCTACCCGAGCGCGCGCGTCTCCGCTCGCTGCGCTCCGATCCCGAGACCTGGTTTGCGAGCTTCTCGCGCTCGACCCTGGGCTCCGGCTCGGCGGAGACGAAGCGAATGCGCCTCTGGCAGATCGCCGCCACGCTTTCGCTTCACGGAGAGAAGGAGTCGGCGGTCGTCGCCGCGGAGGGCCGCTTCGTGACCATGCAGCGACTCGGAGTGCGACCTGGTGCGTGGCGGGGCGACCGCGGCGAAAACGACTACGTGTACGCGCAGCGGGGCGTCGAGCTCCGCCTGGCCGCGCTCGGGTATCTCGACCGCTCGGACGTGGGCGCTGCGGACGACTACCTCACCGACCAGGCGCTCCTGGCGTTCCAGGGCTGGGAGGAGCTCGATCGCACGGGTACCGTGACCGGCCAGACGCAGCTCGCGCTCTTCCGCGCGACCCGCCCGAGGGCCGATGCACGCGGTCCCGGGCGACGCCTCGAGATCCACCGCGACCTCGGCGTCCTGCTCATGGTCGACGACGGCAAGGTCGCGCGCGCCGTGCATACGTCCACGGGCTCGGGCGGGATAACGCCACTCGGGGACTTCAGGGTCTACTCGAAGGTGCTCTACTCGTGGTCGGTGCCGTTCCAGGTGTGGATGCCGTTCGCCGCGTACTTCAGGGGCGGGATCGCGACGCATCAGTCCTCGGACGTGCCGTCCTACAACGCGTCGCACGGCTGCGTCCGGCTGCCCGAAGGCGAGGCCGAGCGGGTCTACCGCTTCGTCGACGTCGGCACGCCCGTCTCCGTTCGCTGAGGTCGGGCTACCGTGGCGGCCGTGACCGTCCGCCACCTCCTCGCCTCGCTGGCCCTCGGCCTGGTCGTCGTCTCGTCGGCGCCGGCAGCAGCCGGAGCGGGTGGTGCGGGCGAGTTCGCGTTCTACCCGCAGGCCGGAATTCTCTGGCGCGACCTGTACCCGACCAACTTCGTCGACCTCGATCCCGGCCCGGACCTGCGCGACTACGCATGCGGCACCCAGACCTACGACGGGCACACGGGCACGGACACGGTTGTCCGCAGCTTCCGCGAGATGGACATCGGAGTTCCGGTCTTCGCCGCGCTCGACGGTCAGGTGATCTCGGTGCAGGACGGGGCGTTCGACCGGAACCACGGCCCGACGGTCACGCTGTTCGACAACCACGTCGTCCTCGAGCACAGACCAGGGCGCTTCACGATCTACGGCCATCTGCGCGAGGGAATCGAGCTTCGGCGCGGCGACCGCGTGGTCGCGGGCAGGCAGATCGGCTGGACGGCGTCGAGCGGCAACTCGTCGTGGCCGCACCTCCACTTCACGTCCCAGGTCGACGGGCAGGTGAACGAGCCGTTCGCGGGGCCGTGTGACGAGGGCGCGAGCGGCTGGGCGAGTCAGACCGCATGGCCGACGGAGCCGTACCTGAAGGACCTCGCCGTGACGGCGAAGCAACCGACGGGCCGGCGCGACCTCCCGCACGACGAGGCGGTGCGGACAGGCACGTTCGTCGCGGGGACGAACCTCTTCTACACCCGGACCGAGGTCGGCGCCGCGGATCCGGCGCGTGCGGGGTTGCTGCACGTACGGATCGTCCGACCGGACGGAACGACCGCCCAGTCGTCGACGGCGACGATGCGCACGCCTCACGGGCACGGTTACTGGTGGTTCCGGCACCAGGTACGGCTCTCCACGGTCGGTCGCTGGCGGATCGTCGTGGAGTTCGACGGGAAGGAGCGCGCCGATGTGCCCCTGACCGTCGTGGCGGCGTCGCGGCAGGTGCGGAACCGGCGCCCGAACGCCGTCCGCGTGGAACTCGAGCCGGCGGAGCCGACGTCGAAGGATGTCGTCCAGTGCCGGGTGTCCACGTCACTCGTCAGCGAGGATCCGGACTTCGAGATCGTTCGCTACCGGTATCGCTGGACGGTCGGCGGCAAGCTCGTCCGCGCGGTTCGCAGCGCCGCGCTCTCGGACGTCCTCAAGAAGGGAGCGGCCGTGTCCGGGAAGGTCGTCCGCTGTTCCGTGACTCCCAGCGACGGGAAGCTCTCGGGTCGCACCTCGGCGGCCTCGGCCGTGTCCGGCTAATGGCGGCCAAACCGGCTGCCGAGTTGCGGCGTACCACGGAGCATGAAGACACACACCGCACGAATCACCCCGCTCGCCCTCGCCGTGCTCGTGGCACTCGTCGTCCTGGCACCAGCCGCTGCCAAGGACGGTGACGTTCTCGTCCGCGGAACCTGCACCGGCCCCAGCTCGAGCAAGCTCAAGCTCAGCGAAGAGGACGGCCGCATCGAGGTCGAGTTCGAGGTCGACCAGAACCGCAACGGGGTCCGCTGGAGCGTCGTGCTGCGTCGCCCGACGGCCGTCGTCGCGAGCGCGACCGCGGTGACACGCGGCCCGAGCGGATCCTTCGAGCTCAGGCGCGTGGTCGGCAACCGGGCCGGCGATGACCGCATCACGGCTCGCGCGACGCGCGCTTCGGGCGAGGTCTGCCGAGCGACGGCGACCGCGACGTTCTAGCGCGCCAGCGACAAGGTCACGAGCAGCGGCAGCACGATCCACACGCCGAGCGTGAGCGTGATCGCGACGAACGCGAACCGCCGAGACTGGTCCTTCGGCGGTGTCCCACAGTTGCCGATGCTCGTCCACAGCTCGGCGAGCGGCTGCGCGACCGACAGCCGGATCCGCCGGCTCGCGAGCGCTGCGCCGCGGAGGACGAACCAGGAGATGAGGAGCCCGACCAGCACTCCGATCGCGCCGGCGAGGAGTGCGATCCACCACTCGCGCACAGTGCCGGTCGCGAGGCGCCAGACCGACAGCCCTGCCGGGATCAGCAGTCCGCCGATGACGAAGGTCGGCACGCCGATCTCGCGGCCTCGCGCGATCTCGACGAGCGCCTGCGCGTCGAGTCGCGCGGGCTGGAGCAGCTCCCGCTCGACCGAGCCCGGCTCCGACTGCATCTCGCGCAGCCAGTAGAGGTTGCGGAGATTCATCGCGACGTTCTTGCAGTGCGCGACCACGACGTAGCGCGCGACGAGCTCGATGAGGTAGCGCACCGGCTTCCGCAGCGGCCCGAGCTCTTCTCCGGCCCTCGCGCCGTGGTGCCCGTGGCGGCGCAGGCTCTCGAGCGCGACGAGGACACGCCGGTGATCGGACGGGAAGCGGTCCGGACGCGCCAGGGACGTGGGCCGTGCGAGCTCCCGCAGCATCTCGCGGTCGCGCGGGCCCTTGACGTCGATCTCGTCGAGGAACGCGGCGATCGCCTGGTCGTCGCCGCCGAGCAGCTGCAGACGCTCGAGCGGGCTGTCGTACTGCTCTTCGAGCTCTTCGGCGGTCGGATCCTCCATACGGTCGCGCGATCGTAAGTCATCCCGCGGCGGGCGAGCTCCCGTCGATTCGGTTGCCGCAACGCCCGCGTGGCAGGATGAACGCGCCGTGGAGACGATGCGCGCCATCCGCAAGCGCGAGTCCGCGCCGGGCCTGACGCTCGACGAGGTTCCCGTACCGACACCCGGCCCGGACGAGGTTCTCGTCCGGGTCGAGGCGGCCTCCATCTGCGGCACCGATCTCCACATCGGCCGCTGGGATCAGTGGTCGTCCGAGCGCGTGGAGCCACCGCTGACGCTCGGCCACGAGCTGTGCGGGACGATCGTCGCGCGGGGATCGTCCGTCCGTGACCTCGACGAGGGCGATTTCGTTTCGGCCGAGAGCCACGTGACCTGCGGCGTCTGCTTCCACTGCCGGACGGGCAAGGCGCACATGTGCGAGCAGACGCAGATCCTCGGCGTCGACCGCGATGGCGGCTTCGCCGACTACATCTCCGTGCCGGCGTCCGTGGTGTGGCGCAACGACCGCTCCAAGCTTCCGCCAGAGATCGCCTGCCTGCAGGAGCCGTTCGGCAATGCGGTCTTCGCGACCTCGACGCAGGATCTCGCGGGGCGGGCGGTCGCGGTGCTCGGTTGCGGGCCGGTCGGCCTCTTCACCATCGCGATCGCGAAGGCGTTCGGGGCAGGGAGGCTGTTCGCATCCGACACCGTCCCCTTCCGACTCGAGCTCGCCCGCAAGCTGGGAGCCGACGCGGTCGTGAACGTCGCCGAGGTCGAGGACGTCCCCGCGTGGTTCACGGAGCAGAACGAGGGCGTGGGCCTCGGCGTCGTCTTCGAGATGTCGGGCGCGCTGCGCGCCATCGAGGACGCGTTCGGGATTGTGCGCCATGGCGGCAACGTCGTCCTCTTCGGCATCCCCTCGCAGCCCGCGACGATCGACATCGCCGAGTCGCTCATCTTCAAGAACCTCACGGTGAGCGCCGTGAACGGCCGCGAGATCTGGGAGACGTGGTACACGACGCGCTGGCTGCTCGAGCACGGCGTCGTCGATCTCCGGCCCCTGATCACCGCCGAGCTGCCGCTCGAGAGCTACGAGGAGGCGTTCGCACTGCTCGAGTCGGGGGAGGCCTGCAAGATCGTCCTGCGACCGAACGGAGCGACGCCATGACCGAGACCCTCGACCGTCAGCTCGGCTCCGAGCTCGACGCGCTCCGCGAGGCGCGCACGTACAAGCGGTTCCTGACGCTGGAGTCGGCGCAGGGTGCGGTCGTGCGGATGGAGGGGCGCGGCGACGTGATCGTGCTCTCCTCGAACAACTACCTCGGCCTCGCCGGGCACCCCGAGGTCGTGCGCGCGGGGATCGAGGGGCTCGAGCGCTACGGCGCGGGAACGGCGTCGGTGCGCTTCATCTGCGGGACCTTCGAGCCTCACCTCGCGCTCGAGCGCGCGCTCGCGGATCTCTCCGGCACCGAGGCGGCGCTCACGTACGTCTCGTGCTGGAACGCGAACGAGGCGGTCATCCCCAGCCTCACGGACGCGACCACCGTGATCCTCACCGACGAGCTCAACCACGCGAGCCTCATCGACGCGATCCGACTCTCACGGCCGGCGTCGAAGGTCATCTACCCGCACTCGGACATGGACGCGCTGCGCGACGGGCTCGCAGCGGCGCCGCGCGACGCGCGCAAGCTGGTGATCACGGACGGCGTCTTCTCCATGGAGGGCGACCTCGCGAAGCTGCCGGAGATCGTCGAGCTGGCGCGCGAGCACGATGCGGTCGTGATCGTCGACGACTCGCACGGTGTCGGCGTCCTCGGCGAGACCGGCCGCGGGACGGTCGAGCACTTCGGCCTGCTCGGCGAGGTCGACGTGATCACGGGCACGCTCGGCAAGGCGCTCGGCGGAGCTGCCGGCGGCTACGTGGCCGCCTCCGAGGAGGTGTGCGACGTACTCGCCCAGCGCTCGCGGCCGCAGCTCTTCTCGAACGCCCTGCCGCCCACCGTGGCCTGCAGCGCGCTGCGCGCGATCGAGCTCATGCTCGATGAGCCGGAGTTGCTCGCGCGCCTCCGCGACAACACGCAGGTGTTCCGCGGGATGCTTGCGGAGGCGGGGTACGCGCCCCTCGACGGCGAGGCGGCGATCGTGCCGATCATCGTCGGCGAGACCTCCGAGGCGATGGCGCTCTCCGCGCGGCTCCTCGACGAGGGCGTCTTCGTGACGGGCTTCGGCTTTCCCGTCGTACCGGAGGGAACGGCACGTATCCGCGTGCAGATGTCGGCTGCGCTCGAGCCCGAGCACCTCGAGGCCGCGATCGACGCGTTTCGCCGCGTGCGTCCTCAGTAACCCTTTCAGGGGACGAGGATTCGGCAAGACTGCGACGAATGTGGGGCCATGGAAAACCTGCCCGTCAACATCGTCGGCCTCGGCCTCATCATCGCCGGGATCCTGTTCATGTACTTCCTGAACTTCGTCGGCATCATCATCGGCATGATCCTGATCATCGGCGGGATCATGGCGCTGTGGATGACGTACCGGCGCAAGAAGTACCCGGCGACATAGCTCCCTGCACTGGCGCGCGCGCTACTTCTTCGTGAAGACGTAGTCGTTCGCGCGCGCCATCTGGTGGCACCCCTGGCACAGGCTCTGTGAGAACCCGAGGTTCCTATACGTGGAGCCCGAGAGCTCGTACTCGTCGTACCGCCACTTCCCGTCGCGCTTCCGCATGACCGCAACCTGGGCGGGCATGCCGTTGAGCCTGCCACGCTGAATCGTCTTCACGATGACGGTGCCGTTCGGGTAGCGCTTCCCGACCTTCCGCTTGCTCGCGTAGACGTTCTTCACGCCAGCGTGCGCACTCGAGAGTGGGCCGGTGCTGGCGAACGGCTTCCCGTTGATACGTGGCCACTTCGCGTAGCCGTTCGTGGACGAGGGCAGACCGTTCGCCGTCGAGCTCGCCAGTGCCACGACGCCGGTTGCCGCGGTCAGCGCGACCACGAGAACGAGCGCGAGGATCCTCGAGCGCACGACTCAGGATGCCTCCGAGGCTTGCACTCCAAACAACTTCGGTAGAACGTCTGCATGGGTCACGGCCATGACCACGGGCGGGTGGAGAGTCGGCGGGCGCTCACCGTCGCGCTCGTCCTCACGGCTTCCTACACGGCCGTGGAGGTGGTGGGCGGCATCTTCGCCGGCAGCCTGGCACTGCTCGCGGACGCTGTGCACATGCTCTCGGACAACGTCGCGCTCGGCCTGGCGCTCGTCGCCGCGTGGCTCGCGACGAAGCCGGCGACGCCCGAGCGCTCGTACGGCTACAAGCGGGCGGAGGTCCTCGCGGCTCTGGTCAACGGTGTGACGCTCGTCGCGCTCTCGATCTGGATCTTCGTCGAGGCCGCGATGCGGCTTCGCGATCCCGGCGACGTGCTCGGCGGCTGGATGCTCGCGATCGCGGTCGTCGGGCTCGCCGTGAACGTGGCCGCGGGCGTCGTGCTGGCGCGGGCGCGCAGCCACAGCCTGAACGTCGAGGCCGCCTTCCGGCACGTCGTCGCCGACCTTCTCGGCTCGCTCGGTGTCGCGATCGCCGGCATCGTGATCATCACGACGGGTTGGGTGGAGGCGGACCCGCTCGTCAGCATCCTCATCGGCGTCCTCATCCTCGCGAGCGCCTGGTCGATCCTGCGCGACTCGACGGAGATCCTCCTCGAGTCGACGCCTCGTGGGATCGACGCCGCCGCACTCGGCCGGCGGCTCGCCTCGGCCCATGGCGTCGTCGAGGTACACGACCTGCACGTGTGGACGATCACGTCCGGGTTTCCCGCCCTCTCGGCGCACGTGCTCGT
>DASQLF010000181.1:0-2583 GCA_035630135.1 Gaiellaceae bacterium
GCCGTGCGCTGGGTCGCCGTCGGCAAGAAGGGGCGCTCGACGCTCACGTTCCGCCGACGGGAGCTCTCGGGCGCCTACATCGGCTTCACGGACCGGCCGGAGTACGAGAACGCGCAGGCGATCGCGCACCGCGTGGCAGAGCTGTTCACGGAGGGCGAGGTCGACCGCGTCGTCCTCGTCTACAACACGTACGTCTCCGCGTTGACGCAGCGGGTCACCGAGCAGGACGTGCTCCCGATCTCGGCCGACATACTCGAGACCGACGAGGACGAGCGCGCGGCCGACACGCTCCGTGGGGACTTCATCTTCGAGCCGGAGCCCGACGAGATCCTCGTGCGTCTGCTGCCCGTGTACCTCGAGACGCAGATCTACCGCGCGTTGCTTGAGTCGACGGCGTCGGAGCAGGGCGCGCGCATGACCGCTATGCGCAACGCGTCGAAGAACGCCGGCGAGCTGATCGACTCGCTGACGCTGAGCATGAACCGCGCACGGCAGGCCGAGATCACCCAGGAGATCCTGGAAGTGGTCGGCGGCGCCGAAGCTCTCACCTGATCCTTCGCTAACAACCCTCGTCGCCAGACGTAGAACCCCATACCGCGCGGCATGACGAGCCCTGTCCCCGATACGACCCCCGCTACCATCGCCCCCGTGGAGCCGGTCGTCGCCGTCCCGTCGGAGCCCGAGCGCTTCGAGCGCGCAGGGGCAATCTCGGATCGGCTCGTCGACAACATCGAGACCGTCGTCTACGGCAAGCGCGAGGAGATCAAGCTCGTCCTGACGGCGCTCGCCTGCGACGGCCACGTGCTCCTGGAGGACGTGCCCGGAACCGCCAAGACCGTCCTCGCGCGAGCGATTGCCGGCAGCATCGAGGGCGCGATTCCGCAGCGGATCCAGTGCACGCCTGATCTCCAGCCGACCGACGTCACTGGGCTCTCCGTGTTCGACCAGCGCTCGCGTGAGTTCGAGTTCCGCGCGGGGCCGATCTTCGCCAACGTCGTCCTCGTCGACGAGATCAACAGAGCGACGCCGAAGACACAGTCGGCTCTGCTGGAAGCGATGGCGGAGCGCCAGGTCACGGTCGACGGCGTCACGCGCGAGCTTCCGTACCCGTTCCTGCTCATCGCGACCGAGAACCCGATCGAGTACGAGGGCACGTTCCCGCTGCCCGAGGCGCAGCTCGACCGCTTCTTCCTCCGCACGGCGCTCGGCTACCCCGGCTTCGAGCAGGAGCTGAAGATCCTGTCCGACCAGCGCTACGGTCACCCGCTGGGCGACCTCGAGCCCGTGATCGCGCTCGACGAGGCGCAGGAGCTGCGCGATGCGGCGCAGCACGTCTACGTCGACGAGGTCCTGCACCGCTGGGTCGTCGAGCTCGTGCGCGCGACGCGCGAGCAGGAGGCGGTCGTCATCGGCAGCTCGGTGCGCGGATCGCTGGCCCTCGAGCGCGCGGCCCGAGCATGGGCGCTGCTCGACGGACGCAGCTACGTGGTCCCGGAGGACATCGAGCGACTCTTCGCGCCGGTGCTCGTGCATCGTGTCGTCTTCACCCCGGCGTTCGTCGCGCGTGCGCGGGCGACGGGTTGGGCAGAGGCGATCGAGGGCTTTCGCCAGAGCTGCCTCGAGCTCGCGCCACAGCCGGGATCGGAAGAGGATCCCTTGTTCGAGGGCGGCGTCAGACCCCACGGATCCGAGTCCGAGTAGCGCGCCGTGCCCGGCGCGCGTCTTTCGTTCCCACTCGTTCCCCGCCGGCGAGTCATCGGGCTCTCGTACGGGACGATGAAGAGCTTGCGCCGTGGATCCGGAACGGACGTCGCCGGCTCGCGACCGTACCGCCCGGGCGACGACATGGACTCGATCGACTGGGCAGCGTCCGCGCGGCTCTCGACCGCACGAGGCGGGGACGAGTTCGTCGTCCGCGAGCGCTTCGCCGAGGAGGCGCCGAAGGTCGTCATCGTCTGCGACCGGCGTCCGGAGATGGCGAGCTACGCGCCGCCGCTGCCGTGGCTCGACAAGCCCGGCGCGATGCGCACGGTCGTCGAGCTGATCCTCGCGAGCGCAGGCGCGGCCGGCGGATTCGTCGGCTACCTCGACTACGCCGACGGCGACCCGCACTGGCGTCAGCCGAAGGGAGAGCGGAAGCTCATCGAGCTGCGCGACGAGCGCCTGTGGTCGACGGAGTACGGCGGCCCGGTCGATTGGCTCGAGCGCTCCTTCGAGCACCTCGCCTCGCACACACGCGCGGTCACGCCCGGCACGTTCGTGTTCCTCCTCTCCGATTTCATCCCGTCGCCGTCTCAGGAGATCTGGCTCCTGGCGGTGGAGCACCGGTGGGACATCGTTCCGATCGTCCTTCAGGATCCGACCTGGGAGCAGAGCTTTCCGGACGTCGAGGGAATCGTCGTACCGTTACGCGATCCCCGCAGCGGTCGCGTGTCGTCGGCGCGGTTGCGGCGCAACGAGGTCGCGGCGCGCAGGGAGCACAACCGCGCGCGTACCGACTCGCTGCTCGAGTCTTTCCGATTCCTCGACATCGACCCTGTCGTCGTCACCTCGAGCGAGCCGGCGGACATCCTCGCGGAGTTC
>DASQLF010000182.1:0-2986 GCA_035630135.1 Gaiellaceae bacterium
GGCGTCGGCTTCGACGACTCCTCTGTGCCGAGCGGGCTGGGAATCACGAACATGCGTCTGCGCGCAGAGGCGATCGAGGGGGAGCTGACCTTGCGTTCGAGCAGCGGTCGCGGAACGGCCATCGAGGTGCTTCTCCGACCGGCGTAGCGCGTACAGATTCGTTCCCGACCCGGGACAAGCCTTATACAATCGGCCGCGGTGGCGGGCGGTTACATCCGCATCGGCGAGCTCAGCAGGCGAACCGGTGTCAGCCCCGAGCTCCTGCGCGCCTGGGAGCGGCGCTACGGTCTCTTCGAGCCGGACCGCTCGCCCGGGAGGTTCCGGCTGTACTCCGATGCCGACGTCTCGCGGGTGGAGGCGATGCGCAAGCAGATCGCCGACGGTCTCTCGGCAGCGGAGGCGTCACGACGGGTGCTCGGGACGGTTGCGCAGGACGCCGGCGCACGAGGGGACAGTTCAGCGGTCGCGGAGCCGATAGCCGAGCTCCGCGTCGCGCTCGAGGCCTTCGACGACATCTCCGCGCACGCGGCGATCGACCGCTTGCTGGCGTCGCTGAGCCTCGAGGCGTTTCTCCGCGACGTCGTCTTGCCCCTCCTGCGCGAAATCGGCGAGAAGTGGGAGCGCGGGGAATTCACGGTCGCGCAGGAGCACTTCGCCAGCAACCTGATTCGCGCGCGCCTCATGGCCGTCGGTCGCGGCTGGGGCCGTGGCACAGGACGCCATGCGTTGCTCGCCGCACCCTCGGGCGAGCAGCACGATCTCGGGCTCGTGGTGCTGGCGCTGGTCCTCCGCGACCGGGGCTGGCGGGTGACGTTCCTCGGGGCGGACACCCCGGTGGATACGATCGTGGACACGTCTCGCCGCGTTGCTCCCGAGGTGATCGTGCTGGCTGTGCTCAAGGATCCCGGGCTCGGCGCGAACACACTGCGCGAGCTGCCGCGCCGCGTACGAGTGGTCATCGCGGGCTCGGGCTCGGCGCCGAGCATCGCGAAGGTGCTTGGCGGGGAGCACTTCGACGGCGATCCCATCGAGGCGGCCGCGTACCTGGCGAACGGGGCCGGCCGCCGCTGAGGAGCTTCTAGCCGCTCGGCTCGAGCGGCTCGGCGACGCCGATCATCGAGTCTCGCGTCACGAGTGCGGCGAGAGCGTCCTCGTCGAGCGAGTCGGTTCCGACGGGACGACGCGGAACGACGAGGTAGCGCATGTCCGCCGTCGAGTCGACCACGCGGAGATCGGTGTCGTCGGCCAGCGCGAGGCCGAACTCGCGGAGGACGCTGCGCGGATCCGAGACGGCCCGCGAGCGGTAGGGCAGGCTCTTGTACCAGTCGGGCGGCGGGCCGAGAAGAGCTCTGGGATAGCAGGAGCAGAGCGTGCAGACGACCATGTGATGCACCGTCTCCGTGTTCTCGAGCGCGACGACGACGGGTGACGGACCGGGGTCGAGGCCGAGCTCGAGTGCTGCCTCCCTGGCGTCGGTGAGTAGCCGCTGCCTGAAGTCGTCGTCGATCCACGCCCGGGCGACCAGCCGCGCGCCGTCCGCCGGCGAGCGTGAGACGAGCCAGTCGATGCGCTCGCGCAGCTCGTCGCGCGTGACGATCCCCCTCTCGACGAGAAGTTCCTCGAGCGCGCGCACTCGCGCGGCCGTCACCGGCTCCCCGGCGGTGGTGACCGGGTCGTGGTCGTGATCGTGATTGTGGCCGTGGGTCAAGGCGCGTCCTCCAGCCAGTGCTCGAACACGTCGACGAGCAGCCGGTCGTCGGGTCGACCCTCGTACCCCGAGAAGAGCTCGGGCATCTCGAACGCGACGAGGTACAGGCGCCGCGGCGGCTCGCCGTCCGCGCCGTAGGCGCGCGTTTCCGGATCGAGGAACTGCTCGTGCACGCGCTCGACCGTCCCCCGTCTCCCCTTGAGGTACCGCGGCGTGCGGTGATGACCGGGATGCGGTCGGTCGCAGACGAGCACGGCGTCTCCCGGCGCGAAGCTCACGAGTGCAGCCTCGCGTCGAGCTCGCCGGGCTCGAGCAGGCCTTTCTCGGCGAGGATCGTCTCGGCTGCATAGAGCCAGCGCTCGTAGTAGCCGGCCCGCTCGTAGGCGTCGGGCTCCATGCTCTCGATCGCTCGCCGCAGCTCGTCGACGTTCATGACTTCGTGCCGGCCCAGCGCGCCGACGATCGCGTCCATCAGCACCTCCCAGTCGGCGAGGTCGTGCTCGTGGCGGTCGATCGGTTTGTCGGTGGGCCACCCGCCCCGATCATGTACGGCGCGCTCCACGGGCTCGATGGTATTCGGTTGTGTGCGATGCGCGTCTTCGCCCACGACACCCACGTCTATCCGCTGCCGGACGGTCATCGCTTCCCGCTCGAGAAGTACGCGCTCCTGCGCGAGCGGATCGAGAACGACACACGGCTGTCCGTCACCGATGCGGCGGCCGTGACCTGGGACGAGCTCGAACGGGCGCACGACCCGTCGTACCTCGCCAAGGTTCGCGCGGGTGGGCTCTCCGAGCGCGAGCAGCGCGCGCTCGGCCTGCCCTGGTCGCCGGCGCTCGTCGAGCGAGCGCGACGGTCGACCGGGGCGACGATCGCCGCGGCGCGGGCGGCACTCGTGGACGGCCGCGCCGGGAACCTCGGCGGCGGGACGCATCACGCGGCGGCATCGGCGGGCCGCGGCTTCTGCCTGTTCAACGACGTCGTGGTCGCCCTGCGCGTGCTTCGCGGAGAGGGTCTCCTGCGGCGCGCGCTCGTCGTCGACCTGGACGTGCACCAGGGCGACGGCACGCACGCGCTGCTGGCCGCCGACCCGGACGCGTTCACCGTCTCCGTCAACGGGTTGGCCAACTATCCGTACCGCCGCGTCGCCGGCGACCTCGAGCTCGACTTCCGCGACGGCACCACCGACGAGCCGTATCTCGAGGGCGTCGAGCTGGTGCTGGCGGAGGCGCTCAGACGGTTTCGTCCCGAGATCGCCTTCTACCTCGGCGGGGCCGA